>SWDS01000006.1:0-5122 GCA_005116745.1 Nitrospira sp. | reverse complement strand
TAAACCGGACACTTCTCGTGCTACAAAAACCGGACAGATGATGTGCTAGCTACATGATCAACACGGGACTCTTGCAAACATGCCACATCTGGCATACCATGAGATGGCCTAGCCAAGGAGTGCGATGAAACCGGTTCATTTTGTTGGCACGTGACGGGAGGATCTTCGCGAGCTTCCGGAGACGGTGCAGGAAACAGCCGGATTTCAGCTCTTCAAAGTTCAACAAGGCAAAGATCCGGATGATTGGAAGCCGATGACGACGGTCGGACCTGGCGTCCAGGAACTCCGGGTTCGGGATGAGAGCGGGGCCTATCGAGTCTTCTATGTAGCGAAGTTCCAAGAAGCGGTCTATGTGCTCCATGTGTGTGAGAAACGCTCACAGAAAACAGCGAGGACTGATCTCGAGCTCGGCAAGACTCGATATGCCGATCTCCTCAGGTGGAGAAGGGAGGAAGGGCTATGACACGCGCAACCGTGACGAAAGGGAGTGGAAATATCTTTCGGGATCTGGGGTTTTCGGACGAGCGATCGGCCGAACTCCTTCTCAAAAGCAGTTTACTGCAAGCCCTTCAGGACACGATTCGGCGCCACGCGTGGAAACAGGTGGAGGCGGCCGCGCGCCTCAGGATCGATCAGGCGAAAGTATCCAAGCTCCTCTCGGGACAGATGGCCGGGTTCTCGGTTGAACGTTTGGTGCATTTCCTCTCCTTGCTAGGTCAAGATGTGGAAGTCACCGTGCGTCAGGCTCCGCGCGGACAGCGATACGGCACGGTCCGGTCGAAGGTCACGAGACGATCGCGTACGGTCGCGAGAGCTCGATCGGAGAGCGTATCATGATCCACAAGGGTATGCGGGCGATTCATCCATGAGAACTTTTTCCTGGAAGAGTTCATGAAACCGTCAGATCCGCCGATTCACGCCAATACACTGGCTAAAGCCCTCGAAGTGCCGGCGAATCGGATCACGGCGATTATCAAAAGCCAGCGTGGCATTACGGGCGATACGGCGGGTGCGTCTAGCGGCATTTTTCAACACCACAGCTGAATTTGGATGAACCTGCAGAAGACCGATGAGCTGCGGCCTGCCGAACAAGCATTGCCGGTGAGGGTCAGAAAGCATATCGAGCAACGCAGAGAAGCACTCGCGACTGCCTGATAATGGGATACTCCGTTTCTGACTCGCCGCCACTTTCGCCCTACCAATTATCTTCTGTGTCATAGAATCCCTGTGAAGGAATGAAGCCCCTCAGCGCTTCACGCCATGAGCGGTCATCCACTCCTTTGCCGCACTGGCGATATTCATGAGTGCCTCCAGGTCGTTGAGACCTAACGAGGTGCCGTTGTGCCAGGCACCGGAGTGATCCTTGAAGGGTCGCGAAAAGATCGTGGCGAAGAACGGGCCCTTCTCGCTGATATTCTGCCAAACTGTGGCCTTGATGTTGCCACATCGCAGCGTATTCGCCGGTCGTTTAGATGAGTTGCTGGTCGCCATGGTGTTTCCTCCTTGAGTGACCATGATACGTCTCTCACGCGAGGAAGAGAGGTATCGCACAGGTCACAGAGGAAACGTGAGGCAGAGGCCGGAACAGGCGGGCCGGAGAGGATCACGCAGCGAGAGTGACAGAGTTACTGGCGCAAGCGGTGCGCCTCGCAGGTGCTAGCCGGTCGACTCTCGCCGGTGGCGACCTGAACAAGTTCAAAATCGTTTTATGCAGACGAGAACAATCTCACAAGAACAACTACTGGTACCTTTAGGTCCATACTCATGCCAGACCCCATACCCTTTCGATCAATCCTACAAATCGTTCTCCGAGAGCCAGCGGCCGAGCCCCTGCTGTTCGGCATAGTAGTAGGCGTAGTGTAGTGCGGCGAGATTGGCGATCCGTTCTTCCGCCTCGTCACGCGAGTCGGTATAGATGATCTGAATGCCATACCGCGCGGTGAGCGCGTCGAGAAAATCCATCAATCCAACCTTGTGATATTGATTGAGACGTCCGCCGGCTTTCCGATGTTGGAGCGTCCCCTCGACGATCAGAAAGCGGGAAGGGAATGGTAGGAGTTGTTCCATTTCGTAGAGAAACGGCGGGCGGTTGTCCGAAGGATTGGAAAAGACCCGATACAGCTCTTCGACGTTGAGGGGCTTGATACACAAGAGTTCGGGGGCTTCGGCAATGGCATAGCCGCTGGTCGGTAAGGTCTCACGAATAACTCCTGCGATTCGCGTGAATCCATCGAAGTTGTACGGAGTCTGTTCGCGAGGATCGACATAGAGATGAATCGCCGGCGCCATGACTTTCGGCTTTCCCTGCTGCGAGAGCATGATAAGGGATCGTGGCCCTCGTGCGTCGCGCGATTGTGGAGCCTGCCGGCGTGGCGGGGTGGAGGTGTACGCTGATGGAGATGGCGAAGGGTGTGTCGTTGCCTTGGAGGCCGATGATGGTCGCGCCGTTGCGTCGTAGCGTACGCGCGCAGCCGGGTCGCTCAGTGTTTGATAGGCTTGATTGATCAGTTTGGTGCGAGCTTCCGCTTTCTGATGGAGAGCTGGCGCATGGCCAAAACGATCGGGGTGCCAAACCTGAATCTGTTCATGCCAGGCTTTTTTAAGTTCTGCGTCCGTGGCGGTGGGTGAGAGCTCGAGCAGCGTATAGTAGTTGGTCGTTTGGCCATCCTGCATCGATCGCTCCTTGAAGGAAGTGTAGCGGAGTTCTAGGCTCAAGATCTAGATAGTCAGCCACCACCTGCGGCGACCAATTAGCCACACGGACAAATTACCGATACTCGCGACGCAAATGGAGTCAGCAACTGTCTCGAAAATCAAGCGGGCTGACTGACGGCCACCCGCCACGGCGTCCTGCTCTTCACCATCGCATTCAAGATGATCAGCAGCTTCCGCATGCAGGCCGTCAATGCCAGCTTCTTCGCTTTCCCCGCCTGACACAAACGCTGATAGAAGGTGCGAATCACTGGGTTCCTCCGTGTGGCCACCAGAGCCGCCATATACAATGCGGCCCGCACGTGTGCCCGTCCACCCCATACCAGCCGTTTCCCGTGGAGTGTGCCGCTGTCCCGATTGAGCGGGGCCACGCCCACCAACGCCGCCATCTGCTTATGGGTCAACGTCCCCAATTCCGGCAAGTTGGCCAGAACCGTCGTCGTCAACACCGGTCCGACCCCGGGGACACTGCGGAGCAGATCGTCTGCCGCTCGCCATACGGGACTCGAGTGGATCACCACCGCGAGTTCGGTGTCGAGCCGGGTGCGCTCGCGCTGGAGCCAGACCAGGTGTCGGCGGAGGCTCTGGCGGGTGGCCGGCGTGGCTGTGCGCAGCCGGTTCTTTTCCGCCGTCAGCATCTCAACGAGGTGTCGCCGTCGGGCCGCGAGCGCCGCCAGGGCCTGCGTGTGGGCATCGGGAAGCGGCCGGAACGGCGGGCGAATCGCCTCGGCGAAGTGCGCGAGAATCTGCGCATCGAGTGCATCGGTTTTCGCCAACTGGCCGGTCGCCCGCGCAAAATCCCGCACATGCCGAGGATTGACGACGATGACGGGTAACCGTGCGGCGGCGAGGGCTCCCACGAGGGGCACTTCCAGTCCTCCCGTCGCCTCCAACACAATCCGCACCAGCGTCAGGAGCTGGAGCCGCATGACGACCGTGGCCCACCCCGCCTCATCATTCGACACCGAGAAGCCCGTGCCTGGACGCACGGCCACATCGAGTTGAGATTGGGAGACATCGATCCCGACACAGACCGGCGTGTTCATAGCAACCTCCTGTGATGGCCCGGCCTTGCGATGCGGGCTCGTGGGCCCACGCAACTGTTCGGGCTCGACAGGTGAAGGAGCATGACGACCCGCGCTGACCCTCGGTCTCTGTGGACCATGGCATGATCGATCTATCACGCCCCGTTTCATACAGACTCCCCAGTATCTTGATGAGGTCACCCTTAAGATACAAGGCATGACTATTGAGTTATCGTCTTGTCCATTCCCGCCTGGTGCGGCACCGAAGTTCACCGGGCGGTCAGCGTGACCGTGAGCAACCACCCACCAACGTCCAGCCACAGTGATGTGCACATCGAATATCCCTCAAGGTAAAAGCCATATGACGCCAGTTGAGGGCTGTTGCTTGAGGCAAGCACACACAAGCAACAAGATCGTCCCAACGGTCGGGCTGATCGGGTCAAGACCAGACTACCGACACCGTTGATAGTGAATACTCCGCCCAATACGTTTCACTGCTCGCCTGACCGATTGACCGCGGCGGACTTGTCAGACACGGCCCGATCACCAACCTGGCTTGTGCTGTCGCGAGAGCAGGCCAGGGTCGACTCTAGCCCGCACGATTCATGACTCTTCTGTTGTAATCGCCGATCCGCTGTTCCGACATGCCTGCGGGCTAGGGTGATGCGGAATCACTTCTGAGGAGCCGTCTCTGTTCTGGTCATGAGTTGGACTGTCTTGCTGGCAAACCAAGCCCTCCAGTCCAGTTTCGCGAAGAGGACCACCAGCGCGAGCATGAGGACTTGCGTCACGACAAAGTATCCCCCGAGATAGGCAAAGACCGATCCCTCATCGACGACGACCTTCTGCGCCACCTCCATCGCCATGACCACCCAAACACTATAGGTCAGAAACCGGCCGATGAAGGAGGCCACCGCCACCGGGGCCAGGGGCAGGGACGTGAGCCCATAGGCGATAAACAGTGAGTTTGATGGCAAGGGACTGCAGGTATAGGCAAGGACGGCCCCGAACGTCATCGCGCGATGCTTTTCCAGACGGACTTTCACCAGTTCAACATTCTCTTTGGTCCGCGCGCTTAACCAGCGTTGCCTGACGAGCAGATAGGCTAGCTTCGCGAGGACCAGCCTGCCGGCAGTGGCCGCGGTTGCAGCCGTGAGCGCGGTGAGCCAGGGATTCGCACCGGGACTGGACAATGTCATCGCGGACACCACCATCCATGTCGGTGGTGCGAATGCGGGGAGACAATTGAGTGCAAAGACGACGGCAAAGAGAGAGAGGGTGGTCATTGTTCTATGATCACGCAACCGACCGGAGGTGCTGGTTCCATTATGGGACTGTTGAATAAAGGGGGCGGTGCTTGAATTGTTGTTATACTGCGCCTTGTC
>SWDS01000005.1 GCA_005116745.1 Nitrospira sp. | reverse complement strand
CACCACCACCCCATAACCAAATGATTCTGTTTGATTTTTAACCGGACACTAGTGATGTAGTATATGGGCTTAAGAGTCTCACTGTCCTGGCGGGTTATTCTCTTCCTGTAAATGAGACTTTTAATAATCAACTTGAGATCAAAACGGTCAACTGTTCTTACGGCAGTTCCTCCAATACTCCACGTCGGATCAAGGTGATCGCCTGCGAAGCGGATTCAGCGAGACCAGGATGCGTAGACTTTAGTGCCTGCACTTGTGACAGAAACTCCAAGGTTCTGGCTAGGAGTCGGTAGATGTCGCCTTCTGCCATCGTGGTCAGCCGACAGAGCCCAATCCACGTGAGGGTGGGGTTGGCGACCCAGCGCTCAACCAACGCTGCCACATCGGCGCGGAGGAGGGGCGGATCCTCATAGGGAGATAAACTCTCCGCCAACTTGCGAACTTGCCCGAGTAGGGAACTCAGCCCGGTACTGATGCGTGGAAACGCGCCGGGACGATCGTCGTCGTGGGCCAGACTGGCCAAGATGCCGGCGAGGAGAGAGGGGTCTCCTCCCGTAAAGGCTTCCGCGCGAATCAGTTCGGTAATGAGCAGCGAATGATCGATCCGGATGAGCCGTGCCCATTCTCCTTCGACCGTCAATTGTGTCGCCAGCGTGAGATATCCGAATTTCTGCAATACGTTTACACGCTCTTGGAAGCGATGCCACAAACTGGCCCGCAGTGCTTGTATGGATTTCGTATGGCGCTGTTGTTCCTGACGAAGTCGCGACGCGGTCACGAAGTCTTTCTGGCAGGTTGGCCTCGAAGGACACGTGGGGCAGGGGAAGTCTCCCATCGATTGGACGATGGCATCGGGCAGTGGCTCGTGACTGGTGGAGGTCAGGATAGGAAGCACGGGCAAGCGCTGTGGAAGTTCTTCTAACTGCTGACTGAGTCGATCGAACGTGTCTGTGGAACACCACGGATAGGTCGGTGTTTCCTCGAAGTCGCATGTGCGGTCGTAGACTTCTTTCACGCTCGTGGCCGGGCATTCCGTGACGGCACCATCCGGTCTTAACATGGTGAGCATGGAATTCTTTTGGCCTTTACTCCGGTATTGTCGGAGCACAATCCCGCGGCCTCTGCTGAGCCCTACCACACGCCCAGGGCTCAGGAACGGCAACCGAGCTGAAATTTCAGGCGATTCTGACCGGTGCGTCTGATGCCGGGTGTGGCGGTGTCTTCGTGCATGGTCGAAGGTTTGCCATTGGGTGATCCAGTCCGTACAGACGCGAGGGCCGAACGGTTCCATTTGTACATGGAGGGCCTCAAGTTTGTGCTCGAGGAGTTCAGCGCGCTGGTTGAGTTGGAATTGTGCGAAACTCTTGGCCAAGATTCCTTGAATCTGCTCATGGGGATGAGCTTTCAAGAGATTCAAGACCATTGGATAACTGATCGTAAACTGGCTGTCGATGGCTTCCGGTTGCCCGGTCAACCCTTTGGTCAGAACCGCCAGATCGATATACGGAGAGGGAGTCACAACCGCAAATCCGACGTGATCTTTGCCGCGGCGGCCGGCTCGACCGGCGACCTGCTGGACTTCGCCGATGGTCAGGTCGGTGAAGTCGCGGGATTTGCGGATGCTAGATTGAGTGATCACGACCGTGCGGGCTGGAAAATCGACACCCGCCGCCAGGGTTGTCGTGGCGAAGACCGCATCGAGATGGCCTTGTCGCATCAGCTCTTCGATCGCGATTTTCCACGAAGGCAGGTGCCCAGCATGATGGGCGGCGACGCCGATTCGCTGCACGATGGGAATGAGGGGATGTTCGGTAATGCTCGGATATTGTGCGATGACCCGTTCGAGCGCTGTACCGATCGCCTCTTGTCGCACTGGAGGAAGCACGAAATCGGCGTGATTGAACGACTCCATCGCTTCGTCACAGGCTCGCCGTGAGGTGAGAAATACAATAGCTGGGGTGAGATGTTGTTGGCGGAGCGCCGCGATGAGATCAACCGGATGGATCGACGGCGGCATGCAGCTTCATTCCTTTTGAGATGACCACGAGGCCTGATTCAGTGACGGTAAATCGTTGCGCGTCGGCCTCTCGATCATACCCAATTTCCGTATGCGGAGGGATCGTCACATCCTTGTCGATGATGGCCCGTCTGATGCGGCTCTGCGCGCCGATCGTCACGTTCTCCATGAGAATGGACTCCCTGACATCCGCGTGGTCTTGTACGCGGACGTTCGGGGAGACAATTGAGTTTTGGACTCGTCCACCCGACACGATGCAACCGCCGCAGACGATCGAATCAAGCGCGACCCCCATCCGGCCTCCCTGAAAATCCTGCGCGAAGACGAACTTGGCCGGTGGAAACTGCCCCTGATAGGTTCGGATCGGCCAGCCTGGGTCGTACAAATTGAATTGGGGATCGACGGCGACCAAATCCATATTCGCTTCCCAGTATGCGTCGAGCGTTCCAATGTCGCGCCAGTACTTGACGGCTTTGTTGTTGGCATCGTGAAATTTGAAGGCATACACCCGCCCTTGTTCGATCATTCGGGGAATAATGTTTTTCCCGAAGTCGTGCGCGCTGCCCTCTCGAGCGTCCGCAATCAGGTGTTCACGGATGGCTTTAGTGCGGAACAGGTAGATGCCCATCGACGCGAAGGCATGAGCGGGATCGTTGGGGAGTGGAATGGGGTGCGCCGGTTTTTCATCGAAGCGAGTAATTCGGTAGTCCTTGTCGACTGCGATGACGCCGAAGCGAGTCGCTTCCTGGACGGGAATGTCGATGGCCCCGACGACCGCATCTGCGCTCTTGGCGATGAGCCAGTGGTACATCTCTGCATAGTTCATCTTGTAGACGTGATCACCGGCGAGGATCAGCAGGAATTCCGGGTGTTCCCCGTCGATCAAGAACATATTCTGATACACGGCATCGGCGGTGCCACGGTACCAATCTTCGCTGATGCGTTGTTGAGGAGGGATCGAGGCGATATATTCACCAAGTTCCGCGTTGAGAATATTCCAGCCGACCCGGATATGGCGATCGAGCGAGTGTGATTTGTATTGAATGAGGACCGCGATCTTGCGGAGTCCTGAATTCAGACAATTGCTGAGGGTGAAATCGATAATGCGATACTTTCCGCCGAAGGGAACCGCAGGCTTTGCACGTTGGTCCGTCAGCGGAAACAGTCGTTCGCCTTTACCGCCAGCCAATACCATTGTGAAAATATTCTTCATTGGCTGGATTCTAGCAGGACCTTCATGAAATAGAAAGGAAGTGGAATCGTTGACTTCCCGTTCCATGCGGATAATACTAGCTACGAGAACACCGGAGTGAGCAGCTCGGGATCGGTTGATGATGAACCAAGGAGTGAGCATGAAGCGAGATGTCGTTGTCGCGGCTCTCCCACGAGTCGATTCCAGGCGTGTGATGAAGCTGACAGAGAGATCCTCAGATCCAGCACGCAACATGGCCAGGCGCTTAGAAAAGCTCGAGGAACAGATCCAAAAGCTGTCCGAACTGGTTCGAGACCATGCTGAAGATATGGATCGGTTGGTTCGGATTGTCGCAGAGAACCAGGATGTGGTTCGTCTGCAGTTGCTTCGGAAGCATCAGGAGAAGGTTCGAGTAAGAAAGCATCTTCGGGAAGCCAATTCAGAAGTGGACTAAGGCCGGCGATCGGTGGTCGCTTCCGCCCCTTCGCTCTAGTCGATGTGTCGGATACGTACCCGTATCAATGGTCTCCTCCTGAACGTGTCACCTAACGATGATCTGGAATACATAGGAGTTCACGCATCGTGGTCAACTATGCATGCATTGCTGCGGGTCTTCTTGCCGGTTTTGTGCAAGCACAAACGCTCTATGCGGTGTCCGATCAACCCGTGCGGATATGGCCGATCCAAATTCCCTATGAAGCGCCACCGAAGAATCAAGATGTGCCGGATGTCTCGATTCCTCCCAATAAGGACCCGCTCAGTGCTGAAGAGGTCAAACGCGCGGAAGCCTTGCTGCCGCTGCTGGAAGGGAAACAGGAATTTTGGGCCATGGGAGAGTTCGTGCATTTGGGAGAGCCGGCCGTTCCCGCCCTTGTTCAGGCATTGACAATGCCGAGCCCGAGGATTCGCTACAACGCGATCGAGACCTTGCTGATGATGAAGGGAGTCACCGGGGTTCCTGCCCTGATCTCCACGGCAAAGGAGTCCGGGGAGATTCCTCGGGTGCGGGAACATGCCCTGCGCGTTGCCGTTCGTCTGGATCCCACGAACGCGTCCGAGGCGATTGACGCCATGGCAAAGGACTCCAATCCATCCGTCAGAAAAGCTGCAGCGTTCGAAGCGCGGTATGTCCGGCAGAAGGCTGTGATCTCCATCTTGATTCCGATGGTGAGTGACGACGAGCGTTTCGTGGCGCTGTCGGCCTTGCAATCACTCTGGATTTTGACTCGCCATGAGACGGAGTTTCATGATTGGGATGCCTCGACCAAACAGGATCGCGCCGTATGGTCGAGTGAATGGATCGAGTGGTGGGACGCCAATAAAGACGTCTTTGAGATTCCCGAACCGCGCCGGTCAAAACGGAGTTCCTAGCGACCAGCCGGGAGGTTGCGGGCCGAGAGATTCCTATGCTACGAATGTATGGATATGAAACTCAAGAGCGGAGCGATGCTCACGATTGCCAAATTAGGCAACCCTATTCTTCGCAAAGTTGCTGCGCCGATTGATCCGCGAGAGATTAAATCGTCTGAGATTCAGCGGTTGATCGACGACATGTTTGAAGTGATGTACGACGAACCGGGCATCGGGTTGGCTGCGCCACAAGTGTCACGTTCGATTCAACTGGTAGTGATGGGCTGTAAAGGTGAGGGTGGGTTTCCAGAAACGGTCCTCATCAACCCCTCGATTGTGTATTACGGGCCTGAACAAGTAGACAACTGGGAAGGTTGTCTGAGTGTTGATGGATTGCGGGGTAAGGTGATCCGACCCTCACTGGTGCGGGTCAAGGGGCTGGATCGGAAGGGCAAAGCTTTGGACTTTGAGGCGACCGAACTGTACGCAGTCTGTATTCAGCACGAACTCGATCACTTGATCGGCAAAGTTTTTCTGGATCGCATGACCGATATGTCCACCCTTACTCAGCTGGACGAATTTTCGCAGTATTGGCAAAAAGAACCCACGAATGTAATTTGATGCCTCTCTTGTTGAACTGCTCGTGAAGTCCCTTCTTCGTGTTCTGCTGTATCTTCGGCCTCACCGCGCTCTCGCGATCACGACACTCGTCTGTGCCGCGTGCGCGACGGCGATGGAGCTGGTGCCTCCGTGGATCATCAAGATCATCATCGATGATGTGATTCAGGCGAAGCAGACGTCGTTGCTGCCATGGGTGATTGGTCTGCTCGTGGGCGCCCATGTGCTCAAGAACGTGTTTGCCTCACTCAGAATCCGGCTGAATAATCAGCTTGAGCAGACGGTGGTTCATGATCTTCGTCGGCATATTTTCTCCGCCCTTCAACATCTGTCCATCACCTATTTTGAGAATCGCTCGACGGGGGAGATCATGTCCCGGGTGACTAACGACACGGAGCATGTCGAGCGGATCTTCATTGATGGGCTGGAAGGAATGCTGACGGCGTCGCTGACTCTTCTTGGAATCACGGGACTCTTGTTCATGCTCAATTGGAAGCTGGCGATGCTCACGCTGTTGCCGATCCCATTGCTGGCCTTGTCTGCCAGTTGGTTTACGTCGAGGGTTCATGGGTATTATCGAGAGACCCGCCAGAGCGCCGCTGAACTGAACGGCTATCTACAAGATGCCTTGTCCGGGATCAGGGAGACCATGGGGTTTGGCCGTCAGGGGCACGAACAAGTACGTTTCGACAGGCTCAGCCAGGCGTATAGTGAGAAGAATCTCCAGGCGATGGTCTTGTGGTCGATCTATTCGCCGGGAATGATTCTGGTGGCTGCCCTCGGGACCGTCTTGATCCTCTGGTACGGTGCGGGAGAGGTTATGGATGGGCATCTCACCCTGGGCGAGCTGGTCTTGTTCCTCTCCTACCTGGCGATGTTCTACGTCCCCATCAATCAGATTCATTCGGTCAATCACATGTTGCAGCATGCGTTGGCGGCGAGCGAGCGAGTCTTTGAGGTGCTGGATACGATTCCGGACGTCGCCGATCGACCTCATGTCGTGGCTCCTGTCCATCGGGCTCATGGAGCCGTTCGATTCGACCAGGTCCAGTTCCACTATCGACCTGATGTGCCAGTGCTGAAAGGGGTTTCAGTGGCTGTGCCGGCAGGGGAGCGTGTGGCACTGGTTGGGATGAGTGGGGCGGGGAAGAGTACCCTCCTGAAGCTATTGATGCGGTTTTACGACGTGACAGACGGGGTGATTGGTATCGATGGGAAGGATATCCGTGATCTGCCGATTGCGTATCTTCGGCAGCAGATCGGGTTTGTACAACAGGAGCCGTTCTTGTTCAATGGGACGGTGAAAGATAATCTGCTGTACGGCGATTTAAATGCCGATCAGGGTCGGCTCGAATCGGCGGCGCGCGCCGCACGGGCGCATGAGTTCATCGCGGCGTTACCCGAAGGGTATGACACCTGGATTGGTGAGCGGGGTGTCAAGTTGTCGGTTGGACAAAAACAGCGGGTCTCGATTGCGCGGGCGTTGTTGAAAGATCCCCCCATCGTCATTTTTGACGAGGCCACATCCAATATTGATACGGAGACCGAGGTCAAAATCCGCGAAGCGTTGAACGAGCTGACGACAGGGCGAACCACGTTCATTATTGCCCACCGATTATCCACACTTCACGATGTTGATCGAATTATAGTGCTCGATAACGGTCGACTCGTGGAGGATGGCCGGCATGATGAGCTGGTGGGCCGAGGAGGAGTCTACGCTGGTCTCTATGAAGCTCAATTTCAGGTGTAGGGCCTGAGCAGTGGTGGCTTGCAACCTCAGCACCGGACGCCCTCGGTAGTTGCGGGTCCGAAGAAGAGATCGGTATACTCGTTTGGAGCGAACAAGGGGACATGGCTGATCAATGGTACTGGTATACGAGAGCGATCCGCTGGATGATGAACATGCGCGAGGCCGGTTCTACCACGTCTGCCGTGGGCGCATTGATCGAACCCCATTGGATGTTCCAGAGCCAGATCGCCCATATGAATGCCAACAATGCGGAATTGATCTTGAATCAGAAGATTTCTTCGTAGCCCTTCAGAAAGGATCGGTGTAGGACGAATGGCTGGAAGTGCAGGGAGAAAAACAGTCGGGGTCTCGCGAGGCTTGATGATGCTGTGCGACACCTGTTACGCCCAAGTCCTGAATGAAAAGCTACCTAACGAGAAAAACTTCGTCGCCGATGCCGAAGCACTCTTCGATACAATCTGCGTCGGCTGCACCGACATCAACCGTCCCCTCATCGACGACATGGCGGGGAGTGGGGAATAATATCCTGCCGCTTTGTCTCTCAGCAGGTTGCCGGGTTCTCTGCATATAGGGTATCAGCTAGCGAGGGTTCTGGCAGATTTACACAGGTTGAAGCGAGGAGCTAGAGCTGTTCGCCTGGCGCTTATTTGCACTCCTTCCCATTGAAGTACATACAGGTTGATTCGCCTGATTTGACCTTCCAAGTTTTGATCAGTGGGAGTTTATCCTCGCCACGCATCTCGACGACGAAATCCACAAGCCCGGAAAGTGGTAGTTTCTCGATATGGGGCTTGGCTGCATCGGGCACTTCGATATTGAACACACTAGCACTCGTCGAGATCAGGATCTGATTCTGCTCCTTATCGATGTGAATCACCGGGCTATAAAAACTACGATCTTCTGCACAGACCGATAGTGGGATCAACGTGGCTACGGATAGCGCGAGGATGAGACTATCGCTGAATAGTCGTCGTCGAGCGGGCATGTGGGATGCTCCTGATTCAAGCTACGGGAGAAGATTATTACATTTTGGCAGCGATGTGAACCGAAAAATCTAGATCAGCGGATGAGGACGTCGGCAAGGGTGACGTGACCGGATTTGATCCAATAGGTCTTCACGTCTGGTTCAGAATTCATGAGGGAGACGAGGAGGTAGGCGGGGATGGGCAAGTTGATCTTGGGCCAGATCTCTTCGTAGTCGGTGGCGATTTTGATGTCGGTCACAGACGGACGCGCGGGATCCTGGGGGTGCGAGTGATAGACGACTTGGAGATCGAGCCCATTGTTGCGCATGTCCTTCTTGGCAGATGAGAAGTCCTGCATGTCCATGACAAACGCAATTTCCGCTCGTTCAGCCGGCGAGAGGCGTTCGAGATGCGAGGCTTTTGCCGAGTCGAAAGACGACAGGTTTTGTGCTCCCTCCATCGCGACGATGTTCTTGGTGCGATACAGATGGCTGACCACCCCATTGGTTCCAGCCAGCAGCCCACAACATTCGTAGGGAGTCAGTTCATTCGCATGGGCGATGATGTCGTCGAGAATCTGTCGGGGGATGATGAGGTCAGCCACGATAGTCCACTAGATGGTGCAGCTGACGGCATAATCCAGGCTCAAATCCTTGATCTTGGGATTTGGTCCGCAGAGCGGGCAGGCCGGATCTTTGGGTCGGCTGACCTTTCTGAACTTCATATCAAGCGCATCGTAGATTAATAATTTATCAGCAATCGTTTCTCCGATCCCGAGGATTTCCTTGATGGCTTCTGAGGCCTGAAGGACTCCCATCGTACCGGCCAACACGCCAAGCACACCGGCCTCCTGGCAATTGGGCACCAGTCCAGCCGGCGGGGGCTCTGGATAGAGACATCGGTAGCAGGGATAGCCTTGGTGCGGTTTGATCGTCGTCAACTGCCCCTCGAACCGAAACATGCTGGCGGAGATCAATATTTTCTTGGCAAAGAAACAGGCGTCGTTCACCAGAAACCGCGTCGTGAAATTGTCCGAGCCGTCCAGCACGATGTCGTACTGGGAGATGAGGGGGAGAATGTTCTCGGCATCGACGAGTTGGTGGTACGCGTTGATCGTAATTTCAGGATTAATGGCCGACAAGGTTTTCCGGCCGGACTCAACCTTTGGCTGTCCGAGCGTTGCGGTCGAGTGCATAATCTGCCGTTGCAAATTTGAGAGGTCCACGACATCGCCATCGACAAGCCCGATCGTTCCGATGCCGGCGGCAGCAAGATACAGACCGGCGGGAGAGCCAAGACCGCCCGCGCCGATGAGGAGGACCTTGGCCCGCTTAAGCTTGAGTTGGCCCTTGCCTCCCACGTCCTGGAGGATAATGTGCCGACTGTACCGCTCAATTTCTTGCTCAGTGAGTTCCATGTATTCCAATCATACACAGGTTAATAGGAAAGAAGACTGACAAACAGGGGGCACGAGAAGGGAGCTGGCCCTTGTGTCAGCGTTGTCCTATTCCACCACGTTCAGTTCAATCGGATCGACGACACAGCCTTTGGCTCGCAGGCCAGCAACGGCCCGCTCGATCTCAGCAGTGTCGCCGGAGAGCTCCACATCGGCCCATCCAGTCGTCTCGCGAACATCAGCTCGCCTGACATCGGTCACGACCTTATATTCGCGTCCGATCTGATAGATGATCGGCTCGCGGATTTTGTCTTCAGGAAAGCGAATATGGAATCGCAAGTGTGCCATGGTTACCCTCCTGCGATCGCTGGGACGATGGAGACTTCATCGCCATCCTTGAGGGGCGTGTCTTTCCCCGTGAGGAAGCGAATGTCTTCTTCGTTGACATAAATGTTTACGAAGCGACGGAGCTCTCCCGTTTCATCGCATAGGCGATCTTTGATGCCGGGATAGGTGCTGTTCAGCGCTTCGATCATCTCCACTACGCTACCGGCTTTGGTCTCGACTTCGCCCTGACTTTTGGTCAGGGGGCGAAGCGGAGTTGGAATGCGAACTTTAATCATACGCCACCACCGTTCTTTCCCATCTTAAACGTCTTTTCGAAGTCCACCAGGCTGGGCTGAATGCGCACTGGGCGACCAACGGAATTGATCACCGCTTCCTGGGTTTTTAGGCCGTTGCCGGTGATGTAGGCCACCGTGACCTCATCTTTTTTGATCACCCCTTGTTTGACAAGTTTCTTCAGTACGCCGATCGTGACGCCTCCAGCTGTTTCCGCGAAGATGCCTTCGGTTTGGGCCAGCAGCTGGATGCCTTCCACCACTTCTTCATCCGTCACCATATCCATGGATCCGTGACTCTCAGCGGTCGCCTTGAGCGCATAGTACCCATCAGCGGGGTTGCCGATGGCAAGGGACTTGGCGATCGTCTGTGGCTTCACTGGCTTGAAGAAGTCGCGCCCCGCCTTGAAGGCGGTCGAGATCGGTGAGCAGCCTTCTGCTTGGGCGCCATTAACCTTCGTTCGAACGTTGTCGATCAGGCCCAAAGCCTTCATCTCATGCAGACCCTTCCAAATCTTGGTCAAGAGTGAGCCCGATGCCATGGGAATGACGACTTGATCCGGTGTTTTCCACCCGAGTTGTTCTACGGTCTCAAAGGCAAGGGTTTTTGAGCCTTCGGCATAGTAGGGGCGTATGTTGATGTTCACAAACGCCCAGCCATGTTCGCCGGCAATCTCGCTGCAGAGCCGGTTGACATCGTCGTAGTGACCTTCAATCTCGACCACGTGGGGCTTATAGATCAGGTTGCCAAGCACTTTTGCAGCCTCAAGGTCGCCGGGGATGAAGACGTAACAGTGGAGATTGGCGGATGCCGCGTGCGCGGCAACGGAGTTTGCCAAGTTGCCGGTCGACGCGCAGGCCACCGTTTCGAACCCGAGCTCGCGCGCGCGCGTGAGGGCCACGGCGACGACGCGATCTTTGAAGGATAGGGTGGGGTGATTCACCGTATCGTTCTTGATGTAGAGCTCGTTGAGCCCAAGATACGCGCCAAGGTTTTTCGCCCGTACGAGCGGGGTAAACCCGGCATACGGTCCGACGAAGTTCGTGCCTTCGACCGGCAGCAGGTCGAGATAGCGCCACATGCTATGTGGCCCATCCTCGATCTTCTTGCGCGAAATCGTCTTCTTGATCTCCTCGTAGTTGTATTTCACTTCAAGGGGACCGAAGCACATTTCGCAAACGTGAATGGCCTTGGTTGGATATTCTTTACCGCACTCGCGGCACACCAGCGCTTTCATTTTGCTCATCGTCGTACCACCTTATCAAACTCTATGCAGATGGACGCATAGCGCATCCAGCATAAGGATCCCCATCATCGAACAGCTCGGTAATCGTCGGATGTTCCCCGCAGAGGGCACAATTTGGGTTCCGGCGGACTTTGATTTCTCGAAATTGGGTTTTGCGCGCATCGAAGTCGAGCAGGCGGTCGGTCAGCGGCCGTCCGATTCCGAGCACAAGTTTCAATGCTTCCGTCGCCTGGATTGTTCCGATAATGCCAGCTAGTACGCCAATGACTCCGGCTTCTTGGCACGAGGCGACTAAGCCAGGCGGAGGCGGAGCTTTGAATATGCAGCGATAGCAGGCCGATTTTCCAGGGATGATGGTCGTGACACGTCCCTCGAATCGCAGAATGCCGCCGTGAACCAGCGGCTTGCCGGCGAAGAAACAGGCATCGTTGATCAGGAACTTGGCTGGGAAATTATCGACTCCGTCGATCACGACATCATAGTCGCCGAAGATCTTAAGCGCATTGCCGGCCGTGAGCCGTTCCTCGTACATGGAGACCGAAACGTCAGGGTTCAGCGCCTGGATCTTTTCTTTGCCGGAGAGGACCTTGGGGCGGCCCACGTCGGGAGTATGGTGAAGAATTTGGCGCTGCAGATTGGTGAGATCCACCACATCGCTGTCGATCAACCCAATCGTGCCGACTCCTGCTGCAGCTAGATACAATGCGGCAGGGGAGCCAAGACCACCGGCACCGACGAGCAGAATCTTGGACTTGGCGATCTTCTTTTGTCCCTTGCCGCCGACCTCAGGCAAGAGGATATGCCGGCTGTAGCGATTTATTTGCTCTTCAGTAAATTCCATCTTAATCAGCGGTGCCAAGAACGTTCAAAATGGTTTCCAACGAGGCCGCAGGTAAAAGAAAACCGGAGGCGTACCCTCTGGGGTACGTTGAGGATTTTCTTGAGCCGAGAACAAAGTTGGAGGCCATTTTCAGCGTTCTTATATATTGAAATACTTCTCAATGCTGATATAGCGCTCACCGGTGTCGCACAAGATAGTGACGACATTCTTGCCGGGTCCCAGTTCATCCGCGATCTTTTGGGCGGCGAACACATTGGCACCGGCTGAAATGCCCACCAGGAGGCCCTCTTTCTTCGAGAGTTGTTTTGCGGTCTGATAGGCCTCGTCATCCGTCACCGTGATCACGCGGTCGAGAATCTTTCGGTTGAGCACCTTAGGAATAAAACCCGCCCCGATCCCTTGAATCTTATGGGGGCCAGGGTCTCCTCCGGACAACACGGGCGAGCCTGCCGGCTCAACGGCGATGATTTGTACCTGCGGATTCCGTTCCTTAAAGACTTCACCGCATCCTGTGATGGTCCCACCGGTTCCGACGGCAGCGACAAAGGCATCGATCTTTCCTTCGAGCGCGTCCCAGAGTTCCAGTGCCGTCGTCATTTTATGCATCGCAGGGTTGGCCGGGTTCGAGAATTGATCAGGCATAAAGTACGACGGATTTTGAGCCAGGATGCTTTCCGCTTCCTTAATCGACCCTTTCATGCCTTCCCACGCCGGGGTGAGCACCAGCTGTGCGCCATACGAAGACAATAAGCTGGCCCGTTCCATGCTCATGCTTTCCGGCATCACGAGGATGAGTTTGTACCCACGTACGGCTGCGACCAAGGCCAGTCCGATACCCGTGTTTCCACTGGTCGGCTCGACGATGGTTCCGCCTGGCTTGAGCGTTCCCTGGCGTTCTGCTTCATTGATCATATTGAGGCAGATTCGATCCTTGACGCTGCCGCCGGGGTTGAAAAACTCAACCTTCCCGTAAATCGTCGCAGAACCGGACTTTGAAAGACGGTTCAATCGGACAAGCGGGGTCTTGCCGATCAGCTCGGTAATGTCTTTATGTAACGTGGTGCTCACTGACCCCCTCCCATATAAAAGAGAAACTCCACGTGATCTCCTTCATTGAGGTGGGTCGTGGCCAAATGGTCACGGTCCAACACCTTGTCGTTGACCTCGACGGCGACCATCTGCGGCTCGATGTTCTTTGTCTTGAGCAAATCGAGGACTGTTCCGTTCTGAACCTCCTCAGGCTTTCCATTGATCTTAACCTGCACGGATTCTCCCAAGTTGGCTTAGAGATTAAAGAATTTTTAAACTAGCAAAGGCATGCGCTGCCTGTCAAGGCTACGCCATCCACAGTGAGATACACGACTGCGCAATAGGATTCATCCTCACCCGTCTCTGCTGAGGAGGGGAGACATTCCTTGAGGGAGTTGCTTGACTTTGATCCGGCTCGTCGCCACTATGCCGCCACTAAGGATACCAGGATGTGGAAAAAGAACTTTCTCTTTCGTGCGGCTGAATCGACCCCATTAACCGAGTCCGAGAATGAGCTCTTCCATGATACTGAGCCGGCGCTGGACAGTGCGGGCCTGGTGCTGGATAGGTTTCTCTCCGTTTGGGTGCAGGGTGACGGAACGGAGGAGAAGCCGTCGATCTTTACGAGTCTGTATGTCCGCACCGCGATGCTAGATGTGAAGAAGCACGTCAGTCTCCTTCAGCCCCTTCAAGGGCGCACCCATCAGATCAAGCAATTGCTCACGCAGGAGCAGAAACAGTTTCTTCGACAGTGGCTTCAGGCGCATGCACCACAGGCATGGGAGTCTTCCGACGACCACTTCCGCGACCTCTTCGAACTGGCATGATCCGGCCTTCGCTGTTCCAACTATTCACGCAGTACCGCCGAGGGTTCATGCTCTGGCTACTTGCTGCCGTGCTGCTTGGGCCAAGCGTGGAAGTCTCGGCGACATCAGTCGAGGTCTGGTATGGTCCGGAGGATAGGCCACTCGAGCATCTCGTACAGATGTATGATCGTGCTACACGATACATTTTTGTGGCCGTGTATGGCGTCACGTCGCCGCTTACAGTGAAAGCGCTGGTTGAGGCAAAACGGCGTGGTGTGGATGTTCGTCTCCTCACCGATCGAACACGTCTCAACGATCCGAAACAACGAACGGCGCTGTCGGCGTTGCGTGAAGCTGGGATCCCGATCAGGATCAATCAACATGACGGCCTCATGCATTTGAAACAGGCGGTGATCGACGACGAGATCAATACGACCGGGTCTATGAATCAGACGACCAGTGGAAATCGCTACAATGACGAGCGGCTCGATATCATTCGGGATCATGCGATTACCGTCCAAGCACGTGAAAAGTTTCTTTCGCTCTGGAAAGATCAGGAACGATTCCAGGCGTGGAAATAGGAGAAATAATGGTGAGGGTAAGGTGCCCACGCATCGTCATGGCCGAGGAACGCTGAGGGACCATGATTGAAGAAACCGACATTGCTGTCGTGGGAGCCGGTGGAGGAGGGGCCGTGCTGGCCCTAGCACTGGCCCAGAAGGGGATCAAGACGATCGTCTTCGAACAGGCACCGGGACCACCCCAGGGTTTACGCGGAGAGATTCTGCAGCCGAACGGACAGCACGTACTCGATCGGTTGGGGCTTCTAAGTCAGTTGCCGGTTGAGTCTACCCGTACGGTGCGTAAGTTTCATTTTTGCCGTGTTGGTGGCGAACGGCTGTGCACGGTGGACTATAGCGAACTGCCTCCACCGTACAATCAAGCCGTGGTCACACTGCCGAATGTGGCGCACCATGCCATTCTGAGCGCGATCGAGCGCGAATCCTCCGTCTCCTTGCGGTATCGATCCGCCTTCACGGGTCTGCTTCGAGAGAATGGGCGGGTCGTCGGGCTGACGGCCAAGCAGGGAGAAGACCACGTGACGGTGAAGGCGAAGGTGGTCGTTGGGGCCGACGGAGCATTCTCTAAAGTTCGAGAGGCCCTGGAGATTCCGGCTGATCTTCATCTCTATCCGCAAGGGTATTTGATTGCCCTGTTGGATGCGGCGACTCCTCTGGGAGAGGCGAAGTATTTTGTCGGTAAGCGAACGATCCTTGGCATGTTTCCCGCTGCTGGGGACAAGGTGTATGTGTTCTACATGATCAAGGCTGGTTCATATGAGAGCGTGAAAGAACGAGGCATTGCGACGCTACAAAAATCGTGGATTGCGATCGATCCCTCCAGCGAGGCGATCTTCCGTACGCTCATGGACTGGAAGCAAACCGCCTTCATGCCGACCGGGCGTGTCCGCACGCCAACGTGGGTGGCCGACGGAGCGGTGCTGATCGGGGATGCGGCGCATGCGATGAACCCGCATGCCTCTCAGGGTCGCATGCAGGCGATGGTGGATGCGATGACGCTGGCTGACCTTCTGCCTGAGTGTCTGGCGACGAGCGAGTACTCTGCCGAAAAACTGAGGACCTATGAAACCTTGCGTCGACCTCAGGTCACCATGTTGCAGAAGTTGGCTGATGAGCAGGTGCTCTTCTGGAATACAGCGAATCCGGTCATCGCCTTTCTTCGAGACCGTGTCTTCAGTACCTTGGACCGTAACGCGCGACTCCGGTATCGTGTCTTGTCGACAACAGCCGGACTCCGCAAGGAGCCTCCATTTGGCATGATGGATCGTCTGATGGCGGCCGGTTTCCTGCCGGACCCTTCAGCTCGCGATATGGCGGCGAGAGGAGTTCGGTAGGTCATGTCTCCGATAGACTGGACGATCGACGGTTTGTCGGAAGAGACGCACACACTCTTAAAGTCCTATGTGAAGGACGTGACAAAGGTCTATGGAAGTGAATTAGAAGGGATTCTGTTGTATGGCAGTGCGGTGCGAGGGGAATTTTTGCCGGGTAGTTCCAATCTGAATCTGTTGTTGGTGATGTCGTCCTATGACCTCTCGATACTGAAAAAGTATGACAGTCTTCACAAGCGCTGGAGCAAGGAGCAGGTCGTCGTTCCTCTCTTTCTCACAGTCGACGACCTTCAATCCGCTTCGTTCACCTTTCCTCTCGAATACCAAGACATCCACGAATGCCATCGACTGCTGTGGGGGCAAGATCCCTTCGTCGGCCTGAAAATCGACTCTCGGTACTTGGCCGCTGAGGTGTTGCAGGGCTTACGGGGAAATCTTCTCCGTCTCCGCCAGCGCCTTGTGGAAGGACGAAGTACCGAAGAAGCGATGACCATCCTCTTATCGCTCTCTATTACCGCCCTTTTGCCGGTACTTCGAGGGCTCCAACGATTACTGGAGCGCCCTGTGTCTGCGCATGGCGAAGCACTTCTGAAGGACCTCGAATCTTATCTGGCGGTCGATCTTTCCGGCCTGCGCGATGCGCTCTTGCTCAAGCGAGGGCAGATTTCTCCAGGGCAAAAAGAGGTTCCGCGGCTCATGGATCGATATCTCGAGAGCCTGACTCGGCTCGTTACGACTGCGGAAGCTCGGATCACGTGATCGCACATCGACTGAACGAACGCGGGATAGGGATAGGCTGGTTGAGCCTGATGCTCGTACTGTCAGCGGTTGATGCCCACGCCTCGTTGTATGACCGGCCCAAAGAACGTGTGCCTCTTCCCAGCCCCATCGGGTATGTCAGCGATCATGCCCAAGTGATGGAGCCGGAGTGGAAGGACCGCATCCGGTCCGTCTGTATCGATCTTGAGAAAAAAAGCAGCGTGGAAATGGTGATTGTGACGGTGCCCAGCATCAAACCCTATCCATCGGCCAAGCATTATGCGGACGCGCTGTATGAAAAGTGGCAAATCGGCTCGACGCAGCAGGAACATGGGCTGATGGTGTTGGTGGCCGTGGAAGAGCGGCAGGCGGCGATGGCGTTGGGCCGCCAAATGTTTTCGGTCATCACCCCGGCCGTGAGGAACGAGGTTAGTCGTCTGTATCTGCAGCCTGCAATCGAACGAGGACATTTCGGCGAAGGGCTGTATCGCACGGCGGTTGCGCTGGCGACCCCGGCGCAAGAGGTGCGGTTCACTCCTCCATCCAGGCCTCGGATGAAGGGGCTCGGAGTTTGGATTACACTTGGCACCACTGCGGCGATCGTGTCGTTTTTCTGGTGGATGAGTCGGCCGGATTTACGGCACCCCTATCGGCGTATTCAGAAGGGTGAATACTGGGGGACTGGCCAAGGCGGCTTCGGTGGCAACTGGGGCGGCTTCGGCGGCGGGACCAGCGGGGAGGGGTATCGATAGTCGAATTGTTCCACCTCGGGAGAGCAACAGGGGCAAGTTGCTTTCATCAGATGTCTCCTTCAGCTATACTCACGGTGTGAAAAGGGAAGATGTGATGACCAGGGTCAATAGTGTTGAAGCAAAGAAACAGTTGGGCCAAATTCTTGCGCGCACTGCTCGTACAAAACGTCGGGTGATGGTCACCAGCCGAGGCAAAGATATGGCAGCCGTGGTGCCGATTGAAGACGTGCAGTTGCTTGAAGAGATCGAAGACCGGCTGGACCTGGATGAGGCTCGTGCGGTATTGGCCAATGTCAAACGAGAAGGCACGGTCGCGTGGAAGAAAATCAAGCGAGACCTTGGCTTATGAGCTGAAGAGTGTTGTATCAGATCGAGTTCTCTCGCCAAGCCGATCGCCAGTTCCGAAACCTGCCATCACAGTTTCAACAGCGGCTCAAATCAAAGATCGATTCTCTGGCAAATACGCCTCGTCCTCATGGATCTGAGAAGCTGAGTGGGACCGAGCCACTCTACCGTATTCGTGTGGGAGACTATCGAATTGTCTATGCTGTTGAAGATGAGCGACTGCTTGTCCTTGTGGTAAAAGTTGGTCATCGCCGTGAAGTGTATCGCTAGCCCACAGTATTCATGACAGTTCGTCGCGAAATCGCCAAGCCGCGTTGTGAGACCGGCGCACGGAGCCCGGAGGACCTGAGGCGTACTCGTGCCGTACGTCGAGGGTCCGAGGGGCGAGTCCGCCGACCGCAGGCTTGTCGGAACAGCGGATCGGCGATTGCAGCAGAAGTGTTCATGAATAATGCGGGCTAAGAGCAGAGCCAGAGTGATCAGTACTTGTAAAGGAGATCCATCGATGAATAGTGCCTACATTTGGAAGCGTTTCCCATTTTCGCTAAGTATCCTGGCTATCCTCGCCATATTCGCGTCTGGTTGTGCAACCGCAACCAAGGAAACCAAGAGTGCGTCGGCCTTGCCTCAGGACGTCACCGATGCAACGATTGAACGATATATTCGTGCCCATCCGGAAGTGATCGAACAATCGCTGCAGGGATTGCTCGCCAAGCGCGAAGCGGAACTGCGAGACCATCAAAAAACGGCTCTTGTGACGAAGCAGAAGGAACTGGTGCACGATCCCGCGTCACCGGTCAGCGGCAATCCAAAAGGCGAGATCACCCTGGTGGAGTTCTATGACTATCGCTGCGGGTTCTGTAAGAAGGCGGCTTCGTCCGTCACGGAACTCCAGAAGGTCGATCCGCGAGTGCGGGTGGTCTACAAGGACTTGCCCATTCTGGGCGAACCGTCGGAGCTCGCGGCCAAGGCCGCGCTTGCGTCTCAGGCACAAGGCAAGCATCAAGCCTTCCATGAAGCGCTGCTCGCCTCCCATGCCGATATGAGCAAGGAGTCAATCTTGAAGATCGCCATGAAAGTGGGCCTTGATGCGAAGCGACTGGAAACCGACATGGCTAATCCCAAGTGGCAGACCGTCATTGACAAGAATCGAGCCCTTGCCCACGAACTCGGCATCTCAGGGACACCCGGTTTCATCGTGGGCAATGAGCTGGTGCCTGGGTGGTTGGATCTGAACGGGCTGAAGGAGTTGATAGCGCGGGCGGGGCAAGGAAAATGACGGGTCGTTGGAACGTGTGCCGGCGTAGTAGGACAGCCATGAAACTCGGAAGCAGATAGATCAACACTCATGTTGGACTCCTATGTTCCTAAATACGGTGTGTCATACGGACAGAAGTTGGCAGATCCGGCTCTGATGCGCATCGATCAAAACGTTGTGAGGTTGCATGACGTATGACGTACACTGCGGAGTATCTTAAGGCGGCAGAACGGCTTGACGCGATCACCCAACGAGTCGGGTTCGCGCTCTGGCAGCTTCAGGAGCTCGAGGGTGTCGCTGCGCAGTGTTTTGTTCTTCTTGCCCAGGCCACGCCTGGCATGGGCGAGGCCGCAGCGGCTCCGTTGCTCGACGCTGCGCGTTCACGGACCTTCGGCCAAACCTGTAGAGCTCTCGCCAACGCCGAGCTCCTTACTGCCGAGCTTCATTCCGGCCTCCAGGGCCTCCTGCGTGAGCGCAACTGGCTTGTGCACGAGTCCCGAATCACCAGTCGTGCAGCGGTTCACAATGATGCTGCCATGCAACGTCTTTTGAGACGAGTCGAGGCAATACCCAATGCTGTTGACCATCTCATGCCGCAGTTAGTCGCATTAGCGCAGGTCCACGTCTCGCGACATGGGGTTTCTCAGGAGTTTGTTGATTGCCACACCAAGTTGTTGCTCGACAGGTGGTATTCAGACGATACGACCTAGCCTTTCATTGCATCCGACGTGGCGCAAAAACAAAGGGCGGGGAGTCTTCGCTGTATATCCGTTTTCTCGTTAGCCTGCCTACGCGACATTTTGCAATTGCTTCTCGGCAAGATCTCAGTGAGTCCATAGCTACGGCTCTTTTGTCGCCATCCTGACATGATCTTTCCGTATTGCACCGCGCTCTGGCGGTGCGTATGATCGCACGGCTCCAGCCTTGAGGAGGTGCTATGGCGAAGATTACCGAGATTGCTCCTGACCTCTTTCAGATTACGACCTTCGTTGAACCGTTCAATATTCAGTTCAGTCAGTTCTTGCTGCGCGACGATCAGCCGCTGCTGTTCCATACTGGTCCGCGTGCTCTGTTTCCCGAGGTTAAAGCTGCCGTGGCGTCGCTCATCGATCCACAGACCTTGCGCTGGATCGGGTTCAGCCATTTTGAGTCCGACGAATGTGCAACCGTGCCTGAGTGGCAGCAACTGGCTCCGCACTCGGATGTGGTGTGCAGTCTGGTGGGTAAGATGGTGAGCGTCGATGATTGTCTGGCGCTTCGTCCCGCCAAGGGGATGGTCGACGGCGAGGTGTTGGAGACGGGGAGATACCGCTTCCGCTTTCTGGCGACCCCGCATGTGCCCCATTGCTGGGAAGCTGGCCTGCTGTTCGAGGAGACAGAACAGACGCTCCTGTGCTCGGATCTTTTCCATCAAGACGGGGACGTCGAACCGATGACGGAATCGGACGTGATCGAACGCTGTCGTAAGACGCTGGTGGACTATCAGCAAGGCCCGTTGGCGCATTACGTGCCCTACTGTTCGTTGACGGATGCGACGCTGCACCGATTGGCGATGTTGCAACCCAAGCGGCTGGCCACCATGCACGGCTCGGTCTACGTCGGTGATGGAAGCAAAGCGCTCCACGACCTCGCTGCTGTGTGGCGGGAGGTGCTCAGTCCGCAGTTATGATCTGGAATGGTTGAGGAGTGGGGATCTAGCAGCGCTTGACCAGAGCCTCCGAACTGGCTGAGAATGCGTTGTAACGTAAGTCCTCGCAACCCACGCAGGTCCAGTTAGACATCGTTGAGCCACTGACAACAAACAAAGGGAACATGAAGATCGCTATCATTGGAGCTTCGGCTGGCATTGGGCTTGAGACCACACGTCTTGCGCTGGAGCACGGGCATGATGTGACCACCTTATCGCGCCGGACGGTTCCGCGTCCCGATCAGGCTAAATTAAGAAGGGTACAGGGGAGTGCGACCAACCCAAACGATGTAAAAGCCGCAGTGGAGGGGGCTGATGCTGTCCTTGTGACGCTCGGCGTGAAGAGCCCCTTCGCCACGACGCTGTTCTCCGACTCTGCGCGCATCCTGCTGCAAACGATTCGCGAGATGGGCTCCTCTCCAACACTCATCGTGCTCACTGGTTTCGGCGCCGGCGACAGCTGGGGCTACAACTCTTTCCCTGTGAAGCTCCTCTTCACACTGCTCCTCAAGGCAGTCTATGCGGATAAGAATGAACAGGAGCAGCTGGTAGCCGGTGGATATCCCCGGTGGGAAATTGTGCGCCCGGGTCGGCTAACCAACGGAACGATGACGGGCCACTATCGCGTGTTGGACAGCCTTGTGGAAGGCATGCGGGTGGGGGCTATTTCCCGCGCTGATGTGGCGCATTTCATGGTCGCGCAGGCGGAGCACCCCACGTATCTCGGCAAATACCCGGCGCTCACTTACTGAGACTGATGTGCGGGCTCTCGTCTCGGCACGACTCTCCCTTCTTCCAAATCTTGTACATCCGACCAGGCAGTGAGGTCGGTGCGTGAGGGATCGATGGCGGCCAGGTATTTGTTGAATCGGGCCGCACTTTCCGGAGAACTTGCTCCGCGTGCCAACAGCTGCTGATTCCATTCTTCCAATTCAGCCGGCTGATGTGATTGTGCCGTTTTCCCAAGCCACGTGACGACTCCTTCATCGGTCGAATTAGCCTTCACGGTAGCTGTGAACTGCTCGCTGGTAATTCCCGCGAACTCCATCAGCCGTTCGTCCATGGGACAAGGGTACATATATTCCCCCTCTGTCCCGGCAAGCACCGCCCGGCATTTGTCGATCATGCGGGCGAGGTGGGCATAGCCTGCCAGTTTGAATTTCATGCTGCGCGGAAAGTCTTTGCGTAAGTCCATCGCTAGAGCAACTTGTGATTTGTGAAGGTCAGGTTCTTCACGACGACCTGGCCCTCTTCGTAGGTGATGATCCGCCTGGTCGCAGGAAGGTCTGAGGAGCCGACGCGGAGATGGGTGTCGGTGAAGCTTTCTACGTTGGTCAGTTTTCCGTCGGTTGGCGAATAGTAATAGACCGTGTACTTGGTCGTGAGATTCTTCTGGTCCTGTGTGATCGCGCTCTCCTCAACGTTGATCGTAAAGGCGAAGGGGTTCATGCCAGGATGGGCCATCTTGCGGTTGATCTGGGTGATGCGGTTGTCCTTGACCCGGTAGAAGGAATTGGAGCCATGGATGTTCAGCTTGGTGCCGAACGGGTGACCGTCTTCCTCCATCGTGAGCGAGTATTTCCCATCAGATTCCTCAAAGCTCCGTGGTCCACGATGGACTGCGATCATGCCCAGTTGCTCTTGCACCCATTTTTGGATGTCGCCATCGCCTAGTTGAACGGATACTTCGCGGGGGCCCTTGACGATGACGGGGCCGCTGGTTTCTTTTCCGTTCACATTCACGGTGAGGTCAGCCGTAAATCCCGTAAAATCTTTTGGCCATCGAGCGGTCTTTTCGAACGCTTTGCGTAGGAGATCGCGCGCTTGAGGGTCATCGGCGACTGTCGAAGATGCTGGTGTATGTTCCATCATGGATCTCCTCTTAGAAAAAATATGAGACGTCTATACTTATACCGGTGCTTTGTCATGCCACTCAAGAGTGAAATGCACGACCCTGCGGCCTCTTTCTGTTATGAGAGCTATGGAGTGATGCTTCCCACGGTGGCACAATATTCGGTATTCCCCAAAACGTCATAATTATGATATACTTCGGCAAATTTTTCAGGCTGGCTGGGGTTAGGTATTAGACCACAGCAGCCCCGATCAGTTGGTCAGCCTGTGTTGAGGAAGGATGGGCATGGAACGACGAGCTGCTTCGCATACCGAAGAAGAAGAGATGAATCAACGCCGCAAGCTCTTGAATGCGGCAAGACGAGGCGACACGAAAGCCGTCAGCAAGCTGTTTGAGCTGTATCAAGTCCGCGTGCTCAGCGGAGACCAATTGGTGAAGGTCAACCGCACCTCCGCGTACATGACTCCCGTGAAGCATTCGCAGAGCAGCAAGTCCAAGGCGTCGGAGAAAAAGGATAAATCAAGCGCGTCAAAGGCTGTGAAGAAATCGGGTGAGGCTTCTAAGCCGGTTGCCACAAAGGCGCCAACAAGCCCAACCAAGAAATCGGTCAAGAGGATCTCCAAGCATAAGTAAGAGTAAGGTTGGACTACTGCACGGCCACTCTGAGCCCACCCCCTGCAAGTTTTGCTGCAATGTCATCCGCCTGTTCCGTCGATCCGGTGAAGACGATAGCTTCCCCATCATGGTCGATCCGATAGGCCAACTCAAATGCTTTGGTTGAGGTCATCGCGGGAATAAACCGGCAAAATAGCTCGATCACTTGTTGGTAGGTGTGACAGTCGCAGTTGTAGGCGACGACACGAGACTCAAATCCGTTTCCCGAACCGACTTGTACGTCTTCGGTGATGTCGGGAATCGTCTGTGGCATGGCAGGTGTCGGCATGGAGCGGAGCTTCTAGTCGGGCTGGCGGATACGGTTCAACTCTTGGTCGCTGGGCCTCATGCGGGGGCTTAGGCTTTATCCATATCAATCACTTCAGTGGCATCCCATAAGTTGTTCAGCTCAGCATCAGCCAAATCCTTTTCACGATCCGCTTCTGTTTCTTCTCCGAAGCTTTTTCGCGGGGGTGTCGCTGTGGCGCCCGTGAACCTGTCCTCAGCCACCGAGGCGGTGGTTGGCTGGGGGCGACGCCGTTTTTTCGACGGATCCATATTCACAGGCATGAGATTCCTCCGAATAGCTCCAGTAGTGTTCTCTAATTGCGCCCGTCTTGTCAATCAGGGGTAGAGGCTCAACAGCAGGAAAGAGGATGAGCGTCACTGCTGTGCAGTATGTTCGATGTGCCTGTTTTCACGGCCCACTTAGAACAGCTGTTCGGCTACCGTATCAGCGTAACGCCGTCCCAAGGAAGTCAGGCGTACTCGATCGCGATCGGCATCGAGCAGGCCTTTCGCGACAAGTTCGTCGATCTGATGATCTCGTTCCGCAGCCTTAATGGTCTTTCGGGGGACACCACGAAGAAGGCGTAGGCCGAACACAAGGGCATCTCGCTGGCGCTCGGATACCGAGAGGATTGTCCGGTCGGTCATCGGCAGATGGTTGTCGTTCAAGCATGCCGCATAGGCTTCGAGATCCGCAATATTTCCAAACCGGATTCCATGGAGATAGGACTGTGCGCTTGGGCCGAGCCCAAGATACTCGCCACCGGTCCAGTAGAGGAGATTATGGCGACAGGTATAGTCAGGTTTGGCATAGTTGGAAATTTCGTAGCGGGAAAACCCTGCTTCGGCAAGGAAATGCTCTGCTGCGGACTCCATGTCGAGTTGAAGCATGTCGTCAGGTGGTAGGACAAGATTCCGAGCGATGTCCTGGGCGAGCCTGGTTTCCTCCTCAATGGTGAGGGCATAGCAGGAGATATGCGATGGAGTCAGCGTCATGAGCGATTCCAAGGTGTGTATCCAGCTCTGCAATGATTGGCCTGGGAGCCCATACATCAGATCAAGGTTGATATTTGTGAATCCAGCGCGGTGCGCAGCCTGAACCGCGGCCGTCGTATCCTGCACCTGTCCAAACCGGCCAATGAAGGCAAAATCCTTGTCGGTCATGGATTCCGCTCCAAAGCTGATCCGATTAAATCCGGCATCAGCCAAGACTGTGAGATCTCCTTCTGTGATGGAAGAGGGGTGTGCCTCCACCGTGATCTCTGTCGTGTGGTTGGTCGGCCAGGTCTCTCGAATCAGGGTCAGAAGCGTGGCCAGCTGATTGGCTGGGAGGGACGTCGGTGTTCCGCCACCGAAGTAGATGCTCTGCAGGGCGCGGCCATTCAGGGAGTCTTGCCGGCGGTGGAGTGCAATTTCTTGGATGAGGGCGGAGTGAAACCGTGCCATCGGATCGGGTCGAGCAATTTCGAGGTAGAAGGCGCAAAAGTGGCAACGGCGGCGACAAAAGGGGATATGAACATACAGACCGAGGTTGTTGTCCGAGGGGCTCATCGTTTCAGCGAGACGGGAAGCGGTCGTGAGAAATCCTTGGCCAATACGATTTCAATTTCATCCGCCGGTGATACGCCCCGGTTGCGGATGTGCGATGCCCAACCGTCGTGCCTGCGGAGCGACTCAAAGACGGATTTGAGCAGTTGCGGTTTGATCTGGGCTTCCCATTCCTGTAGCCAATTGCGTTCATCTTCGTTTCCGGTATAGTCGTCCGGAAACGAGGCTTCCAGCGTGAAGCGAAGCGTAAACGTTTTGTCTTCCTGGTACATACGTTCCCTGTCGTTGCGATTCAGTCTTGGGTGATTTTATAATGGTCTCAGCAAATGAAGGAGTCCTGAACGATGCCTATCTTCGAATATGTGTGCGGTGAATGCAATCACCGTTTTGAGCTGCTGATTCAGGGATCGGCAGAGGCCGCTTGTCCCCAGTGCAAGACGAGCAAGGTCAATAAACAGTTTTCCGCCTTTGGAGTCGGGGGCACGACCAGCTGGCCGTCCTCAGTCAGCCCCGGCGAGTGCGGCAGCTGCGGCGATCCCCGCGGGCCTGGCGCCTGTTCGATGAATTGAAGAGCCGATGGCCACGCCAGATGAACAGGCGGTGCAACGCGCGATCTTGAGCATCGCCCAATCCGATCCGCTGATCAAGCTGCTGCAGCAAGTGCGGTTAGGCCGCATGAAGCCAACGGATGCGGGCTTGCGCGCCGTGACGGAATCTTGGCTCGGTACCTATGAAAAGGTTTTGGCCACGGATGGTCTAACTCATTCCGATCTGCGTCGGCTCAACCCAACTCCTCGGATGGCAGTCCTGATCGATGCTGGAGTACTCACCGACGATCATCAGGGCGTGGCATCTTTAAAGGCCTCGTATAACAGAGTCCTGACTCATGCTGGTAGTGAGTAGCCCATTAACCCGTCTGCTGGTTGGTTGGCTCCTCTCAGGTCTGCTTCTTGTGCCATCTCCAATCCGATCGGAAGATGCTACCGGACTTCGCCAGCTGAGAACCATTCCACTGACCAAACTCGATTCCCTTCTTCCTCCTGGGACACATGTTCTGATTGAGCGGAGCGCCATCGAAGCGTTTCTTGTGGCGCTGGAAGGGGTGCCTCCCGATTGGGCTACAGTCTATGGCCAAGGTCACCATGATCCCGGCCATGACGAGCGGCTCTTCAACCTGAACCGTGAACGGGATACCGCACGCGAGGGGAATCCTGCTCTGAATTGGCATATGGCATTTATCTGGCCTGGAGAATTGTCGAAATTCGATCCCGACACCAAGAGCTATACGGTGGCGATCGGGCCAGCGTTCAATACAACAGGTTGGGGTATAGTCCGATTCAAGCCTGAGGAGTTCCCAAGTAATCTGCGCGTGAGGCCGAACAAGAAACTTGCCGGTTTGATCAGTCGAAGTCTCGCCAAACGTGAAAAAGCGGAAGTAGTCGTTGTGATGGCTGGTGTGCTGATTCCCTCTGAGTCGGTTATCTATGATTTCTCGCACGAGGAGGAAGGGGTTGGCCTCATCATGCCTGTGGTGAGGGTTGAACAGGTGGAGGTTGTTTTGAAGCCGCACGCACGCTGATTGCACTGAACCGTGAGTTCGCCGTGCAGAGGTGTGAGCGATATAAATTTACGGATGTACGAGGGGAGAGCCTACTAATACGCGTCTTTTGCACAACGAAAGCCGGTGCCACTGGGACGGCTGTCCATCGTGCCCCAATCTCGATCACTGGCGCGGAGGCTGGCAGCCGGTTTGAGCCATGACCCGCCACGCATGGCTTTGATCGCACCTTGAGCCGGACCAGTGGGATCCGTGAGCGGGGCGTTTTTATAGTAATTTGGGTCGTACCAGTCCTGCACCCATTCCGAGGCATTACCGGCCATGCCGAACAGGCCATACGGGCTGACTGCGTGCGGAAAACTGTCGACTGGCATGGTCAGGACTTCTCCCTGTATTCCTTTTTCCTTGGCCAGACGAGCGCCCTCGCCGCTGACCCAAAATGCATCCCAATCCGCTCCGCTCTGGAACGTGATCGTCCGTTGCGCCCAGTAGCTAGTGTAGTGCTTCATGCTGTTCTTGTCTTATCCAGGGCGACCTTAGCCCGATTTCCTTGCCATGCCCGGTGCAATCGCGGCATAGCCTTTCACTCTTCTGAACCGTCCCTCGCAGGCGAGCAGCACCGTGCCGAGCCATCGCTGAAGCATGTGGCTCCCCCGCGTCCGTTTGATGTTCCGCTCACTGTGGCGAACCAATGAGAACATACTTTCGATCGGGTTGGTGGAGAGGAGCGTCTTGCGGAGCAACGGCGGTACGTGCACCCGATGCAGGGTCAACAACTCCTCGAAGGCTTCGACGAGCGACTCTGCCGCCGACTCGTTCTTCGTCCGCAGCCATGTCTCCAACTCCCGCAGCATGCGCTGAGCATCGGCATAGCTCGTTTGTTCTAATGCCGTCATGAGCCGCCGATGCGCCTCAGGGCGGTAGGGCTTGGCCAGGTGCCGCTGGAGGTTCCGGCTCTTATGAATGGCACAGCGCTGATGCACCAGCTTCTTGCCGAACCGGGCCCGGAGGGCTTTGATCAACCCACTCCCGCCATCCGTTACAAAGAGAATCCGTCGGACGAGCGCCAAGCCGCGATGTTCGAGATCCCGAAACAACGCCTCGCACATCTCGTGATTCTCCGAGGAGCCTTGCCAGAACCCGAGGGCCATCTTCTCCCCGGACACGTCCACGCCCAAGGCCACGACAAACGCTTCGCCCCCTCGGTGGATCGTGTCCAGAAAGAGCGCAAACGGCGTGAAGTCCTTCAGGGACCGCGCTTGGAACGTCTTCAGCTTCGCGGCTGTCAACTCCACCAGCTTCTGCGAAATTGCGGTCGGCGACACGCCCACGGCGTGGGCCGCATTGAGGACGGTGTCAGCATACTTCTGGGCTGAAACATCCCGAAGAATCTTCTCCAGTAGTTCTTCCGAGAACGCCCCGGAGTTGCGCAAGCGGGCATAGGATTGGAGGGTGCCCTCCCCCTGTTCCATGTGCCGCAGTCGAGGACGAGTCACGGGGACCTTCTGGTCGCCGAGATAGATCGAGCCAGCCTCATGCGCCCATTTCCGATACGCCGGGTCGGTGGGATAATACTCAGGTCCGGCGATTTCCTCCCGCTCCATCAACATCACGCTCTCCGCGACCATCCGCCCCATGTCCAGCATCACCGCATCCAGCGCCTGTTTCCCGGAGTGGATCACACGAACCAGTGTGCCCAGCATCCAGTCAATTCCGGCGGTCGTCTTCAATCCTGCCAGCGTCTGCTTCCGTTGTCGGGTGTCTCGTCGTTTCATCGGTGGCTCCCTCCTCTTATGTGCCGGGGAGTATCCCACGGCGGAGCCACTCAGCAACATTCAACGAACTTCAGGATAACTCCG
>SWDS01000004.1 GCA_005116745.1 Nitrospira sp. | reverse complement strand
CGACGCCGGCCGCCACGCGCCCGCTCTGGCCGAGAAATTCTCGTCGCGACGACCCAGGGGCGTCGGTCGGTATTCCTGCGTCCGTGACCTCTGGGGTAGTCTGTAAAGTGTTCTTGTCCATGTTGCATCACTCCTTTTGGTGTGTGGTGAGGTGCAGACGTTACTATTGATGCGTTGTTAACGAGAAACTATTCGGGGACGACTCGCTTCGGCCTTCCTTATTGAACCTGGTATCTCACATAAGAGGGCATAGACCTATCGGGGAAATCCTGAAAGATTGTCGGGAAATCCCCTAGAGAGGTGGGGCCATCGAGTGTACTGGAAGAACGTGGGAATGCGAATGAATGAGGGAAGTATTAAGCTACAAAATTTCGCGTTGATGCATACTCAGTTTGACCAGCGGACCGGTCGGCCCTTCAGACCTTTCGCAGTAGGCTTCGATGGCATACTTCACAACCGTCGGGTTCATAGTCTTGCGCTTCGAGTTAGAACTCAAGCAGAGTAAAAACTTTGTACCCAGTCTCTGGATATAGATCCAGGGTTGCAAATGAGTACACGACGCCGCAAGCACAATCGCTTGCGGCGTCGCTATTCCTGATACATGAACGGGCGATTAGTCCTTCGCTAGATCCAGGCCTTCATAGCGTGTCCTCCTTGTCCTAGGTGCCTAAGCCTTTCTCCCGATCCACCGCAACAGAAGCGCCTTACGCGGTGATCGTCTTCGCCGTCACCAGCGAGGTCTGCTCGGGCAGTACGTGCTCGCCGGTCTTGTCCGTGGACAAGCAGAGCGAACAGATATAGCCTGCGTGAACGGCGGCCTTGGTCATGTCCGGACGCTCGTAATCATGGTGGCACACATGGCATTTCAGGTGCTCTCCAGACGGGTTGCCGTACATGTCGTACATGGGCAGGGCGATGCCGTCGTCGGTGCGCCGCAAGTAGTACTTGCCCTTCGTCGCAATAGCAATGATGGGTGGCAGCACCAGTGCGAGCCCAATCGCCACCAGTGGTGAGTATGGCCGCACTGCTTCACCGAGCCCGCCAAAGAATGCGATAACGGACAGACCGGCGGCGATCAGCATCGACCCGAAGCCCACGGGATTGAAGTCGTACAGCATCCCACGACGGAACTCCGGCGCTTTTGGTGAAAGCTGCAGCAGGTATTTGTTGAAGACGATGTCCGAGGCCACCACCACGACCCAGGCCATGCCGCAGTTGGCGTAGAACCCTAGGATGGTGTTCAGGAAGTCAAACATGTTCGCTTCCATCAGGATCAATGCGATCAGCAGGTTCACGGCGAGGAATACGATGCGGCCCGGATAGTGCTTGGTCATGCGGGTGAACGCGTTCGTCCATGCCAGGGATCCCGAGTAGGCATTGGTCACGTTGATCTTGATCTGGCTGATCACCACGAGCACGACCGCCAGCGTCATCGCGAGCCAGCCCGGCAAGAAGTTCTGGTAGATTTCCAGGAACTGGTGCACAGGCTGATTGGCGATGCCGGCGCTGCCCACAACATTGGTGATCAGGTACACAGCCAGGAACAGTCCAACGACCTGTTTGATCGCGCCGAAGAATACCCAGCCTGGCCCGGCCAGGATCAGCCAGGTCCACCAGGTGCGCTTATTCTCCGGGGTCAGCGGCGGCATGAAGCGCAGGTAGTCGTTCTGTTCGGCAATCTGCGCAATCAGCGACAAGCAGACGCCTGCAGCCAACAATGTCGAGCCGAGGTCGAACCCGGCCTTGCCGCTCTCACCGGCGTAGGCAAAGAACTGGCCGACCGACTCCGGGTGACTGACAACCAGATAGACGAACGGCGCGACCATCAGAATGAGCCACAGGGGCGTCGTCCAGACCTGCAGCGTCGAAAGCACTTTCATGCCGTAGATCACCAACGGGAAGATGACGAGCGTCGACGCTGCGTACCCCATCCATAGCGGGATGCCGAGCCCGAGTTCGAGTCCCTGGGCCATGATGGAGCCCTCGAGCGCGAAGAAGATGAAGGTGAAGGTCGCGAAGATAACGTTGGTGACGACCGAGCCGTAATAGCCAAACCCGCTGCCGCGCGTGACGAGGTCAAGGTCGATGTTGTACCGCGCCGAGTAGTAGGCGACGGGAAAGCCGGTGGCAAGGATGACGATCGCGAAGATGAGAATCCCCCACAGCGCGTTCGTCGTGCCGTACGAGATACCGACGTTGGCGCCGATGGCGAAGTCGGCGAGGTAGGCAATGCCGCCTAGTGCCGAGATGCCGACGACCCCTGTCGACCACTTGCGGTAACTACGCGGCGCGAACCGCAGCGTGTAATCCTCCATGGTTTCCTTGCTGGCCGTCATGGTGTCGAGGTCCGCCTCGTCCATTCCTGGTTTCCTGCTGGGCTTTTGCGTCATGGTGGTCATAGCTAGGACCTCCTGGTTTCCGTCATGTGACACTCGTGTTCCCACTGCGAGCTAAATCGCTGATTGCGGCGTCGGTGGTGCTCGCCATGGGGATCTACGCGGTGATATGGATCGGGCGGACGATGCAATAAGGCTGGCTTCTGAGCCTCGTCTCCTCGACCCTGGCGAGGTGCTACCTTATTCGCCTGCCGTAAGTTGCCAACTGCCCGATTGATGTTCTTGTCCATCCTCTTAATGAGTCGGTAGCCGTAGTGATAGCTCCCTTGGACCTGTTCTTTCTTGGATGCTGCGCGAATCATTCTGCCCCCTGTGTAATGTCAGGTATCTCATAATAGATGGCGTAGCCCTATCGGGAAAATCCTGAAAGAATGGCGGGAGATCCCTGAGAGGGGCCGTCGAGTGTACTGAAAGAACGTGGGAATGCAGATGAATCGGCAAAGAACTAGGAATCGGGCTGAATCAATCCGACACGCATCGCAAAGCGAACGAGCCCGGGCACATCATGAATGTCGAGCCGTTCCATCAATTGGCTGCGGTGGGTTTCGACGGTTTTCACGCTCACATTCAGACGTTGGGCAATATCTTTCGTCGTTTGCCCTTCTGCGACGAGCTGCAGGATTTCGCGTTGGCGCATGCTCAGTTTGGCCAGCGGACCGGTCTGCCCTTCAGACTTTTCGCGGTAAGCTTCGATGGCATACTTCACAACCGCCGGGGTCAGGTACTTCTCCCCCCTGGCGACCGTCTTGAGGGCCAACTCTAGTTCAGCCAATTCTGCACCTTTCAACAGATAGCCTGAAGCGCCCACCTGCAATGCTTGTTGGAGGTATTCTTCATTGGCATACATCGACAGCAAAATCACGCGTGTGGTCGGCGAATCCTTCACGATCCGGGCGGTCGCATCGAGTCCGTTCAATCCCGGCATGGCAATATCCATCAAGACAAGATCCGGCGCGTCCATCTGCACAGACTTGACAGCCTCTAACCCATCCCCCATGTCCCCAACCACCTCGATCCCCTCGATTTTTTGCAGGAGGGCCTTCATACCAGCTCTCACTAACGCATGATCTTCCACGATCAGAATCCGGATAGGGCTCATGGCGATATGACCTCAGCCGTGACCTCCGGCGTTGTCAGTTGTTGCTCTGTGAGCGGAAAGCACAACTCGAGCCTGGTCCCTTCACTCGGCACTGATGAGATGGCAAAGCTGCCGCCGGCCAGCCGTACACGCTCTTCCAGGCCGAGCAATCCGATACTTTGTCCGCCCAGTGCACGCTGTTTTGCCAACATGACGTCAAATCCAACACCGTCGTCTTGGATAATAAGCGTGATATTCTGCGCCTGTCGGCACAATGTCAGATCGACCGTCTTCGCCTTCGCGTACTTCGCGATATTGGTCAGCGCTTCTTGCACCACCCGAAAGCAGCTGACCTCGATAGGAGCAGGAATTCGCTCTGCGATTCTCTCAAGAGACAGTGACAGGATCCACCCATTCCGCGCTGCCTGCCGATTCACATACCACCGGAGTGCGGGCACCAGACCTAAATCGTCGAGAAGCGACGGCCGGAGATCCAACGCCAGGCTCCGCACTTGAGTCAGCAGGCGATCCACCAGCTCAAGGCTATCCGTGAGCGAGCCGAGCCGAGCCTCCCCGACCTCACTATGCTGGATATCTTGCAAGTCGATCTTCAGGGCCGTCAGCAACTGTCCGACTTCGCTCCTCCTCCTGTACTTGCATCAATCGGTTGGACAGTATCCGGAGGGAATGGTTGGCGGCACTCAATTCGGCGGTTCGCTCCTTCACTCGTATTTCTAATGCCTCGTGCGCTTGCCTCAGAAGGACCTCCCCCCTCTTTCTATCGCTGATATCCCTGATGACCTTCGAGACCCCTACAAACTGACCAACCTCGTCCTTGAGCGGCGACAATGTGACTGACACATCGATATATCGGCCGTCCTTGGTCAGCCGTACGGCATCATAACTTTGAATATCATGGGTTCCCCGCACTGTGGCCAGCTCCCAGGCTCTGTCCCGAGAGAGATGGGCTGGAATAATCGTGAGAGTCGAGCGGCCGATCATCTCGTTGGCGGTATACCCGAAAAGACGCTCCGCACCAGCATTCCACGACGTCACGAATCCGTCGGGGGTCACGCTCAAAATGGCGTCGCTACTGCTCTCCACGATCGCACCCAGTCGCCTGGTGGCATCGTCGAGTTTGGCCCTTCTCGCTCGCGCCACGAGCCATGCCGTCATCCACAGGAGGGCGATGCCCACAACACGATTGAAGCCGGCAATGTCTACCGGAATGAAAGGAGGAGACAGTGTGTGCCCCAGGTACGCAAGAACCGTCCCGATGGTCGCAACGAGATACGGGGCAATCGGCCACTCAATCCAGAGGGTCAAGATCGCGCCAAACACATCTCCCACAACCCAGACCGCATATCCCCACGGCATGAACACATCGAGAAGGAACGTCCCAGCCAGGATCAACGGAATCAGTGCTCGGGCATAGTTACTGTTCATGACAGTCCGCGATCTGAAACGACATGACCACCTGTCGTTCGACGATGGCTACACGACGACGCACCAACTCCCTCTGCCGCCAGACCGTGCATGATACCCTGAAACAAGGATCGGGATCGAGAATGGATTGGTGGAACCACACTCCTAGTTATTTCTCTCAGCCGTTTGCCGGTTCACCACCCATACCCCGGCCAGGATGAGACCGATACCGATCAGTTCAATCAGTCCGATGGCTTCCCCTAGAATCAAGGCTGATAGCCCAATGGCGGCAACCGGCGTCAGATTGCCCAGAACCGACGCCCGTGAAGGGCCGACCCCCTTGACGCCAAACAACCAAGCCTGTTGCGCGACTGCCGTCGCGAAGACGATCAGGTAGCCGAGCGCCAGCCAATCGGACGTCGTCACCGATCCGATCCCGGCATTCATGACCTTGTGGTCGGTCCAGAGCAGTGGAATTTGAAGAACGGTTGCCACGAGCAGCGTCGTCCAGTTGACCGTGAGGGCCGACACCCGCTCCATGAGCGCGCGGCTGCCGATACTATAGAGCGCCCAGCTCACGACCCCGAGAAAGACCAACATACTCCCCAGTAGCGGATGCTCGCCGGCTGCTTGAAAGCCTGCGACAGAGACCAGTCCGACACCTGCGAACGACAGCAGTGCGCCAGCCCACACGGCACGCAACGGCACATCTCGACTCAATATGGCCGAGAGCAGAGCCGTCACGACAGGGCTTGCCCCAATGATCACACCGCCGACCGCACCGCTGACGTAGTTCAGACCCATCATAATGAGCAGATGGTTCCCCAAGACGCCAAGCCCCAGAAGCCCCAGCAACCCCATGTCGCCGCGGCTTATCGTGAGTGCACCACCCTCCTTCGACCACCAGGTCGCCAATAAGATTGCCAGTCCTCCGATATCACGAAGAACCGAGGCTTCGACGGCAGAGAACGAGCCGAGCGCCATCTTCTGTGCCACGATCGACCCGCCCCATAGTACGGCTGCCAGGATGACAGATCCGTAGGCCATCGTCGTGGAGGGTTGACTCATAGTAACTGGGATACCGTCGTTCTGGCTCGCCGTCAAGGGGTATTCCACGACAATCCAGGTTGATTGACAGCGTTTACCTATCCACGTCGCGTTCGTCTAACAAACAAGACAGGTCAACAGGGAGGTATGTTATGTATCACACGCAAGGTTTCCACGGAGTGTTAGCCCTAGTGGCAAGTGCGTCACTTCTCTTGGCAGGCTGCACAACGGCTCTTGTCCATGACGACGTCAAGTACCCACAAACTGGTGCCCATTGTTCAGGCTCGCAGGGTGCAGACGATTCCTCCATCGCCGTGCTGCCCGTTCCGGTGGTGGCCTTCGTCGTGCCCCACGTCGATCTTCATGACATCAAGGCCGATGAGTATTTGAAGCGCTGCGGCGATCCAACCAGGTTGATCAACCGGAAGGTGGAGGTGAACCGTACCGCGTGCATTCCGGCCGGATTGACTCGCATCATCACCCTCGGAATCTGGCAATGGTGCCCGGCCAGTGTGTCGTGGGCAGCGGACGTAAAGGCGTCTTAACCCGTCGGTTTTGAGCTGGGCGCGCGTTCTCGGCACATCAGGGTTCACCGATTTACGTTTCGGCATCGCACGACTTAGTCATTCTCTGTTATTTCCCCGGGTCATTATCACTTACACGGCTTACTGAGCTGTCCATGGTCCAACCACCACCAAATGCCCTGGAAAGCGAGACCAACGAAACACGCACGGCGGTTTCAGCTTTAACCCGCTCGTCGTTGATGGAAAGTTTGGTGCGTTGGGCATCCAGCACGGATAAATAATCACTCGCTCCCCTCTGATACAAGGCTTCGGAGGAGCGATACGTTTTCTCTGCTGCTGTTTCGGCCTTCAATAATTGTTCGCGGCGCTCCTTCGACGAGGCATGGGCAACAAAGGCATTTTCCACGTCTTCCAAGGCGAGGAGGAAGGTTTTTTCGTACTTTGCCGCGACTTGATCCAGCCGCGCGTCCGCGGCAGCGATGTGAGCCCGAATGCGTCCCGCGTTGAATATCGGAGCCGTGAGGCCCGCCCCCAGCGCATACACACTCTCCACCAGAGTCGGAAATCCGCCGATGGCCAGTGCGCCGATCCCACCGCTCGCCGACAGCAATACTTTCGGGAACAAATCGGCCCGCGCTGCACCAAGGCTGGCCGCTGCTGCACTCACTTCGGTTTGCGCGAGGCGCAGATCAGGCCGTTGTAGTAGCAGGCTTGAAGGTAACATGTTTGGGATACCGGGCAGGTCGGAAGGATGAGCTGTTGCAGCAATAAGCCGGTGTTCAAGTTTCGCCGGAGATTCGCCCAGCAACACGCTGAGGCGATGGATCAGAGTGACCTCCGCTGCCTTCAATCCAGGAAGAGCACTCTCGGTGCTATGGAGTAAGGTTTCCTGCCGGAACACTTCGGTTTCGTTCGTTAAACCCGCACGATAAAACGCCCGCAGAGTTCTGAGCCTTTCCCGCTGGATGTCGATGTTTTCGCGCAGAATCGCTGTCCGTTCCTGTGCGCCGCGTAGTTCCAGATAGTTCGTCGCCACCTGAGCGAGCAATCCCACTTGCACTCCATGCCGTTCCTCTTTGGTTCCAGCGGCCTGAGCACCTGTTGCCTCAGCCTCAAGACGCCTCGCACCGAAAATATCGATCTCCCACCGTGCAGCAAGACCACCGGTAATGACATTCGCGGTGGGGGTGGTTAGCTCTATCCCCTGCCTGCCCGGTACCGGGATAATGCGGTCAATCCGCTTTTCTCGCCCGCCCGACGTAAAAAAATCAACGCTGGGATAGAGTGCTGATTCCGCGACAGTGATGATCGCGTTGGCCTCGCGAACGCGAGCCGTTGCGATTCTAAGATCGTGGTTCGCGGCTAATGCTTGGCTGATCAACTCGTTCAAAAGTGGATCGTGAAATCCTTGCCACCATTCTTTGAGATCAGCCTGATTGGAATTGTCTTGAACAACTGGGGCATGCGACCAATCCGTCGGAGTCGATACTGGCACCCGATCACTCATCCGGGTCGGTGTACACCCTGCGAACATGAAGATCATCAGGACGACAAGCGGCAGTGAATGGCGCGTCGTCGCGGCAATCGCTCCATCAACCTGGACTGAATCCCTGGGGAATAGAATTTCATTCGACCCTGCCGGCGACCCATCAGCGTGAGCACGGTTCCGTGTGACCCGAAACCAGGCCGCATACAACGCGGGCAGGAAGAACACGGTCAGTATGGTCGCGATGGTGAGTCCGCCCATGATGGCGATAGCTTGCGGCCCGAAGAAATCGTTGCGTGACAATGGAATCATTGCCAGGATCGCCGCCGCCGCAGTCAACAGAATGGGTCTGAACCGCCGGACGGTCGATTCTACAATGGCAGTCCAGGTATCCCGCCCGGCCCTTTCGTCCTGTTCGATCTGGTCCACCAGAATCAAGGAGTTTCGCATGATCATGCCGGCCAAGGCGATGATGCCGAACAAGGCCACAAAACCAAAAGGAGCATCGAACAGCAACAGGGCGAATGCGGCCCCGATCACACCCAAAGGCGCCGTGACGAATACGAGAAACGTTCGAGATAGGTTTTGTAACTGCATCATCAGCAGAATGAGCGTGATGATCACCACCAGGGGAATCCAGATCAGGATCGACTTCTGCGCGATCCAGGCATCTTCCTTGGCTGCACCGGTCTCAATGAAATAGCCGGCCGGGAGGCTCTCTTTGATGAGCTCGAGCTTCGGAATGATCTGCGTCGCTACATCGGGCGCCAACATCCCATCTATCACATCGGCTCGTACCGAGATCGCCGGGAAGCGGTTGCGGCGCCAGCGGACGCCGTCTTCGAAGACAGTTTCGAATGTGACGAACTGCGCCAGTGGTGCCGATCTACCGTTGGCCGTCCGAACAGTGACATTGGGCAAATCATCGGCGGCGCCGCGCAAGTTCTTTTGCGCCCTCCAAATAATGTCGATGAGCTTATCATCCTCGCGGAACTGTCCAACGGGAATTCCCGTATAATGTGCTTGCAAGGCTTGCGACAAACTCGAAGTTGCGACACCAAGTGCACGTGCTTTGTCTTGATCCAGGACAAGGCGAGACGAAGGAATGCGATCATGCCAGTCGTCATTTACATCGACCGCGTTGGGGTTAGCGCGCACGACCTCGGCTACCCGGTCGGCGATGCCACGAACGATCTTGGGATCTTCACCGAATACCCTGAACACGAGCGGATAATCCATCGGTGGTCCGACGTTCAGGCGCATGGTACGTCCGCGCACTTCCGGGAAATCGGTGGCGAAGACGAGTCGAAGACGTTGCATGACGCGTTCGCGCGCCACATTGTCACGGGTCATTACGACGAATTCGGCGAGATTGATATTAGCCAGTTGTTGCACGATCAGCAGGAAAAACCGCGGACTGCCGCCGCCGATATAGGTCGCATAATTCAGTACATCTTCGTCCTTGGCAAGCAGCGCTTCCATGCGCTTGGCAACCGCTTCGGTTTCTGCGAAGGAACTCCCCTCCGGCAACCAGAGGTCAATGATGACTTCTGGCCGATTGGACAGCGGGAAAAACTGTTGGGGAACTTGTGTGAGGGTCGCGATGCCCACACCGAACAGGGCCACGGTCCCGAGAATCACTTTGTTGCGATGTTCCACGCAACGATCCACCCAGGAGCGCAGATGGTTATAGAACCCCGTGTCAAAAAGATCGTGGCTGGACCTGTCGCTGCTGCCCTTGGTCTTGAGCATCAGAAACCCCAAATAGGGTGTAAAGATTACTGCCCCGATCCAGGAAAGAAGTAGCGCGATGCCCACAACCTGGAAAATCGAGACGGTATATTCGCCTGCCTGCGTTTTGGCCAAGCCCACCGGCAGAAAACCGACAATAGTGAGCATGGTACCGGTTAACATCGGGAAGGCCGTCGCGCTATAGGCAAACGTCGCGGCCTGCATCCGATCCAACCCCTCTTCGAGTTTACGCGCCATCATTTCGGCAGCGATCATGCCGTCGTCGACGAGAAGCCCCAGTGCGAGGATCAAGGCATTCAGGGATATCCGGTGCAGATCGATTCCGAACAGCAGCATACACAGTAAGGTGCTGGCCAGCACCAGGGGTACGGTGAGGGCGACGACGGAGCCGGTTCGAAATCCGAGGCTCAGAAAGCCAACGAGTAGCACGGCGGTCAGTGCCTCGAAGAACGTACTCGAAAATTCCCACATCTGGGTTTTCACGACCTGCGACTGATTGGCGACCACGTTGATATCGATGCCCATCGGCAGTTCGCTCTCAACGTGGGATATGGTGGTTTCCAGTGCTTTCCCGAGCTCCAACACATCGCCTTTCTTGTTCATGGTGACGCCGAGCCCGATGACTGCCTTGCCGTTGAAGTGCATCTTGAATTCCGGTGGATCAGTGTAGCCCCGGGTCACTTTGGCGAAATCACTGACCCTGATGGTCCGACCTTCGATGCGCACCGCCAGGTTTGCCACGCTATCCACCGAGTCGAAGGAGCCCGTCAGTCGTATGGGGAGGTTATGTTGTGAAGAAAACACGGTTCCCGCTGGCACCATGCTATTCTGCGCCTGGAGCACCTGGGCGACCACCGCAGTGTCCAGATTCAATTCGGCCAGCTTCTTGTCGGAAAACTCGACATAAATCTTTTCGTCTTGGACGCCGATGAGATCGACTTTCTCGACATCCTTGACGCGCAAGATCTGCTGGCGAGCCGAATCTGCCGCAGTTTTCAACTCGGCATAGCTGAAACCTCTCCCAGAAAAGGCATAGAGGAGGCTATAGGTGTCGCCGAACTCGTCGTTGAAAAAGGGACCGACGATGCCCGCCGGCAAGCTTAGGCGGATATCACCGACTTTTTTGCGAACTTGATACCAGAGATTCGGAATCTCCTTGGGCGGCGTGTCCTCGCGAGGCGTAACGAAAATCACCGATTCGCCGGATTTCGAGTAACTACGGAGGATGTCAAGGTTGGGCAGTTCCTGGATTTTCTTTTCCAAGCGGTCGGTCACCTGTTGCTCCGTTTCCGCAGCGGTCGCCCCGGGGTAAAGGGTTTTCACGACCATCACCCGGAAAGTGAACTCCGGGTCTTCCCTTTGTCCCAGCTGGAAATAGGCGAAAATCCCCCCGAACAGCACCAGCACCATGAGAAACCCGGTGGTGGAGCGATGTGTGAGTACCCACTCGCTTAGATTGAAATCCTTCATGGCCGATCCTCCTTGCTGCCTGCGACCTGTTCCGGCAAGCGCACCGCCTGTCCCTCAGCCAGGCGTTGGACCCCGGCACTGACGACCAATTGTCCGGACCGGACTCCCGCGACGACGATGTGCTCTCCGTCCAGGGACTCGCCCAGCTGAACCGGTACGGATCTGACCGTGCTTGCCTCTTCGTTCACCAACCACACACGCGGGCGCTCAGGCTCATTCTGAGGGGTGAATACGGCCGAGAGCGGTACAGCGAGACGAGGCGATGTTGTTACAGGAATCCACACCGTCGCTGTCTTCCCAAGTCGTACTTCATCCTGTCCCTCAAGCACGGTCGCCTTGACGCGATAGGTGCGGCTGGCCGGGTCGGCCGCTGCCGCGATCTCGCGTATACGAGCCTGGATTTGTTTGTCGCCGCTGGCCCACAAAGTCACGCGGACTTTCTGATGGAGTTCGATTTCCGCCACGCGCTGCTCGGGAATATCGATATGGATTTCCTTCTCATCAAGCCGGGCCAGCTTGACGATCGGCTGACCGGCGGTCACTACCTCTCCGATCTCGGCTTCCAGTGCGGTCACCACCCCGTCCCGATCCGCCAGCAGATCGGTGTACTGTAATTGGTTGGTCGCTTGGTTCAGTTGTGCGTGCAGCACTGCTACCCGTTCTCGCGCGGTGATGTATGCGGTGTCATGCCGGTCGAACTCGGCTGGACTAATGACCCGCTCGTTGAGGAGTTCGCGGTAACGAGTCAGATCATCCCGCGCAAAATCCTGTTCCGCTCGAGCGGATTTGAGCTGGGCGTTCAGCGCGTCCCTTCCAAGTTGATAATCGTTGGAATCAAGCCTCGCTAAGCGCTGACCTTTGTGCACGCGATCACCCACCTCAACGAGACGGTCAATCATTTTGCCGGATACCCGGAAGGCTAAGGTCGTTTCGTATCGTGCCCGTACTTCCCCAGCGAAACTCATCACCCCTGCGGCAGCCTCATCGCCGATTCGTACGACCTTCACGGGCCGTACAATCTGATGTGGTTGTTTGTCTTGAGGGGTGCACCCAAGAAACATCATGAGTGGCAGCAGCAGGCAAGCAAGTAATTTGCCTCGCACGTGCACGATCGAGGACAATGGTGTGTTTCCCAAGATCGAAGACCGCCAGAAGTCTGCTCGTCGTTTTGCATAAGCACATATCAGAGACTCCTTCTCGAGATGGAGCAGTGCGGCTTGGAACCAAATTTTCTCGAGCGCTGCCGTGATCAACTTTCTTGGTTTTGTCATATTGTCTCTCCCTCGTGGTTTCGTGCCCGGTAAGTGCAAATGGTATATAGTTGTATATGCAATTACAAAATCAAAAAAACTCGTCTACCTCGTCGGAAATCCGAACTTGCTGGCTCCGAGGCTTTTTAACAGTGTCTCACCCTCATCCCCGATCAGCGTTCGCGCACGATCCTGCGCCTTTTGCCAAGACGGAACGATTTGATTCAGAAGATCACGACCTTTTGCAGTGACCTGCAACGGCGAGCCTCGACCGTCTTCTCCATCGATACGCTCTTCTATCCAACCATTGGTCAGCATTATCTTGAGATTACGGGTCAGCGTTGATGGATCGAGGTGAAGACGCTTTCCAATGTCGATACGTCGAACGGGGCCGATTCTGGCCACAACGACCAGGAGATTAAGTTGTGTTGCTTTCAGACCATAGGAACGTAATTCATTATCGTAGATCCCTGTGAGAACACGTGTGAGTACACGTGCACGACTCAACAGACACTCACATCCTATCTGTTCAAGAATATCTTTATTGTGTTTCATGACTGGTACCTCACTGACCATATAGTTGCATATGCAACTATATGGCGTCAAGAAAAAACTTGGGAGTAAGAAAGAGGGGCGGAGCAGACGGTCCGATGGCACTGCGATCTGAAGTCTAGGAGCCTCAGAATTTGGTACCCTGTTCCCACAAGACCGTCGTAATACATGGACCATCCGTTTTCTTTCTGGGTATGGATAGTGTAGGAGTAGAGGGAACCTGGAGTATCAGATGCGATCAATGTTGTTACAATCAACACCCTCGTCGGCACCTGCTTCAGCATATTGCTCATGAATCGTCAGAATTGGCTCGGGTCAGTCTTACTTGTTTCGCTTGTGCTCCTGATCGGTATCGGTCTGGGCGCGTGGAAATACGAATCCATCCAGGGCGAACAGGCGACCTCGGCGAATCAGCCGGAGCCGATGGAGTCCGTGACCATCGCTGTCGCACGAGCCATCGACCATCGCCAGACCACAACCTCGATCGGAACGGTCCTCGCCCTCCGTTCAATTACGCTGAAGAACGAACTGGCAGGAACAGTCCGCGAAGTCAGGCTCACACCCGGACAGATTGTCGAAGCAGGCACACTACTCGTCGCACTCGATGTCTCGGTCGAAGAAGCTGAACTTCGGGCACAAGAGGCCCAGGTCGCGCTCGCCAAGACCGTCCTCAATCGCCGACAACACCTCAGCCAGGAATTCGCGACCACTCAAGAAGAAGTCGATCGAGCGCGCGCAGACTTGGATGTGGCACAGGCCCAGATTGCACGCACCAAGGCGATCATTGCCAAAAAGACGATCCGCGCCCCCTTCCGTGCGAGGGTAGGCATCGCGGACGTCCATCCCGGTCAGTACTTGGATGAAGGAACATTGCTGACAACACTTCAGGGCGTGAGCGAGGCTGTGCATGTGGACTTCACGGTCGCCCAGCAGGTCGCGGCTGGATTACGGGCCGGCGAATCCGTCGAGATATTTGCAGCCAGTGATTCTTCCGCTATCGTGGCCAAGATTGTCGCGCTTGACGCCCGCGTTGATCCGACCACTCGGAACGCCATGATCCGTGCCAGAATCGAAGGCACCCGCAATGTCCCATCACCCGGAGCGTCGGTACGCGTCCGGGTTCCGGTTGGTCCTCCGCGTACAGTCGTCGCCATCCCGGTCAGCGCGTTGCGCAAGGGACCTGGAGGCGACCAGGTGTTTATCGTTGCACCAAGCAACGATGGCCGCAACCGAGTCCATACCCGCCAGGTTGAAAGCGGCCCCATGATCGGCGACGAGATTGTGATCCATGCTGGTCTGACGGCAGGTGAGCACATCGCCGCCGTGGGCTCGTTTAAGCTTCGTGACGGAATCCTCGTGGCAGTCGCTGAATCTGTCGGGAAGAACTCAAAAGAAACTCACGAGGCCGGGACGCCCTAAACCGATCATCATGCCGCACGACACGACCCGAACATCGTTCACCGACGTCTTCATCAAACATCCTGTGTTGGCCATCGTCGTCAACCTGGTCATCCTCCTTGCCGGTTGGCGCGCGATGACATCACTCCCGGTCCAGCAGTATCCCACGATCGAAAACTCGTTGGTCGTCATCACCACCCTCTACTACGGCGCCGGCGCCGAAACTATTCGTGGGTTCATCAGTACGCCGATCGAACGGGTCGTCTCGGCAATCAGCGGTGTCGACTATGTCGAATCGACCAGCCGCGCTGGAGTCAGCACCGTGACCGTCCATCTCAAATTAAACCACAGCAGTACGGCAGCACTGGCAGAGGTCACCGCACGACTCCAGCAGGTACGATCGGAACTGCCTCCGGAAGCCGAGCCAGCGGTGATCGAGATCCAGCGAGCCGATCGACCCTACGCCTCGTTCTACTTGAGTTTTAGTTCGACGGAGCGTCCGGTCCCCGCCGTCACTGATTGGCTGCTACGCACGTTACAACCCCAGCTCGCAACGTTACCCGGCGTCCAACGAGTCACGTTCGAAGGGGAGCGACAGGTCGCCATGCGTATTTGGATCGACCCTGACCGACTCGCGGCCCTCAACCTCTCGCCCGGCGACGTCCAGGGCGCGCTGCGTCGAAACAACTATTTGGCGGCGGTCGGCCGCACAAAAGGCAATCAGGTCCAGGTCAACTTGCTTGCCAACACCGATCTTCGTTCCACGGCTGAATTTGAGGAGCTGATCGTCGCCGATCGGAACGGGGCCATCGTGCGGCTCAAGGACGTCGCGCGAATCGAACGGGAAGCCGAAGAAGCCACGATCATTGCGAAGTACGATGAGACGGAAGGCGTGTATCTCGGCATCTGGTCGGTGCCCGGCGCGAACGAAATCGACGTCGGACACCGGCTACGCGACGAGATCGAACGTATCCGGCCGACCCTCCCGAGCGATATCGACATGAAACTCGTCTGGGACGGCACGATGTTCATCCGGAACGCCCTGACGGAAATCACCAAAACGTTATCCGAAACGATCCTGATCGTCGCCCTCGTGGTGTTCCTGTTCATGGGATCGGTCCGCACGGCCATTGTGCCGCTCGTGGCCATCCCGATATCGTTGATCGGAACCGCCCTCTTCATGGCCGCGTTCGGATTCAGCCTGAATCTTCTCACCCTGCTCGCCATCGTGCTGTCCGTCGGTCTCGTGGTAGACGATGCCATCGTGGTCGTTGAGAACGTGGAACGGCATGTGCGTCTGGGCCAATCTCGAATCGAGGCCGCGCAAGCCGCCGCCCGGGAGCTGCTGGGCCCGATCATTGCGATGACGATCACGCTCGCGACCGTCTATGCCCCCATCGGCTTCCAAGGCGGGCTAACTGGTTCCTTATTCCTGGAGTTTGCGATCACACTGGCCGTGGCCGTCGTGCTCTCCGGTGTCGTCGCGATCACGCTGTCGCCGGTGATGAGCTCGCGATTCGTCCATCCGCGAGGCAAAGAAGGTCGCTTAACGGCATTCGTCAATCGGCGCTTCGAGGAAGCGCGCGGGATCTACGCCAGGCTCCTCGACAGCACTCTCACTATGCGGTGGGGGGTTGTGGTGGCCGCGCTCCTGATCGTGCTCGCAGCCTGGCCGCTCTATCACTTCTCACGTCAAGAGTTGGCTCCCGTAGAAGATCAGAACCACATCAGCCTCTTCTTCGAAGCGTCGCCGGACTCCACGGTCCAGGCCACCAACCGGCAACACTTCCGGATCGTCAACGCCCTCACGGCCATCCCTGGGGCGGACTACACCTGGTCGCTCACCACGGCATGGGGCGGCTTCGGCGGCGTAGTCGCGAAGGATTGGCACGATCGCGCTCGCTCGACCGAGGAGATGTACGACGACGTGTTCGGCGCGGTGTCGCAAATACCGGGACTCCGTGTATTCCCCAGACTAGACCCGCCGCTCCCCACCCCTGGTCAGTACGACGTGGAGTTGATCGTGCAGAGCGATGCACCGGCCGAACAGATGCTTGAAGCAGTCGGGTCCGTCCTGGGCGCAGGCTGGCAGAGCGGCAAGTTCTTGTATGTGGACACCGACCTCAAAATCGACCTCCCCCAAGCCCGCGTCGTGTTAGATCGTGAGCGGCTCGCGGATTTGGGATTCGACCTGGCTGGAGTCGGTCGTGAGCTGGGCACGATGCTCGGCGGCGGGTACGTCAACCGGTTCAACTACTTCGACCGCAGCTACAAGGTCATTCCTCAACTCGGGGACAAGGATCGCGCAACGGTCGATCCACTGCTTGATCTCAAAATCAAGACACCGGGCGGCCAATTGGTTCCGGTGTCGACATTCACCCATATCGAAACAAGCACTGCGCCGCGCGCATTGAATCGCTTCCAGCAGCGCAACGCCGTCCGCATCTTCGGAGGTCTAAAACCCGGCTTCACCAAGGAAGAGGGGCTCCGTGTGCTTGAAACCGCGGCAGCCTCAAGTGGCCCGCGCGTGGTCATGGACTATGCCGGCGAGTCACGGCAACTCCGCCAGGAAGGAGCGGCGCTCACCGTCACGCTTGGCTTCGCGGTAGTCCTGATCTATTTGGTACTGGCGGCTCAGTTCAAGAGCTTCCGCGATCCCTTGATCGTCTTGCTAGGCTCGGTCCCACTTGCAATGTCCGGCGCCCTGGTGGTGAGTTTTCTCGATCTCACCACAATCAATATTTACTCCCAAGTCGGGCTGATCACGCTGGTGGGATTGATCGCCAAAAACGGCATCCTCATCGTGGAGTTCGCCAATCAACTGCAGGCTCGCGGATACTCTCGGCTGACGGCGGTGCGCGAGGCCTCGCTGACGAGACTGCGGCCGGTGCTGATGACCTCAGCTGCCACTGTCTTTGGTCACCTCCCCCTCGTCTTGGCGATGGGTCCCGGTGCGGCAGCCCGTAACAGTATCGGCATGGTGTTGGTCACCGGCATGACCGTCGGCACGATTTTCACCCTCTTCGTCGTACCCGTTTTTTATTCGCTGATTGCCGCAGAACATTCACCGCTGGAACCGAGCGACGCACGAGAAGAATCGCCGCTGCTGCTGGCAAGGGCCGAAGTCTAAACCGTTGAATACTTTTTCCTTCGGCGACAGCCGCTCGGTATACTTACGGCGTTGTCGGGCGCGACCTGCCGCGATCGAGATCATCAAGACGCCGCTGAAGTTGGCGCATCTCTTCCTTGAGTGCCTCTAATTCCGTCTCCGTCTCCTTCTTCATGACCGGCACCTGACTCTCACGATTCTCGTCAACAGGTACTGCGTTCAGTGTTGACGGACGTGGCGACCCAACGGTCAGCGTTTCATAGTCAAGAACCAGTGAAGCCAATGGCGTCGCAGCGGTGACATCGGGTTGTTCATTCCGGCTCGACAGCCTGGCAGCCTCAGGGCTGAACGTGATTTGGTGCTTCTCCAACCCGGTTGGATTAAGAGCGAGACGACGTAGCGCACCATCCTGACCCGTCCCTTCTTGCCGTGCACGATAGTGCGTGAGAGTCAGATGGAGTAACCGCCCTTGGATGTACAGAATTCCCCCAGTCGTCTCCTGCCTAGACTCGGTGTCGTGCAGCACTCGAAATCCCACCACCTGGCTCTTCGTCGCCTTAGACAAGGCGGTACGAACCAACGGGGTAAGAAACTCAATATCTTCATCGGAAAACACACGCTCCCCGGGAGCCTTATCTATCAGCGAAGTCTGAACTTGCACGCCTTGAAACACAGAAGAAACCACCGCAGAGCTCAGGGAAAGTGGATGGGCCGTTCCGAACCATCCGTCCTCGGCTTTCTGAAGCAATACCGCCCCCTGTGGGCCATCGACCAGCACCTCATCCACAATCTTGGACTGGATGAGGGAACATGCACTCGTGACCAGCCACATCACACTGGCCAAGATTAAAATACTCAGCTGGAATTTTCTGTGGGAAATGCGGATTAAAGCAGCCATGCGCCGTGCCTCAGTGTAGCGCATTGATGTGAATAAGATCGGGCTAAAAGCCGGCATTCACAAACAACCTTCCTTGCAATGAGTCTTGTTCGAATTGCACTGGATTGGGTTGCCCCGCATTAAATGAATCCGTCACACGCCATTCTCCTTGGATGTAGACGCTGGAAGAGATGTGATACCGTATCATGGCGGTCGTTCGCGAGCCTGACGGGGCCGACTCTTGCTTCAAGTGATCCCACCGAGCGCCCACAACCCACGTCTTGTTGGGGATATAGAAACCCTCCACCATCACATTCTGAAGATCTCGCTGATCAAGGGATGCGGCTCTAAAATACCCCGCCGTGACTACAAACGGCCCCATCTTTGCTTCCCCTGCGACACCCCACTTGTCCAACGCCCTGTTGCTGTTTGGGTGACCCGGAAACGGATTGTTCACGGTATCACGCTTGTAAATCGCTCCGATCTGGTAATTATCAAAGAACGTAGCAGCATACGTTGCATAGAAGCCCGGATTCTCCAATCTGCTTACCTCAGTGAGTTGTTGAGGCTGAAACATTCCGATCATGTATCGATGTGAGATAATCTCACCGAGCAGTTGCCCGTTCAGCTCAACAGCCGTGTTGTAGAATTCCAATGCTTCGTCTGCAACCGGAACCCCTGCCGGCGCGATAGTCTGTGCTCGAGCCCCGACTACACCGAGTGCGCTCTGGGCAAAGTATCGTTGTCTGATCACCCGTTGCGAATGCGACAGAAATGGGAGCGCGATATCAAACTGACCGAATCGGACGTTCAGTAAGCCATGTCCGGTTGGGCCAAGCAGATCGTTGATTTGGCCATAGGCCTGATTGACCGCAATCGTCCTATTCGCATACCCGATATCGACATAGGGCGAAAATATGCCAGTCTTCCCCAATGGAGCTCCGGCCATAAGCTCAATCGTGGCAACGCTCAGCTTTGACGTTGGGCGGCTATCATCCGCGTTGTTGTATTCGGCCTCTACGATGATTCGCGCGGAGACAGGCACGTGCTTCATATCTTGAACATCGGTCCACTCTTTATCCTCCGGAAATCGGAATCCGTTCATGCGAAAGCTTTGACCTGTTTGGTTCAGCTTAGGTAGAGCTTGGTGACAGGTCGAACAGGACTTTTCTGTCTGCCGACTGAACGCAGGAATAGCTTCTGCCGTCTTTGGCGCTATGACTGCCGATAACCCTGACGCCATCACGCTCAGCACAACCGCACACAACAACATTCTCATCCGCATTCTGTTTCCCCTCTCTGTCTTCATCATTCATAACTACTGCATCGTAAATTTTCGAATGTAGTGGACCAGCGCCCACATCTGTTCCTCAGAGAGCTTTTTCTTGTATCCGGACATCTCAGTCGCCTCCGGATCACTCCCGTTCGCGATGATCCAGAAGAGTTGCCCATCCGGGATTTTCTCCATCACGTTTTTGTCCCGATAATTTCTCGGTTTGACATCCAATCCTTTCGTGGCAGACCCTTTCCCATCGCCCTTGTCCCCATGACATTTGCTGCACTTGTTTTCATAAATGCTCGGAGCCTCCTGCACCACCTCTGAAGTCGGCGGTATCGGGTTCGACGTCTTGAGGACTTCCTCCGGAGCAACCGGGGTCTTAAAATCTCCGGCGATGACTGCTGTCGGCCACGCCATGATCACCGCGCCTAACACTGAAAGGCTCAAATGTCTAACATTCATGTTGTCCTCCCTCCTTATGGACACCTCTATTGATCGTTATTAAAGAAGAAGTCCGCGGTGCCTATTCCAGGTCGAAACTTCCCGATTGCCCTGGCACCAGATGCAGGCCACCTCTCCTTTGTTTGGCGTGCATGGGCTCGTCTCGGTCGGGCATGTCTAGAGAGAGACAGAGCAATCCCTGCACGGGATACGATCATTTTCAAACATGATCACCCCACACGCACCAGTCCAATCACGCTTATTTGGCTTAGTTGTCTCTTACGCGGATCGATGATTGGCGCTACGTAAACACACCAGGCATGACAAGACACCTCTGAGATAATGTCAAATGTTGGGTATGCAGCCTTTAGGGAATAGCGCTTTCTGATGGGACGTTGAAATGGATGCCTTCAGCCCAGAGATACACGTAGGTCTTCGACAGGTCCCGTATCGCCCACTGGCGGTGGTCTTCCTTCCAGGACTCCTTCAGTCGCTGGATCGTCGTGGCGGATAACCCGGGGGCATCCTGTCCCAGAAGACTGGTGAGCACGGTACTGAAGTCTCCCGTGGAGATCCCCCGGAGGTACAGCCACGGCAACAATTCGGCCAGACTTTTGGTGCGCCGCAGGTAGGGCGGAAGGATCTGAGATGAGAACCGGATCGCTCCCTCCCGGTCTCGCACGCGGGGCGCCGTGACGGCGACGTCCCCCAGCCCGGTCTGGATCGTCCGTTCCGGTAAATAGCCATTCCGCACCACCCGTTGACGGTTGTTGCCGTCTTTCAGTGGCGCATGGCGGTCCAGAAACTCCTGCACTTCCGCTTCCACAGCCTCCTTCAGCATTCGTCTTGCCCCTTCCCGCAACACGTCGGTCAAGGCATCCGACGCCGGAACAGGAATCCCTGGATTCGTGAACTCGTTGACCGTCTTCGTTCCCACGGCGTCTCCTTCCAGTATGTGCCACACGATTGATGATCCTGGGCGACCATCAGCATACGCCGCGTCCCTCATTCCCTCCATACCCAACAATTAAGCATAACTCGACACCTCTACGGTTAGTACTGATCAACACATGCTTGGAGTATCTACACGCAAGTGCGATGCCGCGCTGAATGCATGCGTGACGCACATCACGAATATCGACGTACGATCTTAATACTCTCAAGGAGTTACGAGTCCATACATCCACGAAGGATGTGAATACCAGGAAGATACGTAGAGCATTTCGCGATACGACTATCGCATGGCAAGAACTACAGCCGCACACCAGGATCGAGCGATACACACACCGTCAGTTCACAAATCGAAACGGGTTCACGATTTTCACTATTGGGATTACTATCCCAATTTTATAACCGCTTACGTATTCCAGGGCGGACACCCAGCCAGAAAGAACCGTGCCGAACAATGCGTGCGCGTTGCTGCTCCACAACATGTCGGGAACTGCATACACCAGAACAACCGCTCCATACACAACCGCGAGACCGTCATGAACATTTCCCGATTGACTTCAATTTTCAATATGGGATAATTTTCCCATATTGCATATCCGCAGTCTCACAGGCAATGATACGTACACAGTCCCGCCTGACGTGTGTATACACTTCGAATGACGCGCACGAGCGTGCAGCCATCGCCTTGGGAGCAAAACAATGGAAGAGCCAGAACCGCTAGGCGCGCGCGTGAGATGTAGATGTAACGGAGAGGAGAACTTGCCCTGAAAGGATGGACGCAGTAAGCTATCAAGGCCCGACCTCCATCGGACGTTCAAGCCAAAGCATCGGCGGACCGATCTTCTGCAATTGCAGATGGCAGCTAGGACTATTTCCGTGAGTCACTGATGCAGGACGAGCCTCGGCAGGAGCCTCTCTGCTGGAACGTTCGAAGTCGAGGTCCGAAGAGGAGACGATCTGCCCTATATCATGATTGTCACTGCGTCGGGAGACGACTAGGGGCGGACAGTTAGCCTCCCATGGAATCAGCAAACAGGGACCGTTGAATCCCCGCAAGGCAAGCGAGCGCCGGTTGAATTGACCATTGTCGGTTCGGCGTGATCCTCTTCTTCTCTTTCGAACTTCACTTTCGTCGCATTCACAACCCCGTCGACTAACGGACCGTTTACCACCAGGCGAATGCCGACTTGAACGTCGCTCGGGGTTCCGCCTTCGAATACTGTCCCGGGACTTGTCTGTACACGGACAATGCCCATCGAAAAGTCGCTTAAATCACGTACGTGGGTCACAAATGCTTCCACTTTGGCGTTCTCACTATCCTTTGAACCCAGCGTTTCTGGCCATACGAGGTTCGCTTTCATACGAACGCCGGACGAACCTGGGTCTCCAGACGACACCTGGTCTCCTGTCGCATCGACTAACAACCCGTTCCAATCATCGCCGCTTATTTGGCCCGGCATGTCGTTCAACCTCGCATCGCTGTACTCGATGGTCAGGGCGCCGATCTCGAAGGTTTTTTGAGCAGCATTGTGGTTCTTGATGAAACCTTTGACCTCATAGTCAGGAACCTGCGTGTTCATATCGAGAGTTCTCAACTCTATGAACGTTCCCATGATCGCACCATCCCCCGTGACAAACCCGCTGACCTCTACGAGATCTCGACCTGGCATGAGACTGAGAACATTACGTCCAGGAATACTGGCATCGACAACCGTCGACGTCGTTATGGCGACGGTCTGACCCAAGTCAACCAGGCTTGACCCATCCGAGGCTACCGATTGCACGACCCCTTCGACCGTATCCTCGTACAGCAATGTGTTCGCCGCGCGCTGCAGCACGTCATGTGTATCGTAACGCTCCGTTACCGTCGCGTTAACACGCACCAGCATCCCCTTTTTGAGATCAGTGAGGCTGCCGGATTTCCCATCGACCATCATCGACGTACTGCCGGTCTCGTACTCGTATCCGGAGACAAACACACTGCCGAACCCGGTGATTGCCCCAGAAACTACCGACGCGATCTGGCCTGTCCCACCGATCCCACCTCCGGCTTGTGGACCCGGACCGCACGATGCCAGTAAGAGGCACAGGGCGATCGCCCCAAGAAAGTTTTGATCGAGCTTCTGCATTATGACGAGGGATTTATTCAGGCTGAAATCAGTCAGATCGTTCTTGTTCTTCAAAATGATAGATCCCTAGCCCCACGCGCACGCGACCGCTCCCCTTTGATGCTGGGTTCATATCACGATCCCGATGAGAGAGCCACCGATCGAACTTCTCTAAGAGTTCCTGTCCTTCTGCAGACGCCAGCGTGCGAAATTCCTTCGCGGTCTCTAACGAGACGTTGTCATACATGACCTTGCGTTGGAACCGAGGCTTCGACGGCTTCAGATGGACGTTATGATCGATGGTTGAAATAAGATCAGCAGTATCGGCTCCAAGTACCTGCAATTTTTCAGCCGAACCTTTCTGAGGAACGTAGCCGCGAGAGAGCAGACAAATTCGCCCATCTTTCAATTGCTTCACCGCACCGACCCGTAACAACTCATCCAACAAGGCCCTCACCGGGATGTCTCCACTGTAGCGTTTCACCAACACACTGAATGAAGCTCCCCGCCCCTCCATTCGAAGTGGTCGAGGATGGCCCTTTCCATCTCCGAAATCGGAGTCCCGGATCCAGCCGGTGATCACTCGTGAAGCTCGATGGTACTCTTCATTTATAATGGATCGAGAATGAGGCGGGAGCGTCAAGATCCGTTGCACTTCCTTGCGCGTCAATCCACTGAGGATCGCGATCCGCGACACCGTCTGCTTCTTACCATGAATTCCAAACTCAGCGTTTGCAACCTCCACGTAGACCTGCTTGGCCAGCTCGGCGAACGTCCGATGGGACACATTGTTCCGAAGAAGAATCCGCACCAACGGTCGAAGAAGCTGGAGGGTGGCGCTAGAAAGTGCTTGTCCGTGCTTGGACTGAGCCATATTGAGACTGAGCCTTAATTTAAGGGGGGAGTATACAACCTCCTTAGGTTCTCATTACAAGTGCGTTGTAATTGCATGTGCGGCAGTCGCAGCCTGGAATAGCGGGACATTGCCATGCCACAGCCACGTTGCACAGACGTGAGTTTCAGAACTTGTCCATGATTGAAGGCATTTCCGTGTGAACACGAATGAGCGTCTTGCCGCGGCAATCAATATATGGCAAGGTTCGAAGGACAATTGAGATGAGACAGCATTACGTTCGTCGGGACACCGATCATCGATGTAGCCGACACTTGGTCGCAGTCTTAGGAAAGGAAGGTGCCGTGATCCACAAACTCCTGCCTGCACAGATCAACGTACTCTTGATTGTTATCCTAGTGCTCACCGGTTGCGCCCAATGGAACTATCAAGACCTGAGCGACCCCTCACGGGATGTATGGCAGAAACCACAAGGGGTCGTTGAAAAACTGTCCCTCGCGCGGGGAGCTCGGGTGGCAGACTTGGGTGCCGGCGGAGGCTACTTTACCTGGCACCTGGCTAAGGCGGTCGGGGCCAGAGGAACGGTCTATGCCGTTGATATCAAGGAGAGCTCGATCAACATGATCATCAAGGAAATGGTTTCCCGAGGGACCCCGAATGTCCGACCGGTCCGGGCCGAGCCACACAATCCAAGACTTCCGGAGCCGGTCGACCTGGTATTCAGTTGCGATGGCTATCATGACATAAACGATCGAGTGGGCTATTTTCGGTCCCTCGCCTCATCGCTACGACCGGGCGGTCGCGTCGCGATTCTCGATTTTCATCCTCGAGGGTTCTTTTCCGATATGTTTGGGTACAGAACCCCGAAAGAAGAGGTCCGACGCGAAATGGAAGCCGCCGGCTATCAGCTTCTGAACGATTACGATGTCGTCGACAGCCAGCACTTCCAGATTTTCGCGAAGGCAGAGCGGTAGGAGCCAGTTATTCTAGGTGCACGGCTCGGTCACAGAGGTTTTGACCAAGCTATCCCTTCCTACGTCTCCATCATTTCTAACCGAGGATCAAACTCGTGTCCGCAGGCCGTGCACCGGATGCAATCTGACTCCACCGTGAATTCGTCGGAACGGATACCCATGCCGCCACAATCCGGACACCGGGTGAGGTGAACTTTCTGATCATTCACCGTTTCGTATTGCACTCCGTGTAGACAGTACACCGGTTTCCCGTAAAGCAGCCATGATTTGCCTGCATTGTCGATCACGGGCAAGACGAGGTAATGATGGTTCACGTAGTCCTCTAGCTCGCCACGACTCGTGAAACCGTCTTTGATCAGTTTGCCGGACACTGCCTCGTACAAGCCACTGCCGTTCACGATCACTTTGGTCGGTCCCATCATTGCACCTCCCCGATTGACGTGAAGCTGGTTAGACCACACCTGAATAATAGCGGAGAATATTGGAGACGGAAATCACGCCGATAATTTGGCCGTCCTGCGTCACGGCCAGATGCCGGGTTGCTTGGTCTTTCATCATGCGCACGGCATCAATGATCGGACGATCACCTTCGATGGCCACGACCGGCTTGCGCATGCACGTCTTGACAGGAGTAGTGTTGGGATTCACCCCGTTGGCCACCACCTCACGCGCCAGCGTCGAATCCGTGATGAAGCCGACATAGGACTGGTTGTCGGTCAGGAGGAGTGAGCCGAGCTTCCACTTCTGCATGAGCTGCCCCGCTTCGCGCAGAGTGGCCTCCTGTGAGAGACTCCGGACTTCCGCCGACATATGCTCTGCGATCTGTGGCCCGATGAGAGTCCGCCCAACTTTCTTCTGTTTCGGCTCGGCGGCCCGACGCGCTTCGAGCTCCGACACGCAGCTTTCCAACACCCGATACCGTTGCAAGAGACTCTGCCGATGGCTGTCCATGCCGGTGCCTTCCGGCGCCTCGTCCGTCATATTCACCAACCCGCCGGCCTCGCCCAGTTCGGCGTATTCATACGCATGCAGCATGTCGGAGGCCTGCCCTAGTAGATCGCCGATCAACCGTTCAGTTTCCAGATCAAATTCCTCCAGACTGCGAGTCGGCGTCCCCTTGCCCAAAAACTGGGCCAGTTCAGCCAACTGCTTTCGCATCCGTTCAATGCTGCGGTCGAGGGAAATCCGTGTCGATTTGGGAATGGTGCGCGTCGTAGTCATGGCACCTCCTTAATGAGGTAAGACTCTAGATAATACCTCCATCAGAATGAGCGAGGCAAGCCTGTTCGGTCTGCCCGTTTCCTCGTGCGAATATATCTCTATCTGCGACCTGCGACTAGGACGAATGCAAACGAAAGACGCGCACATGCCCCACCGGCAACCGCTGGTGTTGAGGCACAGGTCAAAGGCAACAAGCGACTCACGAGCTCAAAATAAGGTAGGATGTGAAAGACGAATCTCCCGAGGACCCTGCATGAGCGACACCGATCCACAGGAAACGCGCGAATGGCTCGACTCCCTCGAGTACGTACTTGAGCAACACGGCATCAAGCGGGCAACGTATCTGTTCGAACGGCTTCGGGATCGACTGGACGAACGCGGTGCTCAGGTCGCCCAATCGGTCAACACTCCGTACGTCAACACAATTCCCACCTCTCGACAACCGCCCTACCCAGGCAACCTCGAACTAGAACGCCGAATCCGCAGCCTGGTCCGCTGGAATGCCATGGCGATGGTCGTCAAGGCGAACCAAGAGCGTCCTGGCATCGGCGGGCATATTTCGACCTTTGCTTCGGCAGCCACCCTCTATGAAGTGGCTCTGCATCATTTTTTACGCGGCAAAGAGGGACCGCAAGGCGGTGACCATGTCTATTTTCAAGGTCACGCCGCGCCGGGGATCTACGCCCGCGGGTTCGTCGAGGGACGTCTCCCGGAGGAAGCGCTCCACCACTTCCGTGCCGAACTGGCCCCCGACGGACGGGGTTTGTCGTCCTATCCACACCCCTGGCTGCTCCCCGACTACTGGGAATTTCCCACGGTCTCGATGGGCCTAGGACCGATCCTGTCGATCTATCAGGCGCGCTTTAACCGTTACCTGCAGGACCGCGGCATCAAGGACACGAGCCAACAACGGGTGTGGGCCTTCGTCGGCGACGGCGAAACCGATGAACCGGAAAGTCTCGGCGCCCTCTCACTCGCCTCCCGCGAACGGCTCGACAATCTCATCTGGGTCGTCAACTGTAATCTTCAACGTCTAGACGGTCCCGTACGCGGTAACGGCAAAATCATCCAAGAGCTGGAAGCCATCTTCCTCGGCGCCGGATGGCATGTCATCAAGGTCATCTGGGGCAGCGACTGGGACCCGCTGCTGGCAAAGGACAACGAAGGCCTGCTGGTCAAGCGGATGGGCGAGGTCGTGGATGGCTGGTATCAAAAGTATGTGGTGGAAGGCGGCACCTTCACACGACAGCATTTCTTCGGTGCTGATCCGCGACTGCTCAAGCTGGTGGAGAGCTATTCCGACGAGCAGATCCACAAGATGCTGCGGGGCGGCCACGATCCGCGAAAACTCTACGCCGCCTACAAGGCCGCCGTGGAGCACGAGGGACAACCCACTGTGATCCTGGCTAAGACAATCAAAGGCTATGGCCTCGGCGAGGCCGGCGAAGGTCGCAACGTCTCGCATCAGCAGAAGAAGATGAACGAACAGGAGCTGCGCGAGTTCCGCACAAGGTTCAGCGTGCCGGTGCCGGATGAGCAACTGACGTCGACCCCGTTCTACCGGCCGCCAGCCGACAGTCCCGAGGCGGCATACCTTGCCGAGCGTGTCAAAGCGATGGGCGGTCCCATCCCGGAGCGGCGCGTCAACGTCGAATCGCTCGAGACACCGGCGCTCGACCAGTTTAAGGAGTTTCTCGAAGGGTCGGGGGAGCGTTCGGTCTCCACCACAATGGGGTTCGCCCGAATGCTGAGTCGCCTGCTCGGCATGAAGGAATTCGGGAAATATCTCGTACCGATCATTCCCGACGAAGCGCGCACCTTTGGACTTGAGGCGCTCTTCCGGCAATACGGCATCTACTCGCACGCCGGCCAGCTGTATGAACCGGTGGACAAGAGTTCCCTTCTGTACTACTTCGAGGCGAAACACGGCCAGATTCTTGAGGAAGGTATTACGGAAGCGGGTGCCATGTCTTCGTACATTGCTGCTGGCACCGCCTACGCAACACACGGCGTCAACATGATTCCGTTCTACATCTTCTACTCGATGTTTGGGTTTCAACGGATCGGCGATTTGATCTGGGCCGCCTGCGACATGCGCACGCGCGGCTTTCTGCTGGGCGCCACCGCGGGGCGTACGACGCTGGAAGGAGAGGGCCTGCAGCATCAGGACGGACAGAGCCACCTGTTTGCCGCCGCCTATCCGACGATTGCAGCATACGATCCGGCCTTCATGTTTGAGCTGGCGGTCATTCTCCAGGATGGACTACAGAGGATGTACCATGATCAGGAAAACTTGTCCTATTACATCACGCTCTACAACGAATCCTACCCGATGCCGGCTATGCCGCCGAATGTGGAGGAAGGTATCCGAGAAGGTCTGTATCGATTCCGATCCGCACCGGAACGAGCCAAGCACCGCGCACATCTCCTCGCAAGCGGTCCGTTGGTGAACGAAGCGGTGCGCGCACAGGATCTGCTCTTGCGCTACGGAGTGGCCTCCGATGTGTGGAGCGTGACGAGCTACAAGCGGCTGCGGATGAGCACGCTCGAGGCCGAGCGCTGGAATCTGCTGCACCCAGAATCAGCACCTCGTACAAGTTTCCTGCAGCGGACCGTTGGGGAGTTCGATGGCCCTTGCGTAGCCGTCAGCGACTATGTGCGCCTGGTTCCGCAGCAGATTGCGCCCTGGATTCCCGGCGGGTTACTCGCTTTAGGAACGGACGGTTTTGGCCGGAGCGATACCCGCAAGGCGTTACGGCGCTTCTTCGAAGTTGACGCCGAACATCTGGTCGTGGCAACGCTCTATACGCTATGTCGTCAGGGAGCCGTGGCGGCGAACCTGGTCACGCAGGCTGCGCGTGATCTCGAGGTTTCGACCGATGGAGAGGCCCCTTGGCACCGGTGACCGAGACCGGCTATTCATCATGTTAGGAATATGACATGAAAGTCGAGCTCCCATTTCTTGCGGAAGGTATCGAAGGCGGCGACGTTGTCCAACTGCTGGTGCGCGAGGGCGATCAGGTGAGCGAGGGACAATCGCTCATCGAGCTGGAGACCGAAAAAGCCACCGTGCCCGTGCCGGCGCCCACCGGAGGAACTGTTGCCCGCCTCCTCGTTCGCCAAGGCGATCACGTGAAGGTCGGACAGGCGATCATCGAGCTGAACGAAGCTGAGGGTGAGGCGCAGAAGGCTGCGACCTCGGCGCTGGGGAAGCCGGAGTTGGCGCCAGTCCCACAGACCAGACCGACTACGCCACTGCCGGCACCAGATCGACCGGTCGTGGAGCAGAAACCTGCCGTGGTCAGTCCACCGTCAGCGGGTACAACCATCCCAGCCCCTCCATCCGTTCGTCGGCTCGCACGGGAACTGGGCGTGGACCTTTCACAGGTCAAAGGATCGGAAGCCGGTGGCCGAATCACTGCTGAAGACGTGAAAGTCTTCGTGCGGGAACGGAGCACACGCGGCACCACCCCGGGCGTAGGCGGGAATATCTTTTCCACCCCCTATGGGTCTGAACGGCGAGAGCCGCTCTCGTCAACCCGTCGGAAGATCGCCGCGAACATGATACAAGCTTGGACGACCATCCCGCACGTTCATCAATTCCAGGATGCCGACATCACCGATCTCATGGCGCTGCATAAGCGGTATGCGCCTGAATTTAAAAAGAAAGGCGCCACGCTGACGTTGAGCAGCCTCTTCCTGAAAGCGATCGTCCATGCACTCAAACTATACCCGCAGCTGAACGCAACCCTCGATCTCACCAACGGCGAGGTGATTTACAAGGACTATTACAACGTCGGCGTGGCAGTCGACACACCGGCTGGACTGATCGTGCCGGTCGTTCACCAGGTGGACCAGAAAGATCTTCTCCAAATTTCGCTGGAGCTGGCCGATCTCGCCGAGCGAACCCGCAAACGAGAAATCAAGTTGGAAGAGCTGCGCGGAGCGACGTTCACGCTCAGCAACATGGGAGGGATCGGTGCCGGTCCGTTCCTGCCGATCATCAATCCGCCTCAAGTCGGCATTCTCGGTGTCGGTAAGGCTCAGGTGACGCCAGTGTATCGTGAAGGCCAGTTCGTGCCGCGCCGGGTACTGCAATTGTGCGTGGCCTATGACCATCGGCTGGTCGACGGGACGATCGGCGCACGCTTTATCAACGAGATCGTCAAAGTGCTGGAAGATTTCCAGGGCATGTTTCTTGGGCTCTAATAGGCTTGGTGGAATGGCACGACAAGCAGCGCGCTGTTATCAAGCTAACGATTCATGTTTGACATTGTAGCCGGGGATTCGATGGCTCCCTCTCGAGTTGATGTGGCGGTGATCGGCGCCGGTCCAGGCGGCTATGCAGCCGCGTTCCAGGCTGCAGATCTCGGCTTACGCACGGCGCTGATCGATGAGGATCCACAACTGGGTGGGACCTGCTTGTTGCGCGGTTGTATTCCCTCCAAAGCCTTGCTTCACGCCGCTCGCTTACTCACCGATGCTGAAGAAGCGGCTGCCTGGGGCATCCATTATGATAAGCCACGGGTGGACCTGGAGGCATTTCGCAACCGCGCGCACGCGATCATCGGCAAACTGACGAAAGGCGTGCGGACCCTGGCAGGTAGCCGGAAGGTCGAGGTCATCCATGCGCGGGCCATGTTCAAGGATGCGACGACCTTACAGCTCTCCGGCACCGCCGGGTCGCACGAACTCTCATTCGGTCATGCGATTCTCGCGAGCGGCTCGAAGCCCGTGATCCCGGCTGCGCTCAGGCTCGACGATCTACGCGTCATGGATTCCACGAGCGCACTCCAGTTGCCTGATGTCCCCAGACGCCTGCTGGTCGTCGGCGGTGGCTACATCGGCCTCGAGTTAGGCACTGTCTATCAGGCGCTCGGCTCCGAGGTCACAGTGGTCGAAGCGCTGCCGCGCCTGTTGAACGCCGTCGATGCGGATCTCGTGCGACCGCTCCATCAGCGCATGCAACGCCGTTTCAAGGCCATCAAGCTCAACACCACCGTGAAAACACTGGATGCGGTGACGGAAGGTCTGGCGGTGACCTTCGTAGATTCTGAAGGAACCAGCACCGAGATGTTCGACCGCGTGCTCGTTGCCGTAGGACGAAGACCCAATAGCGACCAGCTTGGACTCGAGCACACAAAAGTTGCCATCGCACCGAACGGCTTCGTGCAAGTCGATCGGCAGATGCGCACGACCGAACCGACCATCTACGCGATTGGCGATGTAGTGGGAGAGCCGATGCTCGCCCACAAGGCCACGCATGAAGGGCTGGTCGCCGCCAGAGTGATCGCCGGACGACCAGCAGCGCTCGATGCGACGGCGATCCCAGCCGTCATCTTTACCGATCCTGAAATCGCCTGGTGCGGACTGACAGAAGAAGCGGCCAATGGATCTGGACAAGCTGTGAAGGTGGCGCGATTTCCTTGGGCAGCCTCGGGGCGCGCGACGACATTGGGCCGCAACGAAGGCCTCACCAAGCTCGTACTCGATGCGGACTCCGGACGCGTCCTCGGCATGGGGATTTGCGGCGTCGGTGCAGGCGAGTTGATCGCCGAAGGAGTCCTAGCAGTCGAGATGGGTGCAGTCGCAGAAGATGTGGCTTCCTCGATCCATCCACATCCGACGTTGAGCGAGACCATCATGGAAGCGGCTGAATCATTCGATGGATCACCAACACATCTCTTCATGCCGAACCGGTCATGACATGCGCACGTTCCGGTTGCTCGATCTGACCCTCCCTTTTCCCGCCGAGAATCTTGCGCTGGATGAAGTATTATTGGAAGAATTGGATGAGCGGGGTGGAGCTCCTATGCTTCGATTTTGGGAGAGCGATCGTCCGTTCGTCGTGTTAGGTCGCGCCTCTCGCGTGGCCGACGATGTCGATCTTACCACCTGCGAAAAAGACGGCCTGCCTATCCTGCGACGCGCAAGCGGCGGCGGGACCGTCTTGCAGGGCCCAGGTTGTCTCTCCTATGCCGTTGTGCTGCCGCTCGATTGGCATCCCGACCTCGCGAGCATTCGCACTACCAATCGATTTATTCTGGAACGGATAGCCGTAGCGCTTCGTCAATGGGAGCCGACCACGAGCTTTCGAGGGATTAGCGACCTCGCAATCGGCGACAGGAAGATTTCCGGCAACGCGCAACGACGAACCAGGCACGCACTGCTCTTTCACGGGACCATTCTGCATGGCATGAGGGCCGATCTTGTCGCACGGTATCTCAAGCACCCCTTGCGACAACCGGACTACCGTTCGGACCGACCTCACAGGATGTTTTTGCGGACACTCAATGCTCCGCCTCAGGCCATGAAACAAGCCATTGCCTCCGCATGGAACGCCATGCCGATGGACCATGAATGGCCCAAAGTCCGCATGCCGCGCACCATCGCGACCGTGCTCACACGGAGCCTGGAAGACCCGTAACAGGAGCAGGATCATGAATGCCGCCACGGTACTCGTGCGTTGTCCTGAGAATAAAGCAGTCCGCGTCATCTTTGATCTGCCGGGCGAAGAGATCCTGAGGTTCAGATTTGGGAGTCGCCCGGCGTGACCTGAAGAAAAGCGAGTTGATCGCTAAAGTGGATCCAACGTTGACTAGAACTGATTCCAGAGCATTTGATTGGAAACTTCGTGATGAAAGAGCACTTCAGAAGCCTTCACGATCGTACCAAGTTCTTTCGGGGATCGATCTGCCACTAACTGCTTGAAGCTGGAATATTTCTGTTTGCTGTCCTCGCCAAGAATGTCGGTGATAAACTTCGACTCATTAAACAGCACGATAGCGTCATTGATGCTACTCGGAAGGAATCGTGCGCGGTCGCCTGCTGTTTCTTGCTTCTCCAAGCGCTCCCCTTCAAAGCCAGTCTTGAGCATCGTGTACAGCACAAGGTAGGGATTCGCATCAGGAGCGACCGAACGCAATTCGATACGGGCCGTCTTTTGATTCGCCATCGGAATGCGGATCATGGAGCCGCGATCGATCGCTGAGACCTTGATCTGGTTCGGTGCTTCAAAGTGCGGATCGAGGCGGCGGTACGCATTCACCGACGGGTTAAACACCAGGCAGATCTCTGGCGCATGATTCAAGAGTTTGAGAATGAAGTCCCAGGCCACATCGGAAAGCCCATTTTTCCCCTTCACGTCGTGAAAAATATTCTTACCATTCTTGCTCAGCGAAAAGTTGGTGTGCATGCCGGATCCATTGATCCCGACGAATGGCTTTGGAAGGAACGTCGCCGTGTGCCCCATGGATCGAGCCACCTGGCGGCAGATCAGCTTGTACAACTGCACGTGATCCGCAGCGCGCACCACATCGGCATAGGAAAAGTTCATTTCGAACTGTGACGGCGCGACCTCTGGATGATCTTTTTCATTCTTGAAGCCCAGGGCGCGCTGTGCCTCCGCCGACTTATCAATAAACTGACGGAGCGTGTCCAGCGGGAGTGAGTGATAGTACCCACCCGTTGAGATGAGCGTAAACCCGTTCTCACCGTACCGTTGCTCGGCATTCTGCCCTGCCACAAGGAAGCCTTCAATTTCACTGGCAGCGTTCGCTGTAATACCCTTCTTCCTGAGGCCCTCCGTATAGGATTTCAACATCCCGCGGAAGTCGCTGTGATACGGCGTCCGATCGCTATTCAACACAGACGCAAAGAAAATCACCTTCCCTGCGCCAATCACATCGGCCGGAAGATATCGGATGGAGGACCAGTCGACGGCAAGACGCAGGTCCGACTCATGTTGTGGTGTGAACCCACGGATGGACGACCCATCAAAGGTCAGATTGCCCAACGACTCCAGCAGGTACTTCTTGTCGTAATCGAGCATATGCAGTCGGCCTTCGATATCGGAGAAGCATAAGGTCACGGCCTTGATGTGCTTTTCCTTCTTAAGCCACGAGGTATATTCCTCTTCCAGCTCTTTGGCTCCGGCCGTCTCAGCACGCTGCATTGCCTTGAGATTCATTGCTTCGAGCTCGTCATACGGCATCTCAAGGAAACTCTTTAGGTCATCGGATGTACGTTTAGCCATGGTCTTCATGAATATGATCCTTCTGAATTTCCGGAAATACACCAGCGCCGAAACCCATTTCGTAGCGCATGTCGGTCGAGCGTGCTTGGTTCGTGCTCACCCCATCTCTATCTCTACGGCTCATAATTTTCAACAACCTGTGGCGGGCGAACTTCCGCGTCGTTCGGGTCAAGGCCGACCTCACGAAGGGCGCGTCGCTGGCGCAAGAGGTCCCAGCACTGATCGAGCTCAACCTGAACTTGCTCGAGCCGCTTGCGATCGGCTTTGGGATGTGCCCTTTGCTCGTGTAAACGATGTTCTTCTGCAACAAGGCGTTGAATATGATTGAGGACCGGCTGATCTTCGACTTGATCGTCCATCCTGAATCCTCCAACGCAACGTGATCGGAACCGTCACGTTGTGATGTTACGCTCACCCGAAACTGCGGTCAACTGATGTTCTAGCCAACGTGTATTCCCCGGCGCGCTGCGAGAGGTCCAGCACCAAATGGAAGCTGCCGGCTATCGACTTCTGAACGATGACGATGTCGTCGACAGCCAGCACGTCCAGATTTTCACGAAGACGGACCGCCGAGGAGGCTTCCCCGCCTCCTCAGCGTCACCCCTCAATCCTTGATCAGATGAGTCGCGTGCGTCACGGCGGCACCGGCTCTCAAGGCTGCCGCGACAAAACCGGTTTCAGCCAGCTCCTCCTCACTCGCTCCAGCCTTGCGGGCCGCATCAGCATGGATCTCGATGCAATAGGGGCACTGGGTGGTCAAGGCGACGGCAATGGCCATGAGCTCCTTGTACTTCTTAGGAATGGCGCCATCAGCTAGCGCCGCCTTGTCGAACGCGACAAAGGTTTGCCACGCTTCGCTGGCTTTAGACCCAAGCTTCGGTAGTTTCTTGATGTTCGTCATTTCATACATGTGCAATCTCCTTCGTGTGATGAATGAATGAGTCGTCTTAGTTCAGGCCTGCCGGGACACCGCCAGCTATATCCCATTTCGATACGTCGACTTACACTCCTAACCTGTCTGGCTCGATTCAACCGATCGGCCCGCGGCACAACCATGCGGCGGGCCGATCATGCTGAGCTTAGAGTCCTCTTGGACTTTTCTCTTGAATCTGCGTCCAATTGGTATTCGCCTTCTTGATATGGCCAGAAATGTCTTTTTCCCACTGGCCTTGAATCCCCTTATCCAAGTTTAGGTAGAGCACCCCCTCCACAATCTTCCAGACCTCCGGATCAGAGACAAACTTCTTGCCAACGGCCACGCCATAGGCACAGTAGCCCCCGAAGGCCGGTAGATACTTGCCGGGGTTTTCCGCAAACATCTTCTGATGTTCTTCACGGGCAAAGGTATAGGTGACGCCGTCATGCTCCATCACGTGATACCCCGAGCCCCTCACCGCCTTACCGTCAGTAAAGTAGGCGACCGGGTCGTACCCACTCAAGCCCGGGGTGCTGTGTCGTACGTCAGCGGCGAAGGACTGACCAGCGCCAAGGCCGAGGACCAGCATAAGGCTGAGAAGAATCTGTCTTGTGAACCTCTGCATGAGTTGCCTCCTTGTGAATTGATGTGAGAAACGCTTAATGGCTTGTCGTGCAGGCGCCCCATTTATTACGGAGAACGGCACACCAATTTCTGAACGACGACAGTGATGCTAAGAGAACTGCGTTATGAATGGGACGAGTCGAGGGCCCGGCGGATGCGCTCTTTGGCTTCAGCCGACAGCTGGGGCTGTACTGTCGGCTCTGCCTCGCTGTGTGGCGTGCGTCGCAGGAGATGGCGAAGAAGTACCAGCTGGCGCTGATAGCTCTTGCAGACCTGACACATCCCAAGATGGACATGCATCCGTATCCGCGCGTGCCACGGCAACCGATGGTCCATGGCGTCGGAGAGCAATCGAGCCATCTCCTGGCAGGTCGAGGCGAGAGGTGGAAACCAATTCATGGACGTGCTCCCTCTCCGGTCTGACCGAAGTATCGAACAGACAAACAGTTGCGAAGCTGTTTTCGCGCGCGGTGCAGCATCACGCCGAGGTTCGTTTGAGTCAGGTGTAACAGTCGGCAGATCTCGTCCGTTTCCATCTCGTCCACCTCGCGGAGGGTGAAGACTTGCGCCGTGCGGGACGGCAGCTTGTCGAGACAGCTGGCCAAGGCGTCCCAAAATTGCTTCCGCTCGAGCAATCCATCGGGATTCTCCGGCCAGCTCGAACCGGCCCCAGCCTCCGGCTTCCAATGACCGTCCACCACGAAATCGTCGTCGCCAGAGGGAATGTCGGAGGGATCGCCCTCGCGCAACGGCTCACGAACGATTCGACGAAAATAGTCGACGATCTTGTGTTTGATGATGCCCACCATCCAGCGACGCTCAGCCGTCGGGCCACTCTCACGATGGGTCCCCTGAAGAGCGGCAAGAAATGTCTCCTGAACCAGATCTTCAGCCACCGTTGAATCGCGGACACGCACGAGGGCGAACCGGTACAAATAGTCTCCGTGTTCGTCGATCCAGTACCGTGAGTTGACCCGAGAGACATCGTCCATATCGGTGGAAGATTCTTGTGAGCGATCTAATGCCATGATAACGATGGGTCGGTCATGCTAATCCGAGTCTCGGATCGAGTGCAATGTTGATAGTGGTTGTCGGTCACCGCATGAATTTCTTACACATCTCTTCGGCATGAGATGAGACTGGCCCCACATGGATTATCAGCGCAACCGACTAAAAGGACGATGCCCACGAAGAATATCAGGCACTTACACGTGTAGTTCAAGCCAGTCCTGGCGAACAACAGCTCGATGTCGATTTTGACCGGTTCGGACGACTATCTTAGGGAGGCAGCCGATGGCCACTAGCCTATAGCGTATGGCCCGGACGAGCACAGCGATGCCAGCTTCTGCAAAATGCTATACGCTACGACCACAATGTTTACATCACTGACAGGAGGGGCAATATGGCAAAGAACGTACAGAAACGCAAAGCGAAGAACTCGAAAATTCCGGCAAGTATCTGCTGGTTCGAAGTACCCGCCGATGATTTGGGACGGGCGAAGAAATTCTACGGGTCGTTGTTCGGTTGGAAGTTTGCCAAACTACCGGCTGCCGTACAGAACTATTGGCATATCGACACCGGCGGGAAAGATGCTTCACCGGACGGAGGGGTTTTCCCACGCATGCATCCGAAGCAGACCATCACCGTCTATGTATCCGTGCCGTCGGTCGACAAGGCCATGGCCAAGGTTAAGAAACTAGGAGGAACCGTCTGCACGGGGAAAACGGCAGTGCCGGAGATGGGTTATTTCGCAATTTGTGCGGATCAGGAAGAAAACGTCTTTGCGCTATGGGAACCGAACGAACGAGCCAAGTAACTGGAAGCATTGATTTACCTCATATACACCCATCGCCCTAGAGGCCATATGAAATATCTCTGCCTCGTGTATCTCGAAGAAAAAATCTTGAATGGATTTCCAAGCCATGAGCGGCGTGCGATCTCGGATGAAGCGATGTCCTACTGCGGGAAGTTACAGAAAGCTGGCCAGTTGCTTGCCGCCTCCCCCCTACACCCAGTGGAGACAGCCACGACCATACGAGTCCGAGAAGGCAAGACATCGACTACCGATGGGCCCTTTGCCGAGACGAAGGAACAGTTAGGCGGGTTTCTCATGATCGATGTCCCGGACCTAAATGATGCGATCCGTATCGCTGCCCATTTTCCAGTTGCTCGCTTCGGCAGCGTGGAAGTCCGTCCAATGAAGGAATTGGGGTGCGCAGACTAACGGTCGTATGAATGACGACACATCAACAAGAGCCCGCGTCAAGATTGACGAGGTCTTCCAGTCTGAATCGCGGCAGGTGCTTGCCACGTTGATCCGGCTGCTCGGTGATTTCGATGCAGCTGAGGAGGCCTTACAGGAAGCCTTCGCGGTTGCGCTGGAGCAATGGCCACACGACGGCATCCCGGCCAATCCCCTGGCCTGGCTCGTCTCCACCGGACGGTTCAAGGCCATCGACGGCATGAGACGACGCGCTCGCTATGATGCATCGTTGAACGAACTCGCCAAACACATCGAGACCACCACCAGCGATCCATTGGAACAGACAGACGAGCCCATCGAGGATGACCGCCTGCGCCTGATCTTCACCTGTTGCCATCCGGCCCTCTCACAGGACGCACAACTCCCCATGACGCTGCGCGAGGTCTGTAATCTGACAACGGAGGAAATCGCCCGTGCCTTCCTCACCAAACCAACAACGATTGCGCAACGAATTGTCCGTGCCAAAGCGAAGATCCGCGATGCGCGCATCCCCTACGAGGTTCCTCCACCATCAGAGTTGCCGGAACGCATTGAGGCTGTCTTGCGCGTGGTGTATTTGGTGTTCAATGAAGGGTACTCAGCATCATTCGGCCCATCGCTCACCAGAGCGGATCTCTCCAGTGAAGCAATTAGGCTGGGGAGACTCCTCTTACAATTGCTCTCTGACTCAGAAGTCATGGGACTGCTCGCGTTGATGCTCTTGCACGAATCGCGAAGAGCGGCGCGAACCTCGGCCAGCGGTGATCTCGTGCTGTTAGAGCAACAGGACCGGTCATTGTGGAACCACGATCTTATTAAAGAAGGTATCACCCTCGTCGAACGGGCACTCGCATCAAAACGCATCGGCCCCTATACTTTGCAGGCCGCCATCGCCGCTGTCCATGCAGAAGCTCCCAGCGCAGGAGAAACGGACTGGGCACAGATTGTCGCCTTGTACGATCTCCTGTTGCGAACGGAACCTTCGCCCATCATCGAGTTGAACCGGGCGGTCGCGGTTGCGATGCGCGATGGACCAGCCAAAGGCTTGGCGTTGGTCGATGCGCTTCTGGAGCGCGGTGAGTTGGCCCAGTATCATCTGGCACACGCGACACGGGCTGATTTCTGTCGTCGTCTGGATAGGAAGGCCGATGCCCGTGCCTCATACGAACGTGCGCTTGCTCTCGCGAAACAAGAGCCGGAACGACGGTTTCTGGAGAAGCGGCTCGCAGAAATACAGTCTAGGGCATAAGCATAGTTTGGATCTTCAATGGGAGGGCGGTTTCAAGTTCCAAGTGCAACGGGTGAATGAAGGCGCCACTGCGCGTAG
>SWDS01000003.1 GCA_005116745.1 Nitrospira sp. | reverse complement strand
CTACGCGCAGTGGCGCCTTCATTCACCCGTTGCACTTGGAACTTGAAACCGCCCAGCATATTCCTTTCCGGGTCCTTCCTGGAAGCGAGGCTGAATGAGGAAATTGCACTGTGTGCGCACAGTGCAACGGATACAATAAAACCAAGTCTCGCTTTCTGGGTAACATTAAATGAAATGCAGAAAAGTCTAACAGTGATAGACAAATGGAATTGTATTTCTTCGACGCGTGGTGGTCACCGGTGGGACGGAGCAATCGAACCATTTCAGTCCCATGACACATTGACTTCCCTTCGGAATGAACTTGTGCATTTCAAAGGAAGATATACTGAGGATGATGGTCCGCCTGTAAAAAGACTAAGGCCTCTGTTGAGCCAATTTAAAACAACGAGGGATTGGAAGCTTGAGGCCCTGAGAATTGATCCTTGGCTTGTCTCGTTAGTGAAGTCAAAACAACTAGGGGTGTGGATTGATTCAACGATATTCTCGCTCCATTCTCAGCTTGAAGAACTGTTGCTCGGTGCTACTTTTTCTCCTGCGCAAAAAGCCGTCAAACAAATGGGCATCGACAAATATGGCACTCCTCACAAACTAGTGAAACTGAGTAAGGGAAAAACTAAATCATCCTGAGAGAAGTATTGGGGTCGCGTCTTGTTCTCTGCATGCCAGTGAGCAATGAAGTACCCAATGGGGACTGGCATGCGTATTGACTTATTTTCATCCTGACGCATGCATATCTGCAGCGGCCAATCGCATCAAGACGGGCGGCACGTTTGTCCAGTCCAATATTCCCCGGCACTCACGACGATGAACTACAGCACGAACAACCAGTAGCTCATTTTTGCACGAGCACCGAGCCCCATGACCTTAATGGCAGCTTGGCGGCGGTCACCGTACGTTACGATGAGGATATGTTTGCAAGGGTGGGAGATGAGCAAGAGGATCTGCTGCTACAGCCGGGCTTTCATGATCAAGCCTCTTAATCGTTCTCGCTGGGCCAGGCGAATGCTGGTGAACTCCAGACCAAACTGTTTCCCGTCGATCCAACGCACGATGGCTTGATCAACGCGGAGGGGCCACTTAAAATCAGGAAGAAACAAGGACAGTTTCAGCAGCATCCCAACTGTCACGTCGATCGATGATTCGGCGCTGCACCCGTTTGTTGAGACGTCCAGAATCTTCGCTTCACCCTCAAAGTCATCATCGCCAAAGAAAAACAGGCGGCAGGAGAGGGCAAGTCTTCTGCCACGCCGGTCCTGTTGGTTCGAATCTGCCTGACCGAGCTCTCCAGAGGTCTTTGCTGTCACGGCGGTGGTCCTTTTCAACTAATGATCGGGCCAGCAGTCTTTAGTGTACGCATAGAGCTGGACGGAGCAAGTAGAATCTCTATTGTACCTAAAACTCCTTCGACCACGCGCACACTCCTGACTCCATCTTGACGCCCGCATCATCCTCTGCCACAAAGGACACCGAAAGCGAAGGCTTAAGAAGGAGAAGGGGCATGCGAACAGTCAGTCGACGGATGGGAGATCTCGCGCAATCTGAAATTCGGGCCATGACCCAGGCCTGCGCGAGTGCGAAGGGGCTCAATATGGCACAGGGAGTCTGTGATACGCCGGTGCCGCCGATCGTGCTCGAAGGGGCAGAGCAGGCCATCAGGGACGGACACAATGTCTACACTCGCTTCGATGGCGTGCCTGAATTACGGGAGGCCATCGCAGACAAACTGGACCACTATAACGGGATTCGCGCCGATCCTGAAACCGAAGTCACCGTCAGCGCTGGGGCAACTGGCGCCTTCCACTGTGCCTGTGCTGCGCTGCTGAATCCTGGTGATGAAGTCATTCTCTTCGAGCCGTACTATCAATACCATATCAGCGCGCTTATAGCGGTTGAAGCAGTCCCTGTGGTGGTCCACATGCAGCCACCAGCCTGGATCTATTCGTTGACCCAGCTTGAGCAGCTCGTGACCACAAGAACAAAGGCCATCACCGTCAATTCGCCCGGCAACCCTTCGGGCAAGGTCTTCAGCCGAACGGAACTTGAGGCGTTGGCAGAGTTTGCGTGCCGGCACGATTTGTTTGTCCTGACGGATGAAATCTACGAATACTTTCTCTATGACGGGCGACGGCATGTGAGTATGGCTTCCTTGCCGAATATGGCCGAACGGACGGTGACCATCGGAGGGTACTCCAAGACCTTCAGCGTGACGGGGTGGCGGATCGGGTATAGTGTGGCTGCACAGGCGTGGACACGAGCGATTGGCGCGATGAACGATCTCCTCTATGTGTGTGCTCCAGCGCCGCTTCAAATGGGCGTGGCTCGTGGTATTCGAGACTTGCCGGACGATTTCTATGGGAGCCTGGCTCGAGACTACCAGCACAAGCGCGACAGATTTTGCAGCGCTCTGGCGAAGGCGGGCCTCACTCCCTCGATTCCAGAGGGGGCTTATTATGTGTTGGCGAATGTGTCCCGGCTTCCAGGCGACAGCGGGAAAGCTCGTGCCATGTATCTATTGGATCGAACCGGTGTAGCTGGTGTACCGGGAGAGGCCTTTATCCCCGGTGCGGCAGGGGCCAACTTCGTCCGTTTCAGTTATGCCAAGACCGACCTAGATCTCGATGAAGCCTGTCGGCGGTTGACCCAAGCTGGTTTGTAGGTGCTCACGCGAGGAAGCAGCGGTCTCTTGCCTGAAGCCAGAGCCCGTGCTATGAACTCGACCATGAGTCTGCGCCTCGCTCCCATAGTCGCTGCTGTTGCTGCGCTGCTGTTGACGGGATGCAGTCATCGAGCGACAGTCCCTCTCTCTGTCTCCGCCGACCATTCCATCGGTGACCGTTCCGTCCTGGAAGGGGAATGGGAATACGAAGACGGCGGGGCGGTCGTTCTTCGACTCGATGATCAGGGCAACGGTACGTACGCATTCAAGGATGGGCGATTCGAAACTCTTCAGCTCAACGGCCGGACATGGATCGGTAAGTGGTCTCAGAAAGAAAACGACCGGGAAGGCGGTTTCGTTGTGAATCTCTCTGCCGACGCTGGGGAAGGCGAGGGGACCTGGTGGTATGAGCGAATCGGTACGAACAGGTCACCATCAGAGAAGGGAGGCACATTCCACCTGACTAGGAAAACCTCCATGACACGCCTTGGCGACACTCCTCCCGCACCCTGATCTTCCATCACTCGCCATTACGCAAGGCCATTGTGGGTCCCACAAGTCAGGCCTCTGAGCTGTCGCGCGAGCGCCTCGGGACAGTGTGGGCCTGTGGCGATGATGCCGCGATAGCGAGGCTCGCGTCGGTTAAAGAGTAGTTCCTGTCCAAGGCCATCGGAGATGGTTCCCCCTGCCTCCGTGATGAGGAGCGTCCCTGCGGCCACATCCCATTCATTTTCTGGTTCCCACGTGACGACTCCCTCGATACGGCCAGTTGCGGCGAGTGCGAGTACCCAAGCGATTGAGCGGATAGGCCGCTTATTGACCGATGGCTCCAGGGAGGTGAAGCGGCCGATCTGTTGTTCCCATTGATTCAGAGCAATCTCTGGATGTCGACCGTTCCACGAAGCTGGTGGAGCAACCGGTTTATTATTGAGGCGCAGACCTCCACCTCGAGTTGCAGTGAATAATTCGTCTGTGGAAGGGTTGAAGATGGCTGCCACGATCGGTCGACCCTGTTCAATGAGGCCCACGGAAATGCAATATTCCGGTTCACCACTGATGAACGCCTTCGTCCCGTCTATTGGATCAACCACCCAGACTCGTCGTTTCTGAAGTCGGTCCAGACGATCGGGTGATTCTTCAGAGAGCCATCCATCCTCAGGAAACGCCGACATCAAGTGGGAGAGAAGGACCTCATTCACGGCCAGGTCCGCCGAGGTCACTGGGGATTGGTCCGGCTTCTGAATCGTCTCAAAGCCATCGACGGCGAACCGTAAGGCTTCTACTCCAGCCTTCCGAATCGCCATGCTGAGAACATCTAGTTCATTGTTCCATATCATGACAGGAGAGTAGCAGGCCTGGAGTTAGATGAAAAGAACTGAGCGTGTACCACGCTTGACCTGGCCGTTGAATCTGCGTACAAGCAGGCTACGATGAAACTGATCCAGAAACGGTCGAAGAAGACGGGGCTCTCGCCAGGGACGCTCATTCACATCGGCGAACAGCGAACCGAGGCCGTGAGCATGACCCTGTTCAATTATGCCGGCGCGCGCTGCGAGGAGCAGGTCGTCACGGACCTGAATGCGTTTCAACTGCCTGCCGACGAAACCGTCACATGGGTGAATGTTAGCGGGGTCCATAAGGTTGATGTCTTGGAAGGATTCGGGAAACATTTTGGCCTGCATCCCCTTCTTCTGGAAGACATCGCCAACACGGACCAACGTCCGAAGCTCGACGACTATGAGACCTATTTCTTTCTCGTCATGAAGATGCTGACGACCTCTGAGCGAGGGGATATTGTCGTCGAGCAGGTGAGTTTCGTCCTTGGACGGAATTACGTTCTCTCATTCCAGGAAAACGGCACCGATGTGTTTCACACGGTGCGGGACCGTTTGAGAGGCGGGAAAGGGCGGCTTCGGCAAAACGGGTCAGACTATCTGCTCTATGCACTGATCGATGCCATCGTCGACCAATACTTTGAAGTCCTCGAACTACTCGGTGAGCGGATCGAGTCGCTACAAGAACGGGTTATGGCCGATCCCAAGCCGGACATTCTCAAAGACATTCATGGGCTGAAACAGCAGTTGCTGTTCGTACGCCGTGCCGTCTGGCCGCTCCGGGAAGCGATCAACGGTCTGTCTCGCTCGGACTGTCCGTTTCTGCATGAGTCCACAAAGATCTTTATTCGTGATGTCTATGATCATGTGGTTCAGATTGTCGACACCATCGAAACCTTGCGGGAAATGGTCTCGGCCAGTCTTGATATTTATCTGTCGAGCGTGAGCTATCGACTCAACGCCGTCATGCGGGTCTTGACGGTCATCACCACGATTTTCATGCCGCTCACCTTTATCGCGGGCATCTACGGCATGAATTTCGAGTATATGCCGGAATTGAAATGGCCCTTGGGCTATCCGATGGCGATCGGCATCATGGGTCTTGTGGCAGCCATCATGCTCATTGGCTTCCGTCGCAAGAAATGGCTGTAGCAGAATGATGTTGAAGCAGCCATCCAGCTTCGTTCTCACGTCATTTTGAAACAGGTGAAGTGCATCTCGTGAAGCGTGAAACGCGGAATAGAACAGCGGGAAAGATCTGGAGAGCTGCGGTCTTGCATGCGGAGAGGTGCGTCTTGGCGCACCGGGGTTGGGGGGGGGTGAGATGTCTGGACTTTTTGAACATCCTGGGAGTTGGTACAACTATTCTTGGACTTCGACTTTGTCCACGAAATAGGTGGTGTCCCCGAAGCAGGTGGAGGGAATGTAGCGATACTCCTTGTAATGCAAGATCACCCGTTTCCCCATGACCTCTGACAGTTGCGCGGCGACTTTATCGTCCGAGATCGTAAACGGCCAGAGAACAGGTGCCGTTCCTGGTACGGTCGTCATGGCCAGCTCTCCTTCATGGCTCTTACACAGCCAGCCCTTTGTTGAAAATTTCTGAATGTAGCCGGCCCGGTTTCCATCGGAATAGGTCCAGTTGAACACGACCGTCAGGTAGGCAGCGCCTAGAAAGAAGAGCAGCGTCACAAATAGTTTCACCGGTATCTCCTCAGTTACGAATGAATGTCGCTGAACAACCAAGGAGCGTCAGTCTTTCGACGAGACTCATAGGCCGTGATCTCAGCCTCATGTTGGAGCGTGAGGCCAATCGAATCAAGCCCTCGATAGAGGCAATCCTTGCGGAAGGGGTCGATTTCGAACCGGTATGTTGTCTTCTCGGGCGATGTGACTGTTTGGCTGCCAAGATCGACGGTGAGCCGGTATCCCTCGGTACCGATGGCGTGTTTCATGAGAGCCAGCACTTCATCTGCCTTCAGCACAACGGGGAGTATGCCGTTTTGAAAGCAGTTGTTGTAAAAAATGTCTGCAAAACTCGGCGCAATGATGCAACGGAACCCCTGATCCAACAGGGCCCACGGCGCATGCTCACGAGAGGAGCCGCAACCAAAGTTATCGCGCGTTAATAAGATCGAGGCCGATTGATAGCGAGGTTGATTCAAGAAAAAGTTCGGATCGGGCAATCCATCTTTTTTCTTCCTCCAATCAAAGAAGAGGCCCTCGCGGAGTCCTGTCCGTTTGATCGTTTTTAGAAACTGCTTCGGAATGATCTGATCCGTGTCGACGTTGATGAGATCCAACGGGGCAACGAGACCGGTGAGTAGAGTAAACGGTTCCATAGTGTCATCAGCTCCAATGTCGAATATCGACGAAGTGCCCTTCGATCGCTGCGGCGACCGCCATCGCAGGCGACACCAGATGGGTTCTCCCGCCTGCGCCCTGACGGCCTTCAAAATTTCGATTGCTGGTGGACGCGCAACGTTCCCCTGGCTGCAGGACGTCGGCATTCATGGCCAGACACATGCTGCATCCAGCCTCTCGCCATTCGAATCCTGCTTCACGAAATACGTGATCAAGGCCTTCCGCCTCCGCTTGTTGTTTGACGAGTCCGGACCCTGGGACCACCATGGCATGCACAGACTTGGCAACTTTTTTCCCCTTGGCAAGGCTGGCTGCCAGCCGGAGGTCTTCAATCCGTGAATTCGTGCATGAGCCGATGAAGACGCGGTCGATGGCAATCTCCGTAATGGGTGTGTTGGGCGAAAGTCCCATGTAGGTCAAAGCACGTTCCGTCGCGCTCTTTGTGTTGGCGTCGGACATCGTTCGTGGGTCTGGGATCTTTTGATCGACACCCAGCACCATCCCCGGACTCGTTCCCCAACTGACCTGAGGCGCGATGTCTTCAGCCTGTAACGAGACGGTCGCCTCATACTTCGCATCTGGGTCAGTGGTGAGCCGTTGCCATGCCTGCACGGCTTGTTCAAACATCTCCCCTTTTGGAACGAGCGGCCGTTCCTTCAGGTAGGCGATCGTCTTCTCATCGGGGGCCACTAACCCAGCGCGGGCTCCCCCCTCGATCGACATATTACAGAGGGTCATGCGCCCTTCCATGCTCAGTGCACGAATAGCTGACCCTGTATACTCAATCACGTAACCGGTTCCACCGGCCGTGCCAATTTTTCCGATAATCGCAAGGATAATGTCCTTTGCTGAGCAGTGATCGGAAAGGGTCCCCTCAACACGGACCTCCATCGTCTTTGGTCGTTTTTGGACGAGGCATTGCGTCGCCAGTACATGTTCGACTTCACTGGTTCCAATACCGAATGCCAATGCACCGAATGCCCCATGGGTCGATGTGTGAGAATCTCCGCACACGATCGTTGTCCCTGGCAGGGTGAATCCTTGCTCGGGGCCAATGATGTGCACCACGCCTTGTCGGATATCATCCATGCCGAAGTAGGTAATGCCGAAGTTGCGACAGTTTTCCTCAAGGGTCTGAATCTGCTTTGCGCTGATCTGATCGGCGATCGGTAGCGTCCGGTCGGTCGTCGGAACATTGTGATCCGGGACGGCCAGGGTTGCGGCCGGTCGTCGAGGCGTTCGCCCAGCCAGCTTCAACCCTTCAAACGCTTGGGGAGAGGTCACTTCATGAACCAGTTGTCGATCAATATAGAGGAGTGTGGTTCCGTCTGGTTCCGCCCGCACGACATGCGCATCCCAAATTTTGTCGAATAGTGTTTTGCCAGCCATGGCTACTCCTGTCTTTATGAATTCCAAGTGTCATTATATAGAGAAGTCCTATGGTCTTGACAAGTGCACGTCCAGAGCTTGTTCTGCGCTATAAGACGTGGTACCACCGCACCGATGGAATCCAGGCCCTGGAGCGAACCATGCATTGTTGAGTGGAGTCACCGGCTGATGGAGAGCTATCACTATTGGATCGGACAAGACCTTATCGATCGGGCAGGCGATCGAAAGGCACAGGCCCTTCGGTTATTCGAAGCATCCGTTGTCGTTGTGTCGCACGGTGTGGAGTCGGACCCGATCTTAAATTATGGCAATCAAGGAGCCTTGGATCTGTGGGAGTTGTCCTGGGAGGAATTCATCCAGACGCCATCACGACTGACGGCTGAGGCGGATGACCGTACTGAGCGGAGAAGAATGTTGGAGCAAGCAAAGCTCACCGGTTACTTCGACGGATATCGGGGGGTGCGAATTTCCTCGACGGGGAAGCGATTTCTTGTCGAGCAAGCCGTGATTTGGAATGTGATCGATCCTGCCGGACACCGCATCGGTCAAGCGGCGATGTTCTCTCAATGGTCATACTTGGGATGATCCAGGCGAGAGGGTATCCTGCATACCTTCCGGGTTGGCCAAGACGACCGTTACGGTATCGAGTCGAGCCCAAACTAGTCGGAGAGATACCATCGACGATAGTCTGTCTGTGAAGTCATCAACGAAGAAGTCAGGTCCAGAGTTCGAGAGGGCCGTGGTTGGCGATACCCCGCAGTAGATCATGGGTAGCAAGAATGCCGACCAGACGGCGATGGTGATCCAAAATTGGAACTGCATGAATCTGTTCATCTAACATGACGCGGGCAATTTCCCGGACCTCTGTTACGGGAGTGGCCGAAATAACTCGGGACGTCATGATGTCAGCCAATCGCCGTCTGGAGGCCTGTCGCGTATCGGCCGCTGTGATCAGTTCAGGAGCATGGCGGAGCAAGTCGCGATAGGACACCATCCCAACAAGGCTGTCGTGCATCGACGTGACGGGGATATGATGGAATCCCTTGTCTGACATGCTCATCCAGGCGTCAAGCCAGGTGCTATCGGATGGAAGAGAGATCACCGGAGTGCTCATCAGGTCACGCGCGAGAATCGCCGGTTTCGGGTGCGATTGTTCGATGCTCTGCTGTTGATAGGCTGTTTGTGCTGCCAAGGCTGAGTGATCCAGAGAGGAATCGTGTTGGCCATGATGCTCCCGTTCCCTCGAGTATTCAGGCCGGCCAATCCGTGGCCCAACCGGTTTGACCGGATATGCCTCCACGATTCCGTTGACTGCCAGAATGATGGACATGTCACAGCTCCTCAACTGCCCTATCGGAGTTTTCTGGAAATACTTAAGCGCGGTTCTGACCAAGCGAATAGTTAACGAGAGTACGGGGTGCTCTGCCACCATTTAGTGTCAATTGTCCGGCACCGAGAGGGCCGATACACGAGGCAATGACCACAGCTGCTTCCAGGGCCGTTGCTTGTGGAGCTGGATTCCATCGAGTGAGCCACGATTCAAGCGGCTGCGGCAGTTCTAAATCAATTGCTTCCGTTTTGACCGATATGTTATACGAATAATCTTACAATGTAGTGAGTGCCGAGACACTGTCGTAGACAACGAGTGCATACGATTGGAAGCAGTGGTGTTCTCTGTAAGTTTGGCGGCACATAATTCACAAGCCTCTAGTTTGTTTCTTCTTACATACTTCGCAAGGGGGGGGTAGTCATGGGCAAGACGATGTTGGCGGTCTTCTTTGGCTTTGGAATGGTGTTGGCTGGGGCGTCGAGTTCGTATGCGCTTCAAGCGGGAGGTGTAGAGACCGGCGATCTGGAAACGGGTTCTGTCGTCGGCCAGCCGTTTAAGGAGCTGAGTGTGGATGTTTCGTTCTTTGCTATTGAAATTGGAAACATGAAGGTCTGGTATCCGCCGATGACCGTCATCGATTTTAAAGCCCGTCCCGGTGCTCCAGTGTTGTTAAAAGTGACGAATAATGCAACGGCTGAGCACGGGTTCCAGCTCGGCACCGCCGTGAATCAATCTGCACCGACTGTCTTGCATACCAAGATCGTGCTCAAACCTGGGGAAACACAGTATATCGGTGTTCCGACCAGCGATCTGTTTTATTCCGGGGGAAATGTTCTTGAATATCGGTGCCACTTGCATCCGGGCCATGTCGGTGGCAAGTTGCTTATGCTGAAGTAGGTTGTCTGGATTTCGGTTGGCGAGAAAGGCCTCGGTGAAGCTCACCGGGGCCTTTTGCATTGTTCGGTCACAATAGCCCAAAACAAAGGGCTCTGGTTCTATCCAGAACCAGAGCCCTTAAATACATCACATAAAAATAGTTAGTTTCTCACCCCGCTCCATATTTTGGCAGGATCAATTACTTTATCTGGATTCAACGTCTTCGCCCTCTCCAGAAGCACATCCGTCGTTTCAGGATAGAGAGGATCCGAAATGCAGCAATTATCAACAGGGCAGACCGCCGCGCATTGGGGTTCGTCAAAGTGACCAACGCACTCAGTGCAACGGTCATGTGCGATGACGTAAATACTGTCGCCGACTCCCTGCCCATCGCCAACATGATTACCTTTGGTCTCAGCGTCACTCCTGGTTTCAAAGATCGCTTCATTGGGACATTCCGGGATACATGCTCCACAAGAGATGCATTCATCGGTAATCAATAATGCCATGACCCAAGCCTCCTTCTCACTCCAAAAGACTGACTAACTACGAGCACGTTGACAAGTTCACGCAGCTCACACCATAGTACTCCCATCGACGTGTGATGAGCAGGTATGCAACGTGATATTTTATTCCGTGATTCTTTTCCAAGTCAATCGAACGGAATCCGGTCAGAAGACCTAGCGTACGCCTCTGCATGAGGCATTGGGCCCGGCAGAGATAGAGACCGCCAAATACCATCAATGGCAGCTGATCAAACCCAGGCGAGCAATCGAGAGCAGCAGAAGAAGCGAATCATCATGATGATTCTGCTTGCCCTTCTCCTGATGAGTGTGTCGGTGTTCCTCATTGAGCGCAAGGAATCGGACATCATCGTCGTCAAGTTTCCGAGCGGTGTTGAGCTCGAAGCCGAAGTGGCGAACACGCCGGAGAAATTGCTCTTTGGACTCGCCTTTCGTGAGACCTTGCCCACGGGCGGAGGCATGCTTTATATCTTTGAGGAAAATGGAATGCATCGCGTGACAACCAGGGAATATCGATTCCCTATCGATATTCTGTGGGTGGATGAGGGACATCATGTCGTGCATATCCTGGAACATGCAGAACCATGCGCGAAAGACCCGTGCCCATTTTTTGGGCCACCGCCGGAAGAGGCTCGGTATGTGATACAGGCAGAATCGGGGTTCATTAAGACAACTGGAGTTGCAAAAGGCGACGAGCTCAAGTATGCCCTTCGTATGTAGGGTCTACGAAGAGGGTCAAGGAATCATACATGATGGATGGGTTTCAGAAAGTTGCACAGATCGATGAGGTCCCTCCGGGAAAGTCAAAGATTGTCACGGTGAATGACCGTCCGCTCGCATTGTTCAACGTCGAGGGGAAGTTGTACGCCATCCATAATAGCTGTCCCCATGAAGGGGGTCCGCTTATCGAGGGGAGACTCAAGGGGTATGTCATTGCCTGCCCTTGGCATGATCTGGCGTTCGACATCAGAAATGGGCAAGGCACCGACGGTGGCGGGTATTGCGTAGGGAGCTACGAAGTCCGGGTGGACGGCAATGATATTTTGATTGGCTCTCGGCGGAAAGCATAACAAGAGAAATCCGGTGGAACGGGTGTCTTCGCGACATGGATTGGGATATCGACGTGAGTATTTCCAGTGCCGATCACAATCCTACAGTAGACAGCACTGATTGCCGCGTGGTCACGGTCGACCAGCCATTCGTCATCCATTTATGGGAAGATCGCACCAGAGGTGAACAGTGGGTGCCGTCCTATGATGTCAAAGGGATTGCCCTTCTCAACGATGAGTTTCTCCGCATCGCGAGTAATAACGCCGTGGAAAATGGGCAACGCATCTTCGAATTTAAGGCCGTGCAGTCAGGCGGCCATCAGCTGATTTTCGAAAAGCGCATGGGGTGGAAATTTACTGCGGAAGATCGGCGCGTATTCAAAATCGAAGCACAGCCACCATCCGGGAATTGAGCCAATGCCAGACATCGCCTTCATTAACGGTCGCTTTTTGCCTTGGGAGGAGGCGACCATTTCCATTGATGACCGAGGTTTCCAATTCGGAGATGCCGTCTACGAAGTCATTCGCACGTATCGAGGGACGCCGTTCGAGTTTGCTGCACATCTTGCCAGGCTGAATCGGAGTGTGGGGGAACTGTCGCTTTGCCAGCCCTATACCAGGGCGCAATGGAACAGGTGGATTCAACAAGGACTTAGCCTGGCCGGGTATCAAGATGCCAAGATCTACATTCAGGTCACTAGAGGGGTGGCTCCCCGCGAGCATAGTTTCCCCGCCGATACTCTTCCAACGGTCGTGATGACCATCAGGGAGTTTCATCCGCTGGCACTGGACGTCCGCCGTACCGGCGTCAGCGCATGCACCCGAGAGGATCTCCGGTGGGGGCGTTGTGATATCAAAAGCGTTAATCTTCTAGCCAACGTCCTTGCTCGTGAAGAAGCGAGGAAGGCCGGTGTCTTCGAAGCGATTTTAGTCAGAGACGGTTTCGTCATGGAAGGTGCGCTGAGCAATGTCATGGCGATTCAGGATGGGGTGGTCATGACGGCTCCCGAAGGTCCTCGAATTTTATCCGGCGTCACACGAACCGTGGTCTTAGAGTTGGCGAAAAAGGACGGCATTGTCATCGAAGAACGGTTTATACCGCTCGATGTTCTGTACCATGCAGATGAAGTATTTCTGACGGGGACTACGCTCGAAGTACTCGGTGTTGTCCAGATCGATGGAAGAACCATTGGTTCTGGCCAGCCTGGTCCCATCACAAAAACACTGGCTGCTCGCTGGACTTTGTTAACCGGCTAGTGCTCTTGCTTTGCACCGGGGTGCATGGTATGGTGCGCCTCTGTAAGTGGGCTCATGCCCACTTTTTTGTTTGGATACATGTCAAAGGAAGATGGGCTGAGTATACCAGGCAGTCGTCCGCAGCTGGTTGCCGACCGGTTGTACGAAATCATTTCGCCGATCCTATGGACGCTCGGGCTTGAGTTGGTTGATGTAGTGCGCGTGGGAAAAGGCCCTCACTCGGTCGTTCGCGTTCTGATCACTAAATCGGATGGAGTCAGCATCACAGACTGTGAGCAGGCACATAAGGCCCTAGGACCGGCGCTTGACGTGGCCGATCCATTTCCCCATGCCTATACCCTTGAAGTCTCTTCTCCGGGTCTTGATCGACCCTTCAAGAGATCCCAGGATTATCAACGGGCGATTGGAAAAGAAGTGAGTCTCAAGCTTCGAGAGCCTCTCGAAGGCCAGTGGAAGATTGCTGGTCAACTGATGCAGGTGGATGAAGAAGCAGTCCTGCTGAAGGTGGTTGATGCGCGAACATTCGAGACGGTGAAATTGAGTCGAGACATGATTGCTGAAGCCAAGCTAGTTGTGAAGATCTAGAGGGGCGGAACGTTGGAGATTGTTAGTGGTAACCGGATGCAGGAGCGTGACGTATGAACCGTGAACTGATTACCGTGATCGACGAAATCGGGCGTCAGAAAGGGATCGACAAGGCCCGAGTCATTGGGGCCATCGAATCCGCCCTGCAGACCGCCGCGAAGAAGCGCTTTGGTCAGGCCGAAAATATCCAAGTGGAGATCGACCCAAAAACCGGGGAAATTTCTGTCGTTTCCAAGAAGATCATCGTAGAAACGGTCAGCAACCCAAAGGCGGAGATCTCTCTTCAGGAGGCCCGCCAATACGATAGTGAGGCGGAAGTCGGGGACGAAATTGGCTCGCTGATCGAAATGAACGAATTGGGGAGAATTGCCGCGCAAACAGCGAAGCAAGTGATCTTTCAGAAGGTGCGCGAAGCGGAATGGGAAGCAGTTCAAAGGGAATATTCCACACGTCAGGGCGATCTCGTGACAGGAATTATCCTCGGCATGGAGCGCCGGAATTACCTGGTGGACCTCGGAAAGACGGAGGCCATCCTGCCGATCCAAGAGCAGATTCCTCGTGAAACCTATCGGCGCGGCGATCGCGTGAAGGCGATGTTGTTAGAGGTGCGTCGGACGCCCAAGGATGTTCAAGTCATTCTGTCTCGTAGTCATCCGCAGTTTGTGGCAAAACTTTTTGAGCTCGAAGTGCCAGAGGTCATGGAAAAGATCATTGAAATCCGATCCGTCGTTCGAGAGCCTGGGGACCGAACAAAGATCGCGGTCACGTCTCGTGAAAAGGCTGTTGATCCGGTGGGAGCCTGCGTCGGCATCAAGGGTTCCCGCGTACAGGCGGTCGTTCGCGAGTTGCGGGGCGAGAAGATCGATATCATTACCTGGACCCAGGATCCGCGAGTCTTTATCGCCGAAGCCTTAAACCCTGCAACAATCGAAAAGGTCGGGATTGATGAAGAGAAGAAGTCGGCGCTCGTGGTCGCAGCCGACTCGCAATTATCGTTGGCAATCGGAAAAAATGGTCAGAATGTCCGGCTTGCTGCGCGCTTGACCGGGTGGAAGATAGACATTATCAGCTCAACAGAATACGAAAAAGAGAAGGTCGAGCGTGATCGGGAAATTAAAGCCGCGATTGCGGACGAAGCCGAAGCGCAACGACTGCAAGAAGAAGCTCGGCAGGCTGCCAGAGCTGAGGAAGCAACGAGCGGATAGAATACGGAACCGTCCTCATGGCTATGCGTGTATACGAACTTGCGAAGAAGTTAGGCATGGAAAATCGAGTGCTCATCCCCGAGCTCAAGAAGTTGGGGGTCTCGGTGTCATCTCACAGCAGTACGCTTGAGGAGGATATCGTTCAGAAGGTGTTGGATAAGATGGCTGCAAAATCGACGAGTCAAGGGACGGGAATCGAGAGAGAGGTCGGTGCAAAGTTGGCGGAGCATACGAGTCGAGGGAAAACTGTGGGGGCAAAGGGCCCTGTCGTCGAAGAGCCGCTCAAGCCTGATAAACGGCGCATTCTCATCAAGCGAAAGAAGGAAGACGAGCCCATTGAGGCCATTCTTTCAGCCTCGATTGGTGAGACTGAGCGTTCAGCGCAGCCCGCGTCCTCAAGTCTTGTGACGACACCGACTCCATCGGTTGAGCGCCTTGCTAGCGATGGCCCAGTCGACCGCAGTCTTCCAGTGAAAGAAGGTCTTGTCGAGGTAGCTCCATCCGCACCGGTGCCACTCGATGTGAAGCAGGAAGCGCCGCCGGCCAAGCCGACTATCGCGCCGGCCATACCCGTGGTGGCGACTCCCGAGTCTGTCGCCAGTAAAAAGAAAAGCATGGCATTCGAGGCTATCGAGGCAGAGGCTCTCAAGGAAAAGCTCAAGAAAGCGAAAAAAACAGGCCGTCCTAAGGATGAGCAGCAAGATGTGAAATTACGTGAAGACGCCGCTCGCTGGCAAGACCTTCGTGCCATTCCAGTGCAGCGCCGCGATGACCGATCGAAGCATGTCCACCATAGCACCCCGGGAGAAGTCACCAAGCCACGTCGCAAGAGCGTGAAAGTGACCCCTCGGACAACGGTGAAAGAATTCGCTGAGTTGATCGGTCAACGGCCGGCCGACATCGTTCGCAAACTGATGGATATGGGACAAATGTTGACGTTTCAGCAACCTATGAGTCTAGACGCTGCATCAATTTTCGCCGAGGAAAGCGGAATCAAAGTTGAGGTCTCGGTCGAGAAAATTGGGGACGAGTTGCTGCAAGATATCATTGAGACCGGCGATGATGAACGGCCGGAACCTCGACCGCCGGTGGTGACCATTATGGGGCACGTCGATCACGGGAAGACGTCGCTCCTAGATGCCATTCGCCAAACAAAAGTGGCGGAAGGGGAAGCCGGGGGCATTACTCAGCATATCGGCGCCTATACCGTCTCAGTGCGCGGTAAGCAGGTCACGTTTCTCGACACTCCTGGTCACGAGGCGTTTACGGCCATGCGATCTCGTGGCGCAAAGGTCACGGATATCGTCATTTTGGTTGTTGCGGCAGACGATGGTGTGATGCCGCAAACGATCGAGGCGATCAACCATGCCAAGGCAGCCGGAGTACCGCTGATCGTGGCGATGAATAAGATCGACAAGCCGACCGCCAATCCTGATCGGGTAAAAAACGCTCTTTCGGAACATGGATTGATTTCCGAGGCTTGGGGTGGCGATACCATTATCGTCGAGGTGTCTGCTAAAGAGAAAATGGGTCTTGATACTCTCCTCGAGATGATTTTGCTTCAGTCGGAAGTACTTGAACTCAAGGCGGATCCACACAAGCAGGCGAAAGGCACTGTCATCGAAGCCAAGATTGAACGCGGGAGGGGTCCAGTTGCGACGGTGTTGGTTCAGAGTGGGACTCTACGGGTGGGCGACGCCTATGTCGTTGGAATATTCAGCGGGCGTGTTCGGGCTCTCCTTAGTGATCGCGGTGAAAAATCGCAGCAGGCAGGGCCGTCCATTCCGGTGGAAGTTATTGGATTACCGGGCGTGCCGTCAGCGGGAGATGTCTTCCATGTTGTCTCCAATGAACGAGTTGCCCGAGAGATCGCGGAGGAACGAGCGCAAAATCGTCGAGCTGCAGAGCTAACTGGCCCCGCGAAGGTCACCTTGGATGATCTCTTTGCAAAGATTCAAGAAGGATCCGTGAAGGAGTTGGCCATTGTCGTCAAAGCCGACGTGCAAGGATCGTCTGAAGCCTTGGTTGGCGCGGTTGAAAAGCTGTCGACGAATGCTGTCAAGCTACGCGTGATCCATAACGGAGTTGGTGGGATTATGGAATCTGATGTGTTGCTTGCCTCCGCGTCGCGAGCCATCATCATCGGTTTCAATATCAGGCCAGAACCAAAGGCAGCAGCATTGGCCGAACAGCAGGGTGTCGATATCAGGCTCTACACGATCATTTATGACGCCATCGCAGACATCAAGGCTGCGATGGAGGGCTTGCTTGAGCCGACCCTGAAAGAGCGCGTGTTAGGACGAGTGGAAGTACGGCAGGTCTTTATGATTCCAAAGATCGGAGCCGTAGCAGGGGCGTATGTGATTGATGGAACGATCTCTCGGTCAAGCGTCGGAGTCCGAGTGATTCGGGACAATGTGGTGGTCTATCAGGGTAAACTTGGTTCGTTACGGCGGTTCAAGGATGATGTTCGTGAGGTGCAGCAGGGGTATGAATGCGGGTTGAGCGTCGAAAACTTCAATGATGTCAAATCCGGCGATATCATTGAGGCCTACACAGTCGATAAGATCCCGGCGAAGCTCTAGTAGCAGCCGAATGATTTTTATTGTAGCCTCTTATCTGGAGGCCTGACCAGCTCATGAAGCTGAATCACGGAGCCTCTGGTGTGGGCCGGCGCTAACCGAACCCAGGCCATGGTTGTGGGGCTATACACCATCGAGTTATTCATTCCAGGGAGCCAGTCGCTTAAAGACAAGCGTCAAGTCCTTCATGGGATTAAGGACAGGCTTCGTGGCACGTTTAACCTCTCAGTTGCCGAAGTGGATAGCCAGGATCTCTGGCAGAAGGCTATTCTTGGAATGGCGTGTGTTTCGAATGAGCATAACCACGTGAGCCAGGTGCTTGAAAAAGCGTTGAATCTGATCAAAAGCATGCCAGCAGTTGAAGTGTCACGAGTTCAGCTGGAATTCCTCTAAGTCCCCTGTCATGCTTGCGACTGGTAAGGCTGGGTACGAAGATGTCGAAGACGACCTATAAAAGAGCAGACCGAGTCGCTGACCAGATTCGCATGGAAGTGGCGGATATTCTCATGCGGAAAATCAAGGATCCTAGGGTCCATAACGTCACGGTTACCGATGTCGAGATGACAGCGGACTTGCGCATCGCGCATATTTTTGTCACGACCATGGAAACGGAAGAAGCCGAGCGCGATGTCTTTACTGGCCTCTCAAAAGCCAGTGGGTTTGTGCGGTCGGAATTAGGACGACGCCTCTCGCTCCGCTACCTGCCCGATGTGATTTTCAAGAAGGACGTGAGCGGACCTCGCGGTGATCGGATCATGCAGCTCTTGGAAGGCCTGCATGGGGAGACTGAACAGCAGGAAACCCAGGACTCTCCGAGCAGTGCTCAGAGAATCACGGACTCTTAAGGGTATGGACCGGACAGGTATCAGAACGGACCTGGGTGATGTCCTGGAGGGAGTCCTTGTTGTCCATAAGGAAGCCGGCTGGACCTCACACGATGTCGTCGCCAAGGTTCGGAGCTTATTGAGGGGAAGCAAAGTCGGTCATGCCGGTACGCTGGATCCTAGTGCCACCGGTGTGTTGCCTATCCTGGTCGGACGGGCCACAAGGATCGCCGAGTACCTGATCGATTGGGATAAGGAGTACCACGCCGTCATGCGCTTGGGGGAAACCACCGACACCCAGGATGCAACCGGGCAGGTTTTAAGCAGGGTTGATCCAAGTGCGATCACAGAGGACATGCTTCAGGCAGTGATCACCCGATTCCGAGGAGTGCAGCAGCAATTGCCACCAATGTATTCAGCGGTGAAAGTCGGTGGACAGCCTCTGTATAAAGCCGCCCGGGCAGGCAGGACGGTCGATCGGGCAGAGCGATCGATTGCCATTCATCAGCTGGAGATCGTGGCCGTTCACGGTCGTGACGTGGCCCTGCGCATTGTGTGTTCCAAAGGCACGTATATACGCACCTTGTGTACCGATATCGGACAGGCCTTAGGGGTAGGAGGGCATCTCTATGCGCTCGAGCGTCGCCGTGTCGGCCCACTGTCCATCGAACAGTCCGTGACGATTGATCAAGTTGCCAGCCATCTCACGATGGGAACTCTCACGAAGCAATTCATGTCGTTGGATCAACTCCTCGTCCAACTTCCGGCAGTAGTCGTGAACGCGGAACAGGCGCAGCGTGTCTTGAATGGCTCACCAATTTTTCCGATGGGAGTCGGGCAACTCCCTCCTGCCCATTCCACAGTTTCGGTACGCCTCAAGGATGAAGCCGGTCAGTTGTTGGCCATTGGAACTCATGATGCCAGCGGCATGGGGTCGATTCGAATTCGCAAAGTACTGAGTCTCTTGAGTCATTAATACGGAAGGAGTAAGTATGGCATTATTAAAAGAAGTAAAGAGTGAACTCATCAAGCAATATCAGCAGCATGACAAGGATTCCGGATCGCCGGAAGTTCAGATTGCGGTATTGACCAACCGGATTACGTATCTCACCGAACATTTCAAGACTCATAAAAAGGATCACCACTCGAGGCGTGGATTGTTGCAGCTCGTTGGACGGCGGCGGCGTCTTCTGGACTATCTCCGTGGTGTGGAGGAAGCGCGTTACAAGACCGTGATCGAGCGACTCAACATTCGTAAGTAACCGGTCGTGCGAACAGCGGCGTTGACCGGCGCCATGGCATCGTTCGAATGTCCCACAGATGAACACCGACATGCGCTCACACCAAGTGTGCGGTGCTAAGAGTGAAAAGCTGTAAAGCTGGCGAGAAGTTCGTCGCTTTCAGCTTTTCAACTACTCATCTGCCGTTGAGCGTATCTCAGTGGGCATCTGTGGATCTAACCAGAGGAGACACCATAGATGATACACGTCGTAGAAATCGACATTGCAGGTCGAACCCTTCGCCTTGAAACTGGCCGTGTCGCAAAACAAGCTGACGGGTCGATATGGGCCTCGTATGGCGACACGGTCATCCTTGCGACGGCCGTGGCTGCGCAAACCGCCAAGCCCGGCATCGATTTCCTGCCCTTGACCGTTGATTACCAGGAAAAGGCCTACGCGGCCGGGAAAATTCCTGGAGGCTACTTCAAGCGAGAAGGTCGACCGGCTGAGAAGGAAGTCCTGACCAGCCGCTTGATTGACCGACCCCTCCGCCCGTTGTTTCCCGAAGGCTACTATTTCGAGACGCAGGTCATTGCCTCCGTCCTATCGGCAGATAAGACCGGTTCGTCGGACGTGATTGGAATCACAGCGGCATCAGCTGCCCTCGCGGTATCGAACATTCCGTTCAACGGCCCCGTGGCCGGTGTGAGGATCGGTCGCGTCAATGGTCAGCTCGTCGTCAATCCTGACCTTGAAACGATGGAGCAGAGCGAGCTGCATCTGGTGGTTGCGGGCACAGCGGACGCGGTAATGATGGTGGAGGCAGGTGCCAATGAATTATCCGAGAAGATGATGCTCGAGGCTCTGGAATTGGCTCACTCCGAGATTAAGAAAATTGTTCGGAAGATCGATGAACTGGCCAAGAAGGTCGGAAAGGTGAAGCGGGTCGTCGTTCAAGAGTCGATCGATTCCGCGTTGCAGACCGAGATCAAGGCGTTGGTTGCGCAACCCATTCGTGACGCCATCATGATTGCCAACAAGACTGCCCGGCAGGAGCGGTTGGACCACATTCTGGCCGACACCATCGCCAAGCTGAAAAAGCCAGAGGATTCCTCGAGGGAGCGGCACATCAAGATTGTGTTCCATCAATTGGAATACACGGAAGTCCGGAAGATGATTTTAGAGAAGCGATCTCGCGCCGACGGACGCGGTCCTGAGGATATTCGTCCAATTACTTGTGAGGTTAGCGCCCTGCCGCGAGCCCATGGTTCTGCAATCTTTACCCGCGGCGAAACACAGAGCTTAGCGGTGGTGACGCTAGGGACGAGTGATGATGAACAGCGTATCGATGCGTTGGAAGGCGAGTACATGCGGACCTTTATGCTGCATTACAACTTCCCGCCATTCAGCGTCGGTGAGGCGAGGCCGCTTCGCACGCCCGGACGGCGTGAGGTTGGGCACGGAGCCTTGGCGGAACGGGCGTTGAAGCCTGTCATCCCGGGCAAGGACGTCTTCCCCTACACCTTACGGATTGTGTCTGAGATTTTGGAATCCAATGGATCTTCCTCGATGGCAACCGTGTGCGGTGGGACGCTGGCCATGATGGACGCAGGCGTTCCCATCAAGGAGCCAGTCGCCGGCATTGCGATGGGTTTGATCAAAGAAGGGGACGACGTCATTATCTTGTCGGATATTCTCGGCCTTGAAGATCATCTGGGTGATATGGACTTCAAAGTGTGCGGGACCAAGAACGGTGTGACGGCACTGCAAATGGACATTAAGATTGGTGGCATCACCACAGCGTTGATGCAGCAAGCCTTGGAGCAGGCCCGGGTGGGACGTCTCCACATTCTTGGCCATATGGCGAAGGCCCTCGGCAGCCATCGCGCCGAGTTGTCGGCGTTTGCCCCTCGTATCTATACGATGAAGGTCAAGCAAGATAAGATTCGCGATATTATCGGACAGGGCGGCAAAACCATCCGGGGCATTCAGTCCGACTGCGGCGTCAAGATCAGTGTCGAAGATACCGGGATTGTGACCATCGCTTCTGCAGACGGCACCTCCTTACAAAAAGCCAAAGAGATCATCAACCGCCTGACCGAGGAAGTCGAAATCGGGAAAATCTATACGGGAACGGTCAGAAAGATTATGGACTTTGGTGCCTTTGTGGAGGTACTGCCTGGCACCGATGGGTTGGTCCATATCTCACAGTTGGCGCATCATCGAGTGAAAGCCGTGTCTGACGAGGTCGCCGAAGGCGATCAAATTCTTGTGAAGGTGCTGGAGATCGATAGACAAGGCAAGATTCGGCTTAGCCGAAAAGAAACCATGCCCGCACCGACGGGCGGCGGTACAAACGAGTCAGTGGGCGGGTAACACTTGTACCGTAAGCTCATCCTCAAGAACGGGATTCGCTTGGTCTCCGAGCGAATCCCAACCCTCAAATCCGTCACCATCGGCATCTGGGTCAATACGGGCTCTCGTGATGAAAGTCCAACACAGGCTGGGTACGCCCATTTCATTGAACATATGTTCTTCAAAGGCACGACCACTCGATCGGCCACGGACATTTCTCGTGAAATCGATGCGTTGGGGGGCGAGATGAACGCCTTCACCACACGAGAAACCACAACCTACTACGTCAAGGTATTAGATCAACATCTCCCAAAGGCCCTCGACCTTTTGGGAGATCTGTTTCTCCGCTCCCGACTTGGAAAGAAAGAAATTGAAAAGGAAAAGCAGGTCGTCCTTGAAGAAATTCGAATGGTTCAAGACGATCCCGAAGATCTCGTTCAAGAGTTACATACTAAGTTAGCGATGGGCACACATCCCTTGAGTCGTCCGATTCTTGGGCGGGAATCAACAATCGCCCGGATCCGCCGACAGGATCTCATCGAGTACATTGATACGCACTATCGTCCCGAAGAGATCGTGCTCGCCGTAGCCGGGAACTTCAATCAACAGCAGCTCGAAAAGACGATGGCTCGCACCTTTGGGAAGTATCGCCCTTCGTCAGACGTCCTTCCTCGGAAACGTTTGCCTCCAGAGATCTGTGGTGGCGCCATCGTGAAACGCAAATCGTTAGAGCAAGTGCACCTCTGTCTAGGACTCAAGGGCGTTGCCGCCGGTCATAAGGATCGATATGCGGTCTATGCGTTGAACAGTGTCCTTGGTGGTGGCGTTAGTTCAAGGCTGTTCCAGGAGATCCGTGAAAAAAGGGGCTTATCCTATTCAATCTACTCATTTTTGTCGGGTTATTCCGATGGCGGTACGATCACCGTCTATGCAGGCACGCAAGCACGGGAGGTTGAGCGTGTTCTTGAGCTCGTTAGCCGTGAGATCCGGCGCTTGCGCAGAGATGGAATTGATCGGCATGAGCTAAAACGGACAAAAGAACAGATGAAAGGCGGCCTCATGCTCAGCTTGGAGAGTTCGCATAGCCGGATGAACAAGCTTGCCAAAGATGAATTGATCTCCCGCGGCCATACGAACCTGGAAGACATGATTGTGAAAATAGATGCGATTACCCCACAACAAATAAGTCACGTAGCACAGGATCTCTTCACCCCTGGGAAAATAGCCCTAACAGGGCTGGGGCCACTGTCCACACGGCAAGTGAAGGCGTTGAGCGGACAATTCCCCAAAAGCCAAGCCTGACCACAACATACTTTCCAGCCGGAGAAGACGTATAACGTATTGTTTTGTATATGCTGTAAGGACTGTGCATCATGCCTGTGACAACTCTGGCAAACATTTTCTTGACAGGGCCTTGTAGTTTCAGTACCGTTCCGGTACCAACCGGACGGCCTTGCGTTGGTTTTTGGTCCAAGTTATTGAAGAACTCTAAATTTTCAAGAAGATTTGTGAGTTATATCAAGACCGCGTAATAGAAAGAACTAACATCCTAATCCGAGTATCGTGCTCAAATCGACGAAGGAGGGATTACCTATGAAAAGCGCTGTCGTTCTAGCTGCAGCGGCGGTTTTTTCGTCTTTGGGTTTGCTGGCGGCTGATTTTTCATTCGCTGCAGGTGCCATAGAGCACCTAGGCCTTGCTGATGCGGTCGTTGGAGGGAAGCCCCTAAAGGCTGCTGAGGCGGCCAAGAAGTTGCAAGGTCGCGTCTGGTCGCAGTGGGCGGACAACCCCGATGGGGAGCTCTTGTTCGGCATTCAATATTGGAATACAGGAGAACCAGGGTCCGGCGACAGTGGAGGGCGATCATCAACGATGCTTGACGTGAAGCCGCCTGATCCATTGTTCAGTTGTTGTGCCTGGGGATTCTCCGGCGGCAGTGAGAAAAATTCAACCTATTCCGGCTGGTACCATGCGGCCACCACGGTTCGTCTGGCGGTCAAAGACAAAGCCTTGATGGACCAAATAATCAAGGCCTCTCAAGAATTGGTTGCCATGGAAGTCACGCTGGACGGCAGAATGATCACCGGGTTCAAAGTCATCAAGGAGTAGTCACGTTCAAAGCGTACAGATGATGTTGTTCAAGGAGGACGCGATTATGATGTTGTACAAGCAAGGTGCCGCCATGCTGGCATCCGTTGCACTGGTAGCTGGTCTGACTTCAACTGCCTCGGCTATTGAGTCATTTCAAGAACGATTCGAATGGGGTGACATGAGCAAACCGACCACCATTCAAGGTCGGGTGATCATCCTTGATCCATACGATGAAGCCGTGTGGATTAACACAGCCGTCTTCGGTGGGAATGCGGAGAGTGGATTGTATTGGCAAAAAGTTCATCCTGGCAAAACGCTGAAGTTCTATGCCGATAAGTCAGCCTGGCAAGAGCTGAAGAAGATGGGTCGCCTTCATTCTGGACCTACGGCAGCCAAGGAAGTTCCCCCTGGCAGCACGACGGACTTGATCGAATTCGTCGCCACGGAAACCGAGCAGAATCACCGGGTGATTTCATCGGTGAAGAAGTTACCTGAGGTGTCTGGTTCGGTGGGGAAGCCTCTGAGTATTTCCGCGCTTCGTCTTAGGGAATGCGCTGGAAAAAATGAATTCGAACCAACTTGCGCGAAAGGCATGGCGGGTCTTAACAGCTCGCCAGTGACGCCCGATGGCGGCAATGTGGGCATGCAGTACGATGTGATGCTTCCAGGCGGGAAAACCGTCGGTGGTCTGATTCATTCAACTGCACAATATAATCAAGCGCACTGAAGACTCTTGCAAGATACGAGCGGGCGGCATTCCTCTTGGGAATGCCGCCCGTTTTATTTTTACCATCTCGTCAATATGGATTACCGGTCGGATGGATCACTGCGCTCCGATCTCACCATACGTTGCAACTCGGCGAGGCGATTCAGCGCATCGAGCGGTGTCATCGAAAATAGGTCGATCTGTTTGACCTCTTCTATCATCGGATGAGGATGAGGAAGCAGTTCCGATGTGGTCGGGTGTTCATCCTGATTGATCCCGGAGCTGACAGACTCCGGTTGTTCCAGCTGTGACAGCACTGCTTGTGCACGGCGAATGACCTCCATAGGAAGCCCTGCCAATTTGGCCACATGAATGCCGTAACTTCGGTCAGCTTTCCCCGCCACGATTTTTCTGAGAAACACCACATCGCCGTCGCATTCCTGGACGGCGACACGATAGTTCTTGATTCCGATCCGTTGTTGCTCCAATTGCGTCATCTCATGATAGTGGGTTGCGAATAAGGTGCGTGCGCCCAACCTACTGCAGTCGTGAATATATTCCGCAATAGCCCATGCGATACTCAGACCATCGTAGGTGCTTGTGCCGCGCCCGATTTCGTCCAACAGAATGAGGCTGCGGGAAGTCGCGTTTTGGAGAATATTCGCGGTCTCTACCATTTCGACCATGAAGGTGCTCTGCCCCCCGGCCAGATTATCCGAGGCTCCTACTCTTGTGAAGATGCGATCAGTTAATCCAATCGTCGCTTCTGAGGCTGGTACAAAGCTGCCAATCTGAGCCATCAAGACAATCAGTGCGACCTGACGAAGATAGGTGCTCTTTCCTGCCATGTTTGGTCCTGTAATGATCAGGAGGCGGTTCAGTTCAAGGTCCAACACGGTATCATTCGGGACGAATACTGAATCCGTACAGATTCGCTCGACGACCGGGTGACGACCTTCCCTGATGAGAAGGGCACCTCCTTCAGTCACCGTTGGCTTGGTATACCGGTACAGAGCGGCCACCTCGGCCAATCCAGCGACGACATCAAGGAGCGCAAGGGCGGCCGCCATGGCGTCCAATCGGTGGGCTTCTTGGGCCAACCGGGAGCGAAGCTGGATGAAAACCTCCTGCTCACGAGCCAGGAGCTTGGCCTCGGCTCCGGTGACACGTTCTTCCAGCTCTTTCAATTCGGCGGTCATAAATCGCTCAGCATTGACCAGCGTTTGCTTGCGAATGTAGTCAGCGGGGACTCGGGCAAGATTGGATTTAGTGATCTCGATGTAATAGCCAAAGACCTGATTGTAACGGATCTTCAATGACTCAATGCCCGTTCGGTCGCGTTCCTGTGTCTCGATTGCAGCGATCCAAGTTTTTCCTTCCTTGCTGGCTTTGCGCAACTCATCGATGACCGGGTCATAGCCATCTACGAAGATATTCCCGTCTCGAATGGAAGGTGAAGCATCAGCTCGGATTGCACGCTCAATCACGTCGTAGAGATCCTGACCGCTATCCCATGATGTTCGTGTCTGACAGAGCAGCAGACTCTGCAGCCGTGCTAGCTGGACATCAATCTCAGGCAACACCGAAAGAGATTGCTTGAGGGCCAAAAGTTCTCGCGGACCGGCCAAGCCGAGTACGATGCGACTGCCAAGTCGCGCGATATCCTGGATCTCTCGCAAGGCGGTCCGTAATGCGGTTCTGACCTGCATGTGGTCTTTTAGTTCTTCGACCGCATCAAGACGCTGCCGTATCTGGTCATCATGGCGTAACGGCCGTACCAGCCACTGGCGAAGGAGTCGACTTCCCATGGCCGTGGAAGTCCGATCCAGCACGCTCAGGAGCGTAGTAGACTTCGAACCCGGCGCGTTCTCGTTCGATAGCAATGGTTTGAGAAGTTCCAGATTACGGATGGTGCTGCCATCCAGGTGCATGTATTCGTCATTGCGCTTGATAGTAAATCGGCGAATATGATCCAGAGGAACTGTCGGTTGAGTCTCGCGTAAGTACGATAAGACCGCGCCTGCTGCGCTACTGGCGGCGAGGCTGTCGGAACAGTCTAAGGCGTTAAAGTCCCGTACGTGGAAATGCGTCATTAAGGTCTGAGCAGCAGAGTGCTGGGTGAACGATGTGGGAGGCCGTTCACACAGGCGTGTTCCTACGATTTGTTGGATCCAAGCGGAGCATTCAGGGACGAGGTTTGCAGGAAAAAGCACTTCTCGAGGGTCCAGTCGAGAGAGTTCATTCAATAGTTGCGTGACCGCGTGGAGACCGTGAAACTCCATTCCCCAAAATTCACCAGTTGAAACCTCAAGGACGGACAAGCCGATTGATTTTCCATGAATCATGTCGGATTGAAGGACGAACGCGACAAGGTAGTTGAGCTCGCACGGAGCGAGAAATTCTGTGTCTACGAGTGTGCCGGGAGTATAGAGCCTGACCACTTCACGGCGTACCAAACCTTTGGCCACCTTGGGATCTTCGACTTGCTCGCACAACGCCACGATGCGGCCGGCCTTCAATAACTTTGCGATATAGCCGGTTGCGGCATGATAGGGAACGCCGCATAGTGGAACCGGATGGGCGCTGTTCTTATCGCGAGACGTGAGGGCGATCGATAAGAGTCGGGAGGCCTCCTGAGCGTCCTCGTAGAACATTTCATAAAAATCCCCGACCCGAAAAAACAGGATGGCGTCAGGGTATCCCTGCTTGATATCCCGATACTGCCGCATCAGCGGGCTCAGGGTCTGGTCACTCATCAGTAAAGTCTCTCGAAGACTCCATCGGTGTGGGAGCGTGGGTGCGTCCAGACATCTTCTCAAGCGACTGCCGAAGTCGCTCTAAGTTCGATTCAGCTTCCTGTAAGGCCTTCGTCTTACGTCGAAGATCGATACGTCCACGTATCCAGGGGGGAAACAACAAGATGGCTGCGACCAAAAGGCCGATGAGAAATCCAGCCATAATGGGTTTGTAAATCGGAGTTGAGGCTTCGAGCAATCCAAAGAAATAGCGGAGTGTGACTTCCTGCTCTTGGTTTTGAAGGAAGAAGGCCAACGAAAGGAGCACAACAATACCGATGAGAATCAGTCGAGTCATCGCGGCGAAGTCTTTCTGTTTGGTTGGAGGATTGGCTGGGATGATCGAGGGGTTCGACGCCAGATTTTCTTGATGCGAGCGAGAAGTGAGCGAGAGCGTGGGCCTCGTGCTTCCAACAGAGCGCTTCTGGTCCTCCTGGTCCGATGAGCGAGCCTCACTTCAAGTCGGTCATCCGGAAGCAGCTGAGGAAATCGGTCTGCCCACTCAATGGCAACAGCCACGCCATCCGTAAGGTAATCGGAGAGTCCAATCGATTCGGCTTCTTCAGGTGTCTGCAACCGATACAGGTCGATATGAATGACCGGAATCCTCCCTTGGTATTCATGGACCAGCAGGAACGTTGGACTCCTGACAGCAGCAGATGGGACTCCAAGGCCAGCCACGACCCCGCGGACCAGTGCTGTCTTACCAGCTCCTAATTCACCGATCAAGGCAAGTACCTCACCTCCACGAAGCAACTGGCCAATGGCATATCCGAATGATTCTGTCTTGCCAGGAGATGAGAGGAGAAGGTCCAGAGAGCTGACAGAGGTAGCCATGAAACATTCTCACATGGGATCGTTCCGCATATTCTCATTGGTTTCGTTTGATGGAGCCTGATGCATGAGCTTGAGGGCATGGGGAATCTCCTCGATGACGTCACGCGAGATCAACCCGGCTTGTCCCTTTCTCGCTGAAGCCAAATCCCCGGCGACGCCATGTAGGTAGGTGGCGGCACAGGCCGCTTCCCAGGGGGGTACGCCTTGGGCCAAGAGTCCCACGATCATGCCGGTCAAGACATCGCCTGTTCCAGCAGTCGCCATGCCAGGATTACCCGTCGGGCAAATAGCGACGACTCCATCAGGTCTGGCGACGACGGTCCGAGCCCCTTTCAGAACGACGAACAGTCCCCGTTCCCGTGCGAAGCGGGTGGCAGTACCGATCCGATCACTGTTGACGGTCTGAGGCGTTGCGTCAGCCTCCAGTCGTGCCATTTCTCCGGGGTGGGGGGTGATGATTGGCGGTGTTTTGCACGCTGCCAGGAGGGCAGTCCGCCCGGTCAACGCATTCAGGGCGTCCGCATCCAACACAGCCGGCCGGTCCAGCTGTTTCGTCAAGGCCCGGACCAGTTCCACCGTTTCTGGATGAGTTGATAGACCTGGACCAATGGCGATAGCAGTTCTCGCTTCCATGAAGGCGACGAGCCGATCGAATGCGGTTCGTGCCAAGGTGCGCGCTTTCGTTTCAGGCATCGGAATCGTCATCGCTTCCAGTAACTTTGCTTCCAATACATCGTTGACACTTGTAGGGATCGCGACCGTCACGAGGCCTGCACCGACACGCAGGGCCGCCTGAGCAGCCATGGCGGCTGCACCGGTTTTTCCGACGGATCCTGCGATGATACCGGCATGGCCGAATGTTCCTTTGTGACTCGATGCTTGCCGTTTCGGCAGGTATGTGCGCACCACGTGCGGTGTCAGCAAGGTCGTTCGGCTCTGGACCGCGTCGATGTAGGCCGGCGGAATTCCGATGTCGACGAGCGCCACCTCTCCAGCGAGGTCGATTCCATCATTCTGATAAAGGCCTAACTTCGGTAGCCCAAAGGTCACGGTAAGGGAGGCACAAATGGCTCGGCCAAGGACCGTTCCAGTATCAGCATGGAGGCCCGATGGAAGATCAACGGCTACCACGGGACGACCGGTTTCATTGATGCAGTCAATGGCCTCGGCATAGCGCCCGGTGACAGTAGCGGAGAGGCCTGTTCCGAGGAGGGCATCAATGAGGATATCACTATCCTGCAAGAGTGTTTGCGCTTGGGCCTTGGACGCATAGAGGTAGACGGAGGACTTCCCTGCGCCACGAACGAATTGCTTATACATGGTGGCAGCATCACGGCTCAGTTCGGACGTGGGCGTCACGACGAGGACGCTCACATTCGCATGGCGTCGACGGAGGAGGCGCGCAACAACGAATCCATCCCCCCCATTGTTGCCTTTGCCGCACACCACGGTGATTCTCTTGCCCCGTACGGGCCCCAACCGTTGCTCAAGGCAAGAGACAACGCCCGAGCCAGCGCGTTCCATCAATGTGGTCGCAGGGATACGAGCCTCTAAGATCGTCCGGCGGTCGAGTGCCTGCATCTGTGCAGCGGTAATAATCTTGGTCATGGTGAACGAACGAGAAGAACGGGCGGACCCAGCAGGTCGACGATCTCAACTCAACTGAGTAGGGCCTTCATTTCTTTCACGGCTTCTACGAGACCGACGAGGACCGACCGGGCGATGATACTGTGTCCGATGTTGTACTCAACGATTTCGGGAATATGTGTCAAACGTTTGATGTTGCGATAATTCAGTCCATGCCCAGCATTGACGCCGATCCCAAGCTTGTAGGCCAGCTTGGCGGCGTGGGTAATGGCTTCGAATTCCGCATCGGCTTCTTTAGAGCGGGTGGCGTTCGCGTACCGACCGGTATGCAGCTCCACGAAATCAGCTGCAATCTTGTGCGCAGCCCTGATCTGATTCAGATCGGGCTCAACAAAGACACTGACGGGGATTCCCCCGTTATGTAACATATTCACAATACTCTGAATTCGGTCACGATGCCCGGCGATATCGAGGCCCCCTTCAGTGGTAAGTTCCTGTCGCTTTTCTGGTACCAACGTGACCAGGTCGGGCTTGATGTTCAGGGCGATCTTCGCCATTTCTGCGTCGGCCGCCATTTCAAGGTCGAGCTTTGTCCGGGTTATTTCACGAAGGAGTTGAAGATCTCGATCTTGGATATGGCGCCGATCTTCCCGCAGGTGGACGACCAGGCCGTCTGCTCCTGCCAGCTCGACAAGCACTGCAGCTGCCAAGGGATCTGGATCGGTTCCTCCACGTGCTTGCCGCAACGTCGCCACATGGTCGATATTCACACCAAGCCGGGCCATCCCTCCTCCTTACATCCAGTTAGTCCGAGAACAAGTACGTGAAACAGGCTAGAGCCATTAATCTAGCGGTAGTAGTAGCAGAAAGGAGCGAGAGGGGGCAAGAACGGGTTCGTGGATTGGTGAAGAACCGGATGAGGAGTAGGCGCATCTGACAACTTCGGAACCCCGTAGAAAGTTAGGTAAATTGACTCGACCAAAGCCCTCCATTAGAATAGGGCCTTTCAGGAACCCTTCACTCATTCTTATTGGGATGAGTGAGTTTTGAGAAATATATAATAGCAGTCAAAAGGAAGTTCATGGGGCTGGGCGAAGGTTTTTATCGAATCAAGCGACTCCCACCGTACGTGTTCGCGCAAGTTCAATCACTCAAGCTTGAGGCTCGCCAACGTGGGCAAGACATTATTGATTTTGGGATGGGGAATCCCGATCAACCGACCCCGCCTCATATCGTCGAGAAGATGATCGAGGCCGCCCGTAAAGGAACGAATCATCGTTACTCGGCCTCGCGCGGTATCACGAAGCTACGGCATGCGATCTGTGGGTGGTACAAGCGAAACTACGGTGTTGACCTAGATCCGGAGACTGAAGCGATTGTCACCATCGGATCAAAAGAAGGTCTTGCCCACCTGGCCTTGGCCCTGATCGGCCCGGGCGATGTGGTCCTGACCCCAACGCCGACGTATCCCATCCACATGTACAGCTTCATTATTGCGGGTGGTGAGGTCCGCGGTATCGAACTCCGTCAGGATAGCGATTTTTTCGAAGATCTGACGCGTGTCTATCGGCAGACGTTTCCGAGACCGAAGATTCTCGTCATCAATTTCCCCCACAATCCTACGACGGCCGTCGTGGATTTGGAGTTCTTCAAGAAGATCGTGGCGTTTGCCAAGGAGCACAACGTCATCGTCATCCACGACCTCGCCTATGCCGACCTGGTGTTTGACGGGTATAAGGCGCCGAGCTTTCTTCAGGTCCCGGGCGCCAAAGACTGCGGGGTAGAATTCTATACTCTGTCCAAGGCCTACAGCATGCCAGGCTGGCGAGTAGGATTTTGTGTAGGTAATCGAGAGGTCGTTGGAGCGTTGGGAAAGATCAAGAGCTATCTCGACTATGGTATTTTTCAGCCAATTCAGATCGCCAGTGTGATCGCCTTGAATGGGCCGCAGGACTGTGTCAAGGATACGGTTCTGCGCTACCAAAAGCGCAGGGATGTCCTCGTGGGAGGGCTGAATCGGATCGGCTGGCAAGTCGCAAAGCCTCTGGCCACGATGTTTGTGTGGGCGCGTATCCCTGTGCCCTATCGCCACATGGGATCCTTGGAGTTTTCAAAACTCTTACTCAAAGAGGCAAAAGTGGCCGTTTCTCCGGGGATCGGATTCGGTGAAGGCGGTGATGAATACGTGCGGTTTGGGCTGGTAGAAAACGAACATCGTACCCGGCAGGCCGTCAGAGGAATTCGTAAAGCCCTCAAGCTTGATGGGGATGAGGAATGAGATCGCGTATCGGAATCGGGATTGTGGGCTTCGGTACGGTCGGCACCGGTGTTGCCAAGATCCTTCTCGATAATGCCGCCCTCATTACCCGGCGTGTCGGTGTCCCGGTCGAACTCGTTCGCGTGGCAGATCGGGATATTATCAGGGATCGTGGCGTAACCTTGGCTGCCGGGGTATTGACGACCGACAGCACACAGGTTCTGTCTGCTCCAGACATCGATATCGTCATTGAGCTCATCGGTGGATACGATACGGCCAAACGCATCATCCTGGATGCGATCCTGGCCGGGAAGCATGTGGTGACGGCAAATAAAGCGCTCTTGGCGCTTCACGGAGAAGAAATCTTCGACGCCGCCGTGCGTAAAGGAGTGGATGTCGGATTTGAAGCCAGCGTCGGCGGCGGGATTCCCGTTATTCGTGCGTTGACGGAAGGCTTAGCCGGGAATACGATCGAATCCATCTACGGCATTATCAACGGGACGTCCAACTATATTTTGTCCAGAATGACCCGTGAAGGGCACAGTTTCGAGGAAGTACTCACCGACGCACAGCGGGCTGGGTATGCTGAAGCTGATCCGACGTTTGATGTGGCCGGGATCGATTCGGCACACAAGCTGGCTATCCTCGTCAACCTTGCCTATGGAACCCCGGTCAACTTCAAGGACATCTATACGGAAGGGATTACCAACATCACGCCGATCGATATCGCCTATGCGAAGCAGTTTGGTTTCACGATTAAGCTGCTCGGTATCGCAAAACTGGTAGATGGAGAGATTGAGGCGCGGGTTCATCCTACGATGCTTCCCTCGACGTCTCCGATTGCTCAGGTTGAGGATGTGTACAATGCCATCCAGCTTGTTGGTGATGCGGTCGGTGACGTCGTCCTCTATGGTCGGGGGGCCGGATCCATGCCGACCGGGAGTGCCGTGGTCAGCGACGTGATTGCGATCGGGCGAAATCTTTTAAAAAACAGCGCCGGTCGCGTACCGGTGGCGTCGTTTCAGCCGGATCAGCGCCGGCCGCTCCGGCTGAGATCGATGGAAGAGATCAGCTCACTCTATTACCTCAGGTTTACCGTTGTAGACCGACCCGGCGTGTTGGCGCAGATCGCTGGTGAGTTGGGACGCTGTGGAATCAGCATTTCGTCGATGGTGCAACAGGGACGCCGCGAAGGACAGACCGTGCCGATCGTCATCAAGACACATGTGGCGAAGGAGCGGGATGTCCAGACTGCGTTGCGTGAAATCAATCGGAAGGCGTTCGTTTCCGAGTCGCCGACGCTGATTCGTATTGAAGGCAAGGATGAGTAATCGATGAACCCTTGGCGTGGAGTGATTGAGGAGTATCGTAAATTCCTCCCCGTGACGGAGAAGACTCCTGTGATCAGCCTGGGAGAGGGCAGCACCCCTCTGATTCGAGCCACGAGATTGGCTCAGGCCATCGCGCCAGGAGTCGAACTCTATCTGAAGTTCGAAGGGGCCAATCCAACCGGTTCCTTTAAGGACCGTGGTATGACATTGGCCATCTCGAAGGCGGTGGAAAGCGGTGCGCGGGCGGTGATGTGCGCATCGACTGGAAACACCTCCGCCTCGGCCGCCGCGTACGGGGCGCGCGCAGGGTTGTCCGTTTTCGTGTTGATTCCAGCCGGCAAGATCGCGATGGGCAAGCTGTCTCAGGCGATGATGCATCAGGCCACGGTGATTCAGATTGAAGGCAACTTCGATCAGGCCCTGACGCTCGTCAAGGAGTTTTCGGCCACACTGGCCATCGAATTGGTGAACTCGGTGAATCCGTTCCGGATTGACGGGCAGAAGACTGCGGCTTTTGAGGTGTGTGATCAACTCGGCGAGGCTCCAACGCTTCATGTGTTGCCGGTCGGGAACGCCGGAAATATCACAGCCTATTGGAAAGGGTACCAAGAATATCGTGCGGCCAATCAGATTTCGAGGGTGCCCCGCATGATGGGATTTCAAGCCGCTGGTGCGGCTCCGATCGTGTTGGGCCGAGTCGTCGAGCAACCACAGACCATTGCCACGGCCATTCGAATCGGTAATCCCGCCAGCTGGTCTTCAGCAGTCAAGGCGGTTGAGGAATCTGCGGGCGCGATCGATCTGGTGACTGATGAGGAAATTCTCCAAGCCTACACCATGGTGGCGGCAACCGAAGGGGTCTTTTGTGAACCGGCTTCCGCGGCGTCCGTCGCCGGCGTGGCCAAATTGCATCGAACCAGGGGTCTACGAGAAGGAGAGACAGTCGTATGTACGTTGACGGGGCATGGGTTGAAAGATGCCGATACGGCAATCAGCGTGTCGAAACAACCACAGACGGTCAAGGCGACGCGCGAGGACGTGGCTCGTCTGTTGAAAGTCTGAGAGACGTGTGGATCTTATGAAATATGTGATTGTGCATGCCGGTGGAATGGCTCATCACCCACAAGAAGAACTGGGCGGTCGGACGCCGCTCCAAGCGGCGGCGACTCCTCATCTCGATCGTCTGGCGCAGAGCGGAGAGCTGGGTCAGCTGATGATTCCCGCTGACGGAGTGCACCAGGGAGGTGGATTGGTCGGAACCGCGATCCTTGGGTACGATCCCAAGAAGTTTTATCCGGGTCCTGGACCGCTTGAAGCGGCAAGTTTAGGTGTGTCCGGGACGGAACAGGACGTCGTGTTCCGCTGCACGATGGTCACCGTGGTGCCGGAGAGTGGGAAGGGCGGAGAAATCAAGAAATTGGGCCAGCATGTCATCCTGGACGACGCCACGGCCGGGCTGATCGAGACTGAAGAGGCCCGCGAATTGATCGAGGCGATCAATGAGCAGCTTGGCTCGGAGACCATCCAATTCTATCCAGGGGCGGGTCACCGCCACCTGATGGTATGGGTGAAGGGGAAGCCGCGAGCCATCTGCACCGATCCGCAGACGATACTTGGTCAATCCATCGCAGAGGCCTTACCGAAAGGCGATGGAGCCGATATTCTCCGCCAGTTGATGGATGCGGCCTATTTCATCTTGCGCGATCATCCTCTCAATGAGGAACGGATAGCTGCGGGGAAGAAACCGGCGAATTGCATCTGGCTCTGGGGCGAGGGGCGAGCGGTCACATGGCCGAGTCTGGTTGAGAAATACCAGGTTACGGGGGCGGTCGTGGCGACCAACGACGTGCATCGTGGTCTTGGGATCTGTGCAGGTCTGGATGCGGTGGACCTCGATCGGCTGGCCGGCGGCGATCTTCAGGCAAAGGCGACCGTGGCATTAGAAGAATTTGCCAAGGGAGATTTTGTGTATGTGCATGCCAAGTTGGCGGATGAGGTGATCCACGGCACCGATATCAAAGCCAAAGTTCAGGGGGTCGAAGAGTTTGATCGCCATCTTGTCGGTCCGTTATTCGAAGGCTTGTCCACACTAGGTCCCTATCGTTTTCTTGTGATCTGCGATCACACCGCAGGAATCGAGGGCCCGGCGTTCTATGCGTTTGGTGAAGGAGGCGGAAAGGGATCCGAGGTGGTCGGTCGCCGCTTTACTGAGGCGGATGCGCTCGCAGCGAACATGCCTACCCGCGATGCCACGAAGTTTGTCATAAAGTTCTTCTCAAAGAGCTGACGCTGTGGCGTTGATCGTCCAAAAATACGGAGGGACGTCGGTCGGCACAATCGAACGAATACACCGCGTCGCCGACCGTGTGGCTCACGCGCAACAGGCGGGACATCGAATCGTGGTCGTGCTCTCAGCCATGAGTGGTGAAACAGATCGGCTGGTCAAGCTTGCGCACGAGGTAACGGCTACCCCCGATGAACGCGAAATGGATATGCTGCTCTCAACTGGCGAACGAGTCACCATCGCGCTTCTCGCGATGGAGTTGCGAGGGCGAGGGGTCAATGCCAGGTCCTTTACCGGTCGGCAAGTCGGCATCATCACGGATAGCGCTCATACCAAGGCGAGAATTGCGCGTGTGACGGCGGACCGCATCCGCGAGGCCCTGGAACAGGGGGTCGTTCCCGTTGTGGCGGGGTTCCAAGGGATCAATGAGCAGTCGGATGTGACCACGCTCGGACGAGGAGGGTCAGATCTCTCTGCTGTGGCGCTGGCGGCGGCCTTGAAGGCCGATCGCTGTATCATCTTCACGGACGTCGATGGGGTGTACACGGCAGACCCCAATATCGTGCCGGCGGCGAGACGGATCGATCGGATAGCCTATGAAGAGATGCTTGAAATGGCGAGTCTCGGGGCGAAAGTCCTCCAAACGAGATCGGTCGAGTTTGCGGCCAAATTCAATGTCCCGGTCGAAGTGAATTCCAGCTTCAAAGAGGGAAAGGGGACGCTTGTGACGAAGGAAGATACGGATATGGAAGCGGCAGCCATCGCTGGAGTCACCGGAGATCGTAATCAAGCGAAAATTACCATTATCGGGGTGCCGGACAAACCGGGGATCGCGGCCAGAATTTTTGGACCCGTCGCAGATGCGCACATCAATGTCGATATGATCATCCAGAACATCAGCCAAGCCGCTCTGACGGATCTTTCGTTTACCGTGCCTCGCGCTGATCTCAAGAAGGCCGTGCCACTCATTCAGGCCGTCGCCAAGGATATCGAGGCGAAGTCTGTCTCAGTGACTGAAGCTATCGCCAAAGTCTCGTTGATTGGGGTGGGGATGCGGTCGCACTCCGGCGTGGCGGCAAAGATGTTCGAGGTGCTGTCCCGAGAAGGCGTCAATATCATGATGATCAGCACATCGGAGATCAAGATCTCCTGCGTCATCGACGAGAAATACCTGGAGTTGGCCATGCGCTCGCTCCACTCGGCGTTCGATCTCGATCAAGTGCAGTCCTGAAACGGTTCGGCGCAAAGCATGTCCATCCCGTGTTTCACCAGCCCTTCCGAGCTCGCCATATGCCATCAGTTCCTCGTCTTCTGGCGTGATTTCTCGCCAGGAAAGGGTATCCTTTCGCGATCAATTTCCCAATATACGTGAAAAGACAATGCCCAGAATATTCGACAACATTGAACGATCTCCCCTGCCTACCCTGCGCGAAACCATCCAAGTAGCCGACTGCGCAGATTTCCGTGTTGGACATTTCAATTTTCGTGGGTAGAAGTAACACGACTGGCATTGGGGCTGGCGATGGAGAATGACTCCAAAGAGACTAAGGGCAAGAAACATCAGTTTTCAGCCGATCGACCTATCGGCTCTATTGAGGAAGACCTCCTGGGCCGTGCTCCGTTTGCGAAATCCCTAACCTCCGCCATCAAAGGCTGGCAGGGCAATGAGAGCCTGGTCGTTGCCATGTATGGACCTTGGGGCTCCGGGAAATCTTCGGTAAAAAACATGGTCCTGCAAACGCTCCGTTTGGCCGAGACGAACTGTCCCCTGATCATTGAGTTCAATCCATGGCAATGGTCAGGCCAAGATCAACTGGCAGAGGTGTTCTTTCAAGAAATCGGTCTGGTATTGAGCCGATCGGACGGAAGCGAAGACGGGAAACGACGTGCGGCCAAGTGGCGAACCTATGGAACCTACCTCACCTTCGGCGCCTCTCTCGCCAAATCACTTAAGACCATCTTGCCAATACTTGGACTGCCCGGTTCGGGAATCGCAGACATGCTTGCCAAAGGGATGGAGCAATCTGCGACCGTGGCGCAAGAAGGCTCAAAAGGAGTCGAGGACCAAGCGGTCGTGCAACAGCAGACTTTGGCTGAGATAAAGAAAGAGCTTTCTGACTCCCTGAAAGAACTCGAAAGGCCAATCCTCGTGGTGTTGGATGATATCGATCGCCTCACACCTGAAGAAATACGACTCCTCTTCCAACTCGTCAAAGCTAATGCTGACTTTCCAAACGTGGTCTACCTCCTTTTGTTCCAACGGGACATCGTGGAGCGTAGTTTAGACTCACCGCCAGCCATTAGCGGACAAGAATTCCTTGAGAAGATAGTACAAGTAGGATTTGACATCCCACGCATCGAGCAAACTCGCCTGGAGAAGGTCCTATTCGCGGGTCTCGATGAACTACTAACCGATGGGGATGTGGGCAAGCGGTTCGACCAGACGCGCTGGGGCAACCTATTCCTTGGAGGCCTTCGCCCCTACTTCCAAACGCTACGGGATGTGTACCGCTATCTGGCCTCCCTCTCTTTTCACGTTTCGCTGTTTCGGAGCACAGGCAGCTTTGAAGTGAACCCAGTGGACCTTATCGCGCTGGAGGTGCTCCGCGTCTTCGAGCCAGCCGTTTACCAGAGGCTTCCCGAGGCTAAGTTAGAGCTGACGAACCTGGGCGACCGTGCGGGTGATTCGCATGAGGAAGAGAAGCGAACGAGAAAACTCATTGAATCCATAGTCGAAATGGCATCACAACCAGGCCAGGTCCGCGAGATAGTCAAAGAACTCTTCCCGCCGGTTGAGTGGGTGTTCAGTGGATCCATGTACTGTCATGGCTCTAAGAATGAGTGGTTTAGGGAACTGCGTCTCTGCCACCCTGAGGTGTTCGACCGATATTTCCATCTCGCAATTCCTGAGGGAGACATTTCCCAAGCGGAGCTAGATCGCGTACTGTCGCTCGTTGGTAATCGTGAAGGGCTAGTCGGAGAATTCCGTGCGCTCAACAAGCGTAGCCTCTTAGGCGTCGCACTGGACCGTCTTGAGGCCTACAAACAGAAAATCGACATCCAACACGCCGTATCGTTTATCACCGCGCTGTTCGATATCGGCGACGAACTGCCAGAAGACCGAGGTGGCTTCTTTCCAATTTCCCCAGACACGCATGCCTCTCGCATCATTTATTGGTACTTGAAACAGGAGAAGGACATAGGCAGACGCGGGGCTATCCTGAAAGAGGCCATGAAAGCCACGACGGGCCTGTACCTTCCGATAAGGATCGCTTCCCTCGAAGGTAACGAGGAGAAGCGAAAGAAGGACCCCGATGCTTTTAATGTGACTGACGCTGATTTGGACGCACTGCACCATATCTGTGTGGAAAAGATTGAACAAGCCGCAGGCTCCGGAATCCTGACAAGCCATCGCAACATGCTTAGCATCCTTTATCGCTGGGATAAATGGGCCTCACACGAAAAACCTCGTCAATGGGTGGAAAAGTTAATCGACTCAAAGAAAGGCGTGCTCTCTTTCCTCACCGCATGTCTTCACCGGTCTACGTCTCATGGTATGGGGGACTATGTATCGCAGGAGCACTGGCGAGTTAATCTGAAGTATGTCGAAGACTTCGTCCCTGTTAATACGGTGGCAAGGAAGGTGTCCACACTCTTGCTCGACAACCTCAGCGAGAAAGAGACGAAAGCGGTCAAGACCTTTCAGAAGGCCCACAAGTGGCGGCGGGAAGGAAAGTCCGATGACGACTGGCGGAATGATGAGGGCGAATAGGATCAAGAGAGAAGTGCCATGAACATATAATTTCCCTTTCCAGCGAATTGGCAAGACAAGATAACCCAAGATGCCCGGAGTGCTTCGATGGCTGAGATCACAACAAAGCGGCGCGGGGAGTTGGTCAGGAAAGTGATCGAAGTGCTAAAAGACCACCCGGAAGGGCTCCAGGCGCAAGATGTGCTGAAGCAAGTGGAAGATTCCATCACACTTACGCCTTTCGAGCAAAGTTCATATCCCAATAATCCTGGTGTCCGCCGGTTCGAAAAAATTGTGCGGTTTGCAACGATCGGGCCGGTAAAGGCGGGATGGATCCTGAAGTCCAAGGGGCGCTGGACCGTAACTGAGCAGGGCCTGAAGGCTTACAAAGACTTCAAAGATCCTGAGAAGTTCACATCTGAAGCCAGGCGGCTATACCGACAATGGGCTGCCAATCGCCCTGAACCGATGGAAGAGGAGGCTGCTGAAGTCGAAGCAGCGGATGTGTCCGGTACATATGAAGAAGCTGAAGAATCAGCTTGGAACAGTATCGAACAACACCTCCTTTCCATGAGCCCATATGATTTTCAGAACCTCGTTGCGGCCCTCTTACGCGCTATGGGTTACCATGTGTCTTGGATAGCGCCTCCCGGTCGTGATGGAGGCATTGACATCCTGGCGCACACCGATCCGCTTGGAATCAACATGCCTCGAATCAAGGTGCAGGTGAAGCGACGTTCAGACAAGATTGCCGTCGATGGTCTCCGTTCTTTTATGGCTGTTCTTGGGGATCAGGATGTTGGGCTATTCGTCTCAGCAGGAGGGTTTACCCGAGAAGCGGAAAATGAAGCCAGGACCCAAGAGAAAAGAAAAATCACTTTGCTTGGATTGGAGCAGCTTTTTGATCTCTGGCTCGAGCACTATGCAAAAGTTGAAGAAGCAGATCGTCAGCTATTGCCTTTGAAGCCTGTCTATTTCCTGGCTCCGAGCAAATGAAATTCCGGTCTGGCCCAATGAATTGGGGGGCCGCGTTTGGCCTTAAGCGTATACCGTTGCCCGAACGAGAGTGTCTGTTGAAGAGCAGGCACCTGGACTCTTTTGAGTGATTCGACCGTGGATGGCGAGTACTGAAACTTGTCGCATTCGACTACGGCACACGAAGTGCTGAAGGTATTCGAGATATCCTGACAGATTGTACATGATTTATCTGAGGACCAGGAGTGAACTGCTCTGACATGAGCAAACTAGACACCATTGCGCCCATTGAACAGGGCGGCTTGATGCTGGTATGGAACGTCGGCCGGATTTCTCCGGTTCACCAAACCCATAATATCTTTGTGCTCGATGGGAAGCGAAACCAAAGCGGCTGCTCGACGCGCTGTTGTGACTGTGCCACAATAGCCCCCCACAGCGGTTGACCGAGATGTGCGATGACACACACAGCCTTGAAAACGACCTTCATCCAAGACGCAATCACCGAGATGGTGCGGCGCATTGTCACGCGGTTCAATCCGGAGCGAGTCATCATTTTCGGTTCCCATGCTCGCGGGACCGCCGGCCCGGATAGCGATGTGGATTTGCTGGTCGTCATGCATCCCCACGGGTCCAAACGGGCACGAGCTGTCGAGATCTACGGGCTTCTGGCCGGGATGGGCGTTCCAAAAGATGTGATCGTCGTGACCCCAGAGGAATTCGAAGCCTATCGTGATGCTCCAGGGACGGTGATCCGGACGGCCCGTCAGGAAGGAAAGGTCCTCTATGACCGAGCGGCCTAAGATCGAGGATCTTGTCCGGTCATGGGTGAGCAAAGCCGAGCACGATTTGTTGAACATTCAGAATAATCTCGCTGCGAAAGAGATTCCCTGGGACACCGTCGGTTTCCACGCCCAACAATGCGGTGAGAAATATCTTAAGGCGCTGCTCGTGTTTCACCGGATCGACTTTCCGAAGATTCATGATCTAACGGAGCTGTACGCTCTTCTCCCGAAAGAGTTCCCTCTGCCCATCGATCCGCGACTCTTGGACCGATTGAACCCCTATGTGATCGAGGGGCGATATCCTGGCGTCTGGGAGCCAGTCGAACGAGATGAAGCGCTGCATGCTGTTGAGGCGGCGCGAGCCGTTCGCGACGCAGTTCGCCTCGTTCTTCCACCCACCTGTCTAGGGTAAGGAATGGCCTTGAGTCTTGGCATAGGGCTGCAACGCCACGCTCCAAAGTGCAGAAGGGACGCGTGTAGTTGCTCGGACCTTGACGTCTCGACAGGGGAGCCTCGCTCCTGGTACCCTCTCCCCTCATGGCCCGCAAAACCACACAGCCTCGCTCTCCCCGCGCCGCCCATGAGCAGCGCGCACTTCCTATTGTGAAACCGTCTGCCGATCAGGCTGCAGCATTGGAAATCTACGACACCACCTTGCGTGATGGTGCTCAGGCGGAGGACGTTAGCTTCTCTGCTGAAGACAAAGTGCGAATCGCGCAAAAGTTGGATGACCTTGGGGTTCATTTTATTGAAGGCGGTTGGCCTGGGGCGAATCCCAAAGACATTGAATTCTTCCGGATGATCAAGACGATTCCGCTGAAGCACGCCGACGTGATCGCGTTTGGATCGACCAGAAAGGCCAGTAATACTGCTCGCAAAGACCCCAATCTCCAGGCCTTACTCGCCGCCGAGACCAAAACCATCACCCTCTTCGGGAAAACCTGGTCGCTCCACGTGACCGATGCGCTTGGCATCTCGCTGACCAAGAACTTAGAGTTGATCGCTGATTCCATCGCGTATCTCCACGGAAAAGGACGCCGGGTGTTCTACGATGCAGAGCATTTCTTCGATGGATACAAGACCAATCCGGAGTATGCGCTTGCCACCATCAGCAAAGCGGTGGAGGCTGGAGCCGAGCGGGTCATCCTCTGCGATACCAACGGGGGGGCCATGCCGTGGGAGGTCCGCGAGATCTGTAGCGTGGTTCAACGCGAGTGTCGGGTGCCGCTCGGCATTCATGCCCATAACGACTGTGATATGGCCGTGGCCAACTCCCTGGTGGCGATCGAATTGGGCATCCGGCAGGTCCAGGGGACGATCAATGGAATCGGAGAGCGGTGTGGGAATGCCAACCTCTGCTCGATCATCCCGAATTTAGAACTGAAGATGAAGCGTCCAGCCTTGACCGATCGATTGAGCCATCTGAAGGATGTGTCAGGGTTTGTCACGGAGATCGCGAATCTGATGCCGAATAAGCATCAACCCTATGTCGGCGATTCCGCGTTTGCGCACAAAGGGGGCGTGCATATTCATGCCGTGCTGAAGAATCCGGCGACCTATGAACATGTCGATCCGGCCCGAGTCGGGAATCGACAACGGATGCTGATCTCCGACTACGGAGGACGAAGCGGGCTTCTCGATAAAATTGAAGCGTACGGGATCACGCTTGCAAAGAACCACGCCAAGGTCGACGAGCTGATCCATACGCTGAAGGACCGAGAGAGTCAGGGCTATCAATTCGAAGGCGCCGAAGGATCGTTCGAATTGTTGATGCGAAAGGCCATGGGGAGTCATCGGCCCTCGTTTCAATTACTCGGATTTCGTGTGATTGTTGAAAAGAAGCAGGAGGATGGAACGACTCTTTCCGAAGCCACGGTGATGGTCAAAGTCGGCGATGTGGTCGAACATACGGCGGCTGTCGGGGCTGGACCGGTCAACGCACTCGACCATGCGCTGAGAAAGTCGTTGGAACAATTCTATCCTCAGCTTCAAGAAGTGAAGCTTCTTGACTATAAGGTGCGCGTCCTGGCGGCGAATCGAGGAACCGAGTCAAAGGTGCGTGTCTTGATCGAATCGGGAGATCATAAGGACAAGTGGGGGACGGTCGGGGTCTCAGAAAACATCATCGAGGCGACATGGCAGGCTCTCGTTGATAGCATCGAATACAAACTTCTCGCGAAGAAGTAGAGTCTTTTCATGAGCATGAGCCAAATTTATTCTTGACAGGTTTCATAACCTCACGTAACTTAAGCAAAACTCATCGCTTTGCGAAAGAAGTCGATCAGACAGACTCGCGGCGAGTTGCAGTGGTCACGTAGGGGGGTGGTATGAGAAAGGCGGATATCGCTGACGAGATTTTCAAGCAAGTCGGCATTTCAAAAAATGAAGCCGCTGATATCGTTGAGTTTGTCCTGAACATGTTGAAGGCTGTCTTGCAGAAGGGAGAATCGGTCAAAATCGCGGGGTTTGGAAATTTTGTTGTCCGCAGCAAGGGAGCCCGAAAGGGCCGAAATCCTCGAACCGGAGAGGAAATTGGAATTACCCCCCGTCGAGTCGTGACGTTTCGACCAAGCCAGGTGTTCAAAAAGTACGTCAATTCATAGCAGGATGCTGAAAACAACCACCCGCGTCGTTCTCGCATTGGTCAAAGCCTCACCGTACGGCACATGGTACGATTCGGCTTCTCGCTCGCTGCGGCCTTGCGGGCGGTCTTTTTGATCATCCTGCGTAAACAAAGCAGACAGGTCAACACAACAACCAGCTCGGCTCCGTCAATCCAATACAAGGCGCACGGTGAGGCCGGTCATGGGAACTGAACCCAGGCTGGGGAGCAAGGTTTTCTATAAAATCGGAGAAGTGAGTCAGCTGACGAAGCTTCCCGCGTATGTGCTCCGTTTCTGGGAATCTCAGTTTACGTTTCTGAAGCCAAAAAAAAGTCGAGGGAATCAACGCCTCTATGTGCAACGAGATGTTGAAACCGTGCTGGAAATCAAGCGGATGCTCTATGAGGAGGGCCATACCCTCGATGGTGTGAAGCGATACTGGGTACGTCGTGGGCGCGCTGCGTCTCGTAAGGTGCGTCCACGAGAGGTCGCTAAAAAGTTGAGAGGGGATCTTCAAGTTATTCTCAAAATTATCGACTCGCATTCAGCATGAGAAAAAGGGTAGGTTTACTGAAAACAATCCCCTGGTCATCGGTCAAGATGGGGATGCCCAGATTTATGAACGTGTCGGGGCGTAGCGCAGCCCGGTAGCGCACTCGCTTGGGGTGCGAGTGGTCGTGGGTTCAAATCCCGCCGCCCCGACCAGTTTCCCTTGTGCAGTATGAAGAGCATTGGGAGTTGCGGAGTCTCGCCGAATGCTCGGTTCGGATATCGGAGCTGCCTCGGGCAGCTCTTTTTGTTGAAGCATAACCATGCGCATCCTCGTCACCAATGATGATGGTATCCAATCGCCGGGGATCGCAGCTTTGGCAAAGGCACTGGCTGCGATCGGTGAAGTCTGGATTGTTGCTCCAGATCGGGAACGCACGGCCGTCGCTCACGCTGTGACATTGCATAAACCATTACGTCTGCACCAACTGAGTCCACGCACGTATGCCGTGAATGGGACCCCGGTGGATTGCGTGAACCTTGCGATACTGAAAGTCATGCCGAAACCGCCCGCCATTGTCGTCTCCGGTATTAATAAAGGGGTCAACCTCGGCGATGATGTGCTGTACTCAGGGACCGTGTCGGCGGCGATGGAAGGAACCATCCTTGGCATCCCGTCCGTAGCCGTGTCGCAAGAAGGGCAGGAGGCATTTCGATTTGAAATTGGCGCGATCTATGGTGCACGTGTCGCGCGTCTTGTGCTTGCTCATGGTCTGCCCGAGGAGACGCTTCTGAACGTGAATATCCCAGATCGCCCGCGAGGAGGCATGAGAGGGGTGCGGGTCACCTGTCTCAGCCGAAGGCGGTTTGATAATCCCATCATTGAAAAACTTGATCCGCACGGACGCAAGTATTATTGGATTGCAGGTCAGCGGGTCTCGTGGAGTCGTAGTAAGGATGCTGACCACGAGGCGATCGAAGAAGGGTTTGTCTCCATCACACCGATCCGCCTGGATAGCACTCACCACGGGGTGCTGGATCATTTCCGCGCGTGGGAGCCGATCATGAACCAGGGGACCAAGAAATCTCAATCGCGTGGTCGCCGATCGAGCCGTACCGGGCAACGAGAGGCGTGATGGGAGGGTTGATCGAAACCATCATCGGTGAGTTGAGCCGGTTTGTCATTGCGTGTATCTCACGATTTGGCTATGGCGGGATCCTTTTCACGATGGCCGTTGAGAGTGCCTGCATTCCGCTGCCGAGCGAAATCATCATGCCGTTTTCAGGCTACCTGGTCACGACCGGGCAGTTTACGATGCTCGGGGTCACGCTGGCCGGAGCGGTCGGCAATGTGCTCGGTTCGATCGTGGCCTACTACGCGGGCGTCTGGGGAGGACGACCCTTTGCAGAGCGCTATGGACCGTATTTCTTGGTTTCGCACCACGATCTGGATGTGGCCGATCGCTGGTTTGCAAAATATGGCGAAGCTGCAGTCTTTTTTGGCAGAATGCTCCCGGTCGTGCGGACGTTCATTTCGCTCCCGGCTGGCATTGTGAAGATGAATTTTCCGCGGTTCGTCGTCTTCACCTTTGTTGGAGCGTTGCCCTGGTGCTATCTCCTCGCCTATATCGGTGTGAAAATGGGTGAACAGTGGGAACATCTTCGGGATTACTTTCATCAATTCGATATCGTCATCGGTATTTTCTTGGCGCTTGCTCTCGGGTATTTTCTCTGGTCCCATTGGCCGAAGCGTAGCCCCACCACTCCATAGCGGGTCTTCACATGCTCAAGATCTACAATACGCTGACGGGAAAGAAGGAGCCGTTTGAGCCGATCGCGCCAAAGACGGTGAGGATGTATGTGTGCGGCGTGACTGTCTATGACTACTGCCATATCGGCCATGCGCGGAGTGCGCTGGTTTTCGACGTGCTCCGGCGTTACTTGGAATACAGTAGCTATGCGGTGACCTTTGTGAAGAACTTCACCGATGTCGATGACAAGATCATCAAACGGGCACATGAACAAGGTGTTTCGTGTGATGCCGTGACGGCCAAATACATTCAGGCCTACCATGAGGATATGGGCAAGCTGGGCATCCAAGCTGCGACGGAGGAGCCGAAGGCCACGGAGCATATCGCCGACATCATCAAACTCACAGAACAATTGGTCAAAAAGGGGTTGGCGTACGTGGTGGACGGGGATGTGTATTTTGAAGTCTCCAAGTATCCTGAGTACGGACGGCTGTCAAAACGACGACTCGAGGACTTGCAAGCCGGCGCGCGTGTGGATGTGGATAAACGGAAGCGCCACGCGATGGACTTCGCGCTATGGAAGAGCAGTAAGCCCGGTGAGCCGACATGGGAAAGCCCCTGGGGGCTAGGGCGACCAGGCTGGCATATCGAGTGCTCCGCTATGTCGATCCGGCACCTCGGTGAAACCTTCGACATCCATGGCGGTGGGATGGATCTCATTTTCCCACACCATGAGAACGAGATTGCGCAATCATGCGGAGCGACAGGAAAAGAATTCGCGCGCTATTGGGTCCACAACGGGTTTGTGCAGGTCAACAAAGAGAAGATGTCAAAGTCGCTGGGAAACTTTTTCACGATTCGGGAGATTTTCGAGAAGTCGGAATGGCCTGAAGAGATCACGGGAGAAATTCTCAGATACTTTCTCCTATCAACTCATTACCACGGGCCGCTCGATTTTTCTGATCAGGCATTGAAAGAGGCAAAGAACGCACTGAATGGGTTCTATGATCTCTTTAAACGATTGGACGAGCCAGAAGAAAAAACCGCAGCTGACGAGGAGCTTCGTGAAGTGATCGAACGGTGTAGGGTTGCGTTTCACTCTGCAATGGATGATGACCTGAATACACCCGAAGCGATCGCTGCCGTACAAGACATGAAAGGCCACGTCAATAAACTACTCAGTCAAGGCGTATCTACACCTGCACGCAAAACCGCCAGAGAAGCGTTTCGGAGTCTTGGGGGGAACTTTGGACTGTTTCAATTGGATACATGGCAGTTCGGATGGATAAGGGTGGATTCAGAACGGGACCCCTCAGCTCGAAACGCGATTGGTTTCGCATCTACGTCCTTGTCCGATGCTGAAATTAACCGAAGGGTGTGTGAACGAGTTGACGCCAAAAAGGCAAAAGATTTTAAGAGGGCTGACGAAATCAGGGGAGAGCTCAAATCCCTTGGCATCATCATCGAGGACAAACCTGATGGCACAACCCGATGGAAGCGCTGAGGCACAGGAAATTCTCTACGGCCTCCATGCCGTACGCGAAGCGCTGAAAGCCGGAAACAGGCCATTGCAACGTCTGTTGGTTCTTCGAACCGACAAACAGTTCACTGATGTGGTCCAGCTAGCTCGATCTCAGCGTGTTCCCATTCATGTTCAGCCCCTCGCTTCGTTCGATCGTCTTGTTCCTAACGGCAAGCACCAGGGCGTCGTCGCCTTTGCCGCCGCAAAAGCCTATCAAACGGAAGAATCGATTCTGGCTCGCGCCGCACAACGGAACGAGCTGCCGCTCTTAGTCATTCTAGATGGAGTCGAAGACCCGCACAACCTTGGCGCCGTACTTCGGACGGCAGAGGGCGCGGGTGCCCACGGAGTGTTTATTCCCGAACGCCGAGCCGCCGGATTGACTTCAGTGGTGGCCAAAGCTTCGGCCGGAGCGATCGATCACATTCCCGTTGCGCGCGTGACCAATATGAGCAGATCGATTGAGTCGTTAAAGGCGGCTGGAGTGTGGATCTACGGGGTGATCCCCTCGGCGAACAAGATATTTACGGATGTCGATCTCCGAGGACCGGTTGGGCTCGTTCTGGGAGGGGAAGGAACGGGAATCCGACCTGGCGTCTTGCAACATTGCGATGAATGCGTCCGCATTCCTCTGAGCGGCCAGGTTGAATCGTTGAATGTGTCCGCCGCTGCAGCTATCGTCCTCTTCGAAGCGGTTCGTCAACGCCGAGCAACCCAGGACCGGCCTGACTCTAGCGGATCTTGAGTGCGCCACCCTGGATGGCCATCTTCAGCAGTTGAGCCGTATTCGACACGCGCATTTTTTTCATCATATTGGCGCGGTGGGCTTCAACGGTTTTGACGCTGATCTTCAACCGTTGCCCGATTTCCTTGTTCTTAAATCCCGCCCAGATCAATTCCAAAATTTCCTGTTCGCGTGACGTGAGCGACTCAGGCCGCTTTGTGCGCGCAGGAGGTTCAAGATTGGCAAGAGATTTCCGAGGCCGTGGCTTTCCAGTTGCCTTCGCCATAATGGTTAGTTCTCCATACTACGTAGGTCTATGCTTCAGGTATACTCATAATCGAACAAAGCTATTATGGAACGATCCTTCACGAATGTAAAGAAAGGCACTTCGGCCCTAGTAGGGTTGCTGAGTAGGGAAAGAACTCTGGGCAATTATGCATGACGGACCAATCCTGTTCCTGCTCCTGATTGCCGGACTTTTTGGCGCCCTCATCGGCAGTTTTCTCAACGTCTGTATCTACCGGTTACCACGGCAGGAATCGATTGCATGGCCTGGCTCTCATTGTCCAAGATGCACCCATCTCATTGCCTGGTACGATAACATTCCCATCGTCAGTTACGTGGTGTTGGCTGGACAGTGCAGGCATTGTGGCGTACGCATTCCTTTTCGCTATCCCATGGTCGAGATCCTGAATGCCTTAGGTTATGTAGGGCTCTTCTGGTTCTTCGGCCCAAGCTGGGCTACAGCGGCGTACTGCTTGCTCTATTCAGCCCTCCTTGTGGTAGCTGGGACGGATCTTTCTCATAAGATCATCCCCAATGCCGTAACCTTTCCAGGGATCATTGTGGGCCTCGTCTGTGCCGCGACCATTCTACCTCTTGGCTTCCTGGATAGCATGTTGGGAGTTCTCGTCGGAGGTGGAATCCTGTGGCTTTTAGCGTGGGCCAGCCCCTATCTCTTTGGCAAGGAGGGGATGGGGGGAGGGGACATCAAGCTTCTGGCGATGATAGGTGCGTTTCTGGGATGGAAGCCTGCCCTGATGACGATCATGGTAGGGTCGTTGCTGGGATCACTTGTGGGGCTTACATTGATCGCCACACAGGTGATCAAGCGAGAAGACTATATTCCCTTCGGACCGTTTCTGGTTTGTGGTGCGCTGGTTTCACTCTTCTTTGGCCAGTTTCTCCTTGATTGGTATCAAGGGCTATTGGCCGGATAACGGCTCTCCTGGCCGATCCCCCCATTTCGTACTGTATCTCTTCTGTCAAGAACTGTATCTCTTGAGGTACTACTCCTATCTACGATCATTTCCTTCCATCGAGACGATATGCCTTCCTGATCATCCTGAACCGTTCTTCTATTCGCGCTATTTGGTTCCATCGATTCAATAGCTTAGGTACCTTTTGTCAGCCCTCGCTTGATTTGGAGTCAATCTATGGAGGCCTCAATTACGAGTGGCACGAGTTTTGAGATAGCGTCGCACTACCAAACCAGTGCAGACATTGTCAGGAGAGTATGAAACAAGAAGGCAAGACATTGATGGAGCTCATGGTGGTCGTGGCGATTATAGGGATAGTCGCCACGATGGCCCTCCCCAACTACTCGGTCCTCAACTCGCGCACTCAGGTCCGTTGTACGACCGAAGAAATCGCTTCGGAACTGCGCCTTGCTCGACAGCTAGCCATGACCTATCGAGATCGTGTTCGAATCATCGTCGATCTAGAACAGCAGGCCCTTACTACTCAGTTCGTCAACACTGAGACCACGCATCACACGTATCACTATGGAGGAACGGGGATTGTGATCGAAGAGCCCAGCGCAGGGCCGGAAATCCTCTTCCATCCAAACGGACGCTCGGCCAGTGCCACGACGATTGAACTTCACAGTCTAGAAGGGCAGACCCAGCAGCTCACTGTGAGCATCACGGGCCGGGTCTCACTCCTATGAGGCGAACAATGAAGAATGATGGTTTCAGTCTGATCGAAGTGATGGTAGCGATGGTGATTGCAGGAGTTGCGCTGATGGGTACCCTGGGCGCAGTGGAGGTGTCGTCCAGGCACATACGACAGGGCGGCTTGAACAGCAAGGCAATCGAGTTGGCCCAGGCACGGCTGGAAGCCAAGCGGTCCGTTCGCTGGCAGTCTCTTCTGGACGATGACCTCGATCACGATGGTATTCCAGAAACGCTTATGGCCGATGATGGCCAAGGCTCTGACATAACGGCGGGTGATGGGATCTACACAGCCGGCTACGAGCGTGACGGGGTGACGGTCGTGTGGACGATTGAAGCTGAACATCCAGGGCCACTGCGTTCCGCCACCATGGTGAGGATACAAGCGGTCGCGTCCTACTCAGGCCTTAACGGCCACAAGAGAGAAGTGCAGGTGGCAACCATTCGAACCAACCCAAACTTTGTGGGGCAACGATGAATCAAGAAGATGCCACCAGGTTGGCCAGGCGGAGCCGGCGCTCCATCGGCCTTCTATTCGGCAAGAGTGGAGTGTGTCTAACCGAATTGATGGTCAGTTTGACGGCCGGAGTGATCGTATTGGCTGCAGCGTTGAATGCCTTCAATGTTGCGCAGGTGCATGCGAGCAAACAGCAAAAGGATCTGAGACACCAGCAAGACCTCCGACTAGGGCTAGAGGTGTTCGAACAAGAGGCTCGTTTGGCGGTTGCCGAGTCGATCGTCTCAACAACTTCGGATGCATTTCGCTTTCACGCCAATATCAACGCCCATCGAACGATGACAACTGGTCCGGTTATGCCGGGGCAATCAGTTATTCCGGTGCAGGATGGCAGGGGATGGAGTGAGGGAAAGACCGTCATCATTTGTGGTCAGCAGGCCTGCGAAAACCATCGACTCTCCAGGTCAGGGCAGCACTATCAGCTGACCTTAACTGAGCCGGTAGCCTCGTCTTTTCCCGCTGGTGCCTTTGTGGAAGTCAACAATCGGGTGGGTTATTACACCAAACGAAATGAAAACGGAACAGTGAACCTCATGCGGATGGTCGATGGGGGAGCGAATACGCTCATCGGAGATGTGGAAGATCTACATTTTTCGTATTGGGACGAGCAGGGGCATGTCACCCAGCAGCCATCGCTCGTGAAGCGAGTCGTGCTTGAAATTGAGTCGCATCACTCCCTGCATCGAATGATGCGGGAAGTGAGCCTTCGATCATAGGAGTGAAGACATGTTCTATTGGACTATCAAAGATGGTCAGCAGGGAATTGCGCTTCTGGGAGCGATGATCGTCGCGCTCATGCTCTCGCTGTTGGGTGCAACGCTTCTCAATCTCGCCGGACAAGAGGTCGTCAGTGCTGGATTAGCAAACCAGGCATCGGTTGCCCAACAACTGGCCGATGGAGCCGGTGAGTTGGTGGTGGCCTGGTTTCACAGTCCCCAGACAACGACGGACTTACCTCAACTGTCGTTTCTTCGTGAAAAGAGACATCGCGATAGGGAAGGAGCACCATCCTTCTTTGATGCGTCTGGCCGATCACAATTCGTGGGCACGGCGGATCAGCCGGATGTCCGGTTACAGGCAGCCAATCCCGCGGATAACAGACTATTGAATGATCCCGAGATAGGGATGTTTCGCACCATGGCCCATGTAGGACAGATGGAAGATGTCAAAGTCTATGCGCCGTCAAAGCCGGGCCTTCTGTGTACGATCGACACCACGGTTGTAACACATACCAATCCCCCGGTTCGGCAATCGATCCTCATGCAGTTGGGCGCGCTGGACGTACCGCCGTTAAGAGCCGCTGTGCAGGTGGGTCGGCAGCTCGGCCGCTTCCAGCCAGGAAGTGAGTCACCTGTCTCTGTGCATTGGGGTGAGTTAAAGGTAGGGGGTGATCTGATTCTCTCACAGCTTGATGAGATCCCACTGAAGAGTGCGCTTGCTCCAGTCACCGGGCAGGCCTATGACGAAATGATGCCACGAGAAGATCGATGGGCGGAAGCGTGGATAGGCGGGACGGTTCAGATGACACATGTAGCATCCCAACAGACTCCCAGTTTCCCCCACAACCTTCACATAGGTCAGAATCCGACTCCTGGCGTTGGCCTTGATCAGTGGCCCTATGAGCACCTCAAGCGAGTGGCAAAACGATTCGGTCGCTATTTCGCCATTGATCGCGAAGGCCTTCTGTATCCGCAAGGTATTGTCGAACCAGGACGTGGCATCTCCCCTGACGAGGTATTCCGATCACAGGGAAACGGGGATCAGCAGGGTCTGATCTTCATTGACACGCTCGATCAGACGGCCCCCCGCCTGGACAATCTCGGGGTGGTCAGATTACAGGATCCGTACTTTGAAGGCATGGCGGTTGTGCAAGGCCACATTGTGCTTGCTCCCAGTGGATCAGGACAGTCCATCAAGGTCCTGAGTCCTCTGTCAGATCAGGGGACCGCTATCGCTCGGACGCCCGTTCAACTCTCGGGCGTGCATGTCAACGGGGTGCTCCACGCAAGCGGGGATATGACGATAGCCGGAAGAGTCCGAGTGTATGGAGCCGTGGCAGCAGGTGGGACGATTACCTCTGCAAGCTCAGGAAGCACACTGGAGGTGTGGTATGACCACGATCTCAGTCGAGGGCTCTATCGTGGATTGCCCGTGGTCTATCGTGCCCCTGGTACATGGATGACGCGATATTGAGCTGTAGACGAAGCTCGAGTGCTCTCAGTGAGAAAGACCGAGACATAAAAACAACTTCTTATTGTCGATGTGAAAGGATGAGATAGAATGATCACGCAAAGCGTTGAGACTCATCAGAAGCGGCAGATCCTCTCGGCTGCCAGTCTGAAAAAGCTATCGATGGCCAAACCACCTCGCAAGATGACAATGGGGCGCAGTCTCTTAGACTGTATCGCCTATCGTGGGCTCATCAAACAGGCAGACCTCGATGCCGCAATAGAAGAATCTCTATCACGGGAAATTGATCTGGAGACTCTCTTGCTCGATAAGTACCGCGTGCCGAGGTCTGCCCTCGGGTCAGCGCTCAGCGAATTCTACCAATGCCCCTACGTTTCCTATGATGAGCGCACCGTCATCGACCCGGAGCTCTTGAAAAACCTCAGTTTCGACTACCTCAGAAGAAGTGCCTGGATTCCATTGAAACGACAGGGGACTGTCCTCGACATTGTCATCAATGATCCGCACGATCTGGAGAAAGGCTTGGATATCCGACGTGCGTTCCCTGGGACGACGACACGCTTCTCCGTCGGGCTTCGGCGGGATATCGAACAATATCTCCTTGTCGCAACAGGTCAGGCCAATGGGGGATCGATCACCGAGATTCTGGGCGAACTCGTCGATGAAGCGGGCATCGAACGAAACGGCGAGGCCGAGTCCGGAGAGATCGATGAAAACGATTCAGCCATCGTGCGTCTCGCGAACCAGGTGATCGCTGAGGCGTATCGATTAGGGGCCTCTGATGTCCATATTGAGCCCTATTCGGATCGCAAGGAAACGGCGGTACGGTTCCGTGTCGATGGAACCTGTTTTACCTATATGCGGATTCCTGCCGTCTATCGGCGTGCCATTGTGTCGCGGTTGAAGATCATGGCCAATCTGGATATCGCTGAAAGGCGGAAACCTCAGGACGGAAAAATCCGGTATAAATTAGGGAAAGATCGTGAAATCGAATTGCGGGTCGCGACCTTACCTACTGCAGGAAACAACGAAGATGTAGTGCTGCGTCTTCTCACGGCAAAGGACACCATGCCCTTAGAGGCCATGGACTTTTCCCAAGACGTGCTGCAGACCGTTAAAGAACTGTCCGAACATCCGCATGGAATTTTTATTTGCGTGGGGCCGACTGGATCAGGGAAAACCACCACGCTGCACGCCGTCATGAAACACATCAACACCGATGAGCGAAAGATCTGGACTGCAGAGGATCCCATCGAGATCACGCAGGAAGGTTTGAGGCAGGTTCAGGTGCATCCGAAAATCGGGTTTACCTTTGCCACGGCAATGCGCGCATTCCTTCGAGCCGACCCGGACGTGATTATGATCGGGGAAATGCGCGACAAAGAAACGGCCGATATCGCGATTGAAGCGTCCCTCACGGGTCATCTGGTAATGAGCACGCTCCATACCAACAGCGCTGTAGAAACAATCACTCGACTGCTGGACATGGGTTGCGACTCGTTCAACTTTGCCGATGCGATGTTGGGGGTGCTGGCCATGCGCCTCTGCAAGCGCATTTGTTCTGACTGTAAAGAAACCTACCATCCGACTCAGCAAGAGTATGACGAACTCGTGCAAGGCTATGGAGCGCAATGCTGGGGCAAGCTAGGGGTTCCCTACACGGAAGACTGGACCCTCTCTCGTGGGCGTGGTTGCGAGATCTGCAATCACAGCGGGTTTAAGGGACGGGTGGCGCTGCACGAACTCCTGGTTGGGTCTGAAGACATTAAGAATCTGATCCAGGCCAAAGCGAGGACAGCCGAAATTCTCAGCGTGGCAATGCGGGATGGAATGGTCACCTTGTTGCAGAATGGGATCCAGAAGGTGCTGAGAGGTCTCACGACTTATCGGCAAGTCCGAGCTGTTGCGATAAAGTAGCTTTGTGAGGAGAGAATCGACCAGTTGAACCTGCTTAGGGGGTTTGCTCTAACAAGAGGGTAAATGCTTTCAGTTTCATGAGCATATCGGGTCGAACGCGGATGAATTCCAGCCCACATCGGTGCCCGGAAACCCAGCGAACTCCAGCCAATTCGATCGTAGCCGGCCCCTCGCCATTTACAAGCTCGATATCCAGTGTAATGTAGGTCGAGACCGATGGAAGGTGCTCCGTCGTGATGGCACACCCCTGTGCAGAAAGGTCTAAGACAGTTCCGTCCGACGTGACTTCATTGCTGCACAATGTGCAAGGAAGCTGGACGGCAAACCGCTGGACCTTGCGAAGCTCTTGTTTCATACGATTCCTTCACACCTCTGTAGATTGAATCCTACCCGATCCTCCGCCTGTTGTCCTACCCTCTGTCATCTGCAGGAACGATTACTCGCATAACTCCAGTGCTGGATCGCCACCCCATAGACAAACTCCGTACACCGTTCTAGGCGAAAATTGTCGTACGTAGGCGCACAAAATGACCGAATTTGGTTGGCGCCATCGTGGATGAACCCTATCAAATCAGGAGGTTAGAAGGGGGCCACGTCTTACTGAGAGCGGCATGCCCCTTGCTCGGTCAGGAGGTGCCATGGTGCAACCAGCAAGAGGATCAAATCGAAGACGGTGGGGGCAGAGTGGATATACGCTCTTGGAATTGATGATTGTCGTCGCGATCATCGGAGTGATCGCAGGCATTGGAGGAGCTAATTTCGGAGTCTGGAAATCTCGCGCGGACCTGAAGGAAGCGATTCAGGTTGTCCGGAACGAATTGGCGGTCGCACGCATGACATCGATGAGCCGAAATGTACCTGTCACTACGACTATCGCAGTTGTTCCTACCCTGGTCACAGTAACGACCATCAATACGAATACATTAGCGGTACTTTCTACAGCATCGAGCAAGATCACCCGCATAAATGGCATTGCAAATCAAACCGGAGGTGTGCCAACGGCGCCTGTCTTTACGGCAGCACCGATTGCCACGGTCCAGTTCAATGCAATGGGGTTTCGAGTCGGAGGAAACGTGCCGTTATCCCAAAACCAAGTTATTGGTCTTGTCAATGACGCGGGGACCACCTATGCCATCCGCATCAATCCGCGCGGTGTGGTGGACTGGTGTCCAAGTCAATTCTGCATGGGGACTCGTTAGCGGGAAGGGATCATGAAGATCGTACGAACCGAATCGGGATTCACGCTACTGGAAGGCATGATTGCCACCGTGATCTTGTCGGTTGGCGTGATCGCTATGGGCGCGATGCAAGGGATTGCCATCACGCGCAACGTCGATTCGACGGAACTCACGCTCGCGACCAATTTGGCTTCGGAAATGCTGGAGCGGATCCAGTTCAACCGTCGAAATGTCACGGCTTATGCCAACATGGATATCAACACCGCCAATCCCCCTCCCAATCCATGTGTCTTTCCTGCAAACCAGACAATGGCGCAGGGAGATTGTGTCCAGTGGCAAGCAATGATGACGAACCAAGGCGCCTCAGGGATCAGTCAGGCATCGGTGCTGACTGGGGTGCGAGGGGTAGTGACCGTCACTCCGGTCGTAACCATTCCACCGCTGAATCAGAGCAGAGTGAATGTCGTCATCACGTGGACTGGGCGAAATATGGGCACGACTGCTGCGGCTCCAAGAAGAGTTATGTTGGATACCACCATAGCACCAGAGTGAAGGGATAGTCGGCCGAATATGGAAAAGCCTAGGCGTCAGACGAGCAATCAAGACGGGATGACGTTGGTCGAGCTGATGTTTGCCGGGACCATTGCAGTGGGTATCGTGGCCGCCGGACTTGCCGTGGTGACGTCGTTCGAACGGTCCAATGCTACCACAGGGCAAACGGGAGAAACGCAGCAGAATGTGCGAAACGCCATGGAAATGATTGCCCGAGATATCAGGCAGGCAGGATTCGGATCGATAGGGGCAGTGGGCAATTGTCCAACCGCCATTGTCCCTCTGGATAATGTCGTCGCTGGGCCCGACACAGGTTCGGATCGTATCAGCCTGGTTGTGCCGCTTGGAAATCCAGTGGGGACGGCGACCAGGCCGCCCTGGGTACTACAAGCCCCAATCGGCCCTGGCTTTATTTCATTTACGCTCTTGTCCCTTCAGGCCGTCACAGATATGACCGCTGAGTGGGGCGGAGGCACTTTAATAGGAGCCACGGTGAGTGTTGCAGGGAGCTCAACCGCCACGGTAACCGCGGTCGGTGGATCGACCCTCACCATCACGCCGGTTCCAGCTCCGGTGGCCTTTGGCGCAAACGCGCCGGTGTATCTCCTCCAGTGCATCACTTATCAAATCATTCCGCCGCCGGATGCGAATGGGCTCTGTGACGGTCGCTCCCCATGTTTGGTGCGGGGCGTGGGCACAGGGGGCTTGGATTGCAATACGCCAAATAGTCGCTGCCTGTCCATTGCTGATGAAATTGAAGACATACAATTTACCTACGCCTGCGACGGGTGCATTCTGGCGCTGAATGGCGGCATTCCGGACGGCATCATTGATAATCAGGTCGGGAGTGCTGCTGGGTTTGATCAGTTAGACTTTGTAAGTAATAACGCTTGGAATAGTGCGCCCATGACGCCGGACAAGATCAGTTTAGTGCAAGCCAGCATCGTCGGGCGCGAACGTTTCGTAGATCAAGGAGTGGGAGAAGGGATCGTGACTGGTCGTGTTATGCAAGCTCAACCATTGCAAGTGTCAGATCACAACCATGGCGCTGGGCTCTTTGCGGCTGGTGATTTCGCAGGGCTCAATCCACCCTATACGTCGACCAGACGGCGCATGTTCGTTCGAACGATAGAGGTACGCAATCCAGGGCGATAGTGATGCGAAGGAGATATAGCGTGGGAACAATAGGCCCAAAACCAAGACGGTACGGAGTGTTGAATAATGAGCGAGGCTTTGCTCTCTTTGGTGTGTTTCTGACCATCCTCATGATGACGGCGCTTGGGATTGCTGCGATGACGATGACAGGGCTGGAGAATCGAATGGCTGGATTTGCCAACTCCACGGACGCAGCGGCGGCAGCGGCTGAGTCCTGTATAGGGACCGGCGTCAACGTGATCATGCAGACTTTGCAGGAACGGCAAGTCCCTCTCAGCTATGTCGGACCTGCGGCGGTGGTTCCCGCAAACGCCGAAGGCGCGATCGCACCTACCCTCACGCAAGAAATCATGGGGCAGGCGAACAATAACGCAGACGTCGCTGGTGCGTCTCCCGATATTCAGATGACTGCCGGGCCCTTTGCGGTCGTTGGCGACATCGATCGCCTCTACTTCAAGAACAAGGTCGGTGGATCGTTGCAGTTTGCGGCTGGCTATGAAGGTGCCGCTCAGGGGGCTGCAGGCGGCGGCGGAGAAGCCATCTATCAAATCGATTGTACGGCCACACTGACGGCAACCGGTGCGATGAGTCGGATTCAGGCGGTTTTTGCCTGTGTCAGTGCAGGGGGCGAAAGCTGTCAGCGGAAGATCTAAGGGAGGCATCGATGTTATACGCGTGGTCACATGGGAACATGCAAGCAGTGAGATCATATGTGTTCGCAAGTTGTTTGCCGGTTTTGTTTCTTGTCGGTGGTGCAGGAGCTGTCCCGTTGGTGACCGTCCCTCACGCACTGGCCCATGAGGATAAGAATCCCTATGCGAATTTCAAGGCCGGCGAAGTGACGGGTATTCAAGGGGCCGGGATACAAATCGACAACACGCATTATCCAATCCTCTCAGCGGCCACGATCACAAACCAGTATGAAAATCCCGTGAGCTTGAAGGCTATTGCCCAAGGGGAAAGGGTGCTCTTCCATCTCGACCATAAAGGACGCATTGACCGGCTCGTGTTGTGGGTTCCGAGCTAAGCAGACGAACTAAGCGAGACCGAAGACGCTTGAGTGTAAGGAGGAAATCATCATGAATGGTCGTACCACCGCCACCTCTATGCACGTTGCCCTTGTTGCAGCGAGTCTCTGGTGGGGCGCATCGTCACCGGTATCAGCTCAGACCCTGTCGCAATATACGAGCGAACCACCGTTCCTGACGGAGGCCGTCGCGCCGAACATTCTTCTACTAATGGATAACTCGGGAAGCATGGATAACTCCGCGTACCACCATGCCAACGAAGCCTACAATCCTGCCAAGGCGTACTACGGCTATTTCGATCCTACGCTCTGCTATAGCTATGGATCCAGTCGTTACCAAATCGGAACTTCAAGAGCAGCGACGGCGCCGACCTGTGGCGCTACCTATCCCTGGGACGGGAACTTTCTCAACTATATGACGATGTCCCGCATGGAGGTTGCGAAGTGGGTCATGATGGGCGGTAAGTGTTCCCCACGAGCAGTCAATGGAACCTGTTACCCTGGGGGAAAGCTCAATTATGAAACGACCGACCGGTTTACAGCATTGACGTCCAATGCAACGGGAGTCACGTCCTACGCCGGCACGAGATGTTTCGATCGAAGTGGTAATAACCTTATCGTGTATGGTGGAGCAGCTTGTAATGGGGGCAGCACATCCCACTCGCTTAGTGTCGACATCGCTTCTGAACCGATGGGTGTTATCCAACAAGTAGGGGACAAGGCGCGATTCGGGCTAATGGAGTTCAAAGGGGCGGGAGACGGGGGGAAAGTTTTAGCGGATGTCGGTTCCGGCATGACACCCATGGTGAATGCCATTCAAAACACCCCCGCTTCTACCTGGACACCCTTGGGAGAATCGCTGTATGAAGCCACGCGATATTTCGCCCAGGTCCCTCCGGCGTATAATAACTCAGATTATTCCCATAATGTTCTGAACAAAGACCCGTACTATTTCACCTCTCCATGGTCGGACGTTCCCCAGTATGTGAAATGCTGTAAGAGCTTCGTCATGATTTTCACAGATGGGCAACCGACCCAGGACTTAAACATTCCCTCGACCATCAGGGATAAAGCACATACAGCGAATGCTCATGCGCCTGTCGGGTTCATTGGCCACTGTGCAGGCGCCGCTGGTTGTACGGAGGTGCATGCGTCGGAGCCACATATTTCTCATGGCGGGGGAATGATCAATCACGATGCGAACGGGCAAGTCGATCATCACGACAATTGTTCAGCGTATTATGGGGGGCTCAATGCCGATACCTGCACAGGGAATGGCAGCCACTATCTGGACGATGTCGCGTACTATGCCCACACGACGGATCTTCGGCAGGCCACCATTCCAGGCCTGAATCTCAATGGATCGGACGCAACGGGAAAAGACATTCCCGGTGTCCAAAATCTGGTTGTCTATACATTCTATGCCTTCGGCAGTGGTTCAAAACTTCTTCAGGATGCTTCCAAGATGGGAGGATTTGAAGATCGCAACAACAACTTGGCATTTGATGCGGGCGATGTGTGGGATCAGTACAACAACTACACCGGTGGATTAGGCGCCGATGGCGTTCCCGATACGTATTTTGAATCGTCAAACGCCGACGATATGCGCGACAGATTTATCTCTGCTATCAATAGTATTCTCCGTCGGAGTCAATCCGGAACCTCCATTTCGGTCTTGGCGACATCCGGGACGGGAGAAGGCGCACTCTATCAATCATTTTTTTACCCCAGCACGCAAGAGCCGGCGACCAACGCGGATGTCCGATGGACTGGATTTACTCAGGGACTCTGGGTGGATAAGTTTGGAAATCTCCGAGAAGATACGTTGGAGGATAACAAGCTCACGTTGGCGGATGACTATATCGTGAAGACGATTATCGATCCAACGACCGGCGATGTCGGTGTACAACGGTTTCTGGATAGCGATGCTGACGGGAAAGCCGACAATCCCACAGCGCCTCTTCCAACTATTCCCTTGAGAGAGGTGAAGGCGATTTGGGAGGCTGGCAAGCAACTCGCCAAGCTAGACCACGCGAGTCGCCGAATCTTAACCTGGGTCGATGCCAACAATGATGGCGTGGTTGACTCAGGGACAGATACGAAAGGCCAAACGGACGGGACTCATACGGCGGCATCAGGAGAAGTCATCCCATTCACGACGGCAAGCGCAGCCTTGTTGAAGGAGTATCTCAGGGCCGATGCCGATGCACCGGCCACCAATCCGTTTAAATCAACCGATATCATTCAGTTCATTCGAGGTTGTTATGACACCAGTGCTGGTGGGCCATGTCCAAGGTCGGCTCAGCTCCGTGATCGCCGGTTAACAGTGCCTGGGTTGGGGCTATCCGTATGGAAATTCGGCGACCCCGTGCATTCCACACCGACGGTCGTCTCCCAGCCGAGGGAATCGTACGACTTTATCTACGGCGATCCAGGCTACTTGAATTTCTTCAAGCGCTGGAAGAACCGACGACATGTCGCCTATGTGGGAGCGAATGATGGGATGCTCCATGCTTTTAACGGGGGATTTTATAACCGGGGCGACGATACTACTACGTCCGGGGTGGTGGAGCATGGATGGTTCTCCAATACCCCGACGAGTGATGGGCGGGGACAAGAGCTCGGCGATGAACTCTGGGGCCTCATCCCCTATCAACTCTTGCCGCATCTCCGCTGGTTGGCGCAAGCCGACTATACGCATGTGTACTATGTGGATCTTAAGCCGAAAGTGACGGACGTTCGTATCTTCACTCCCGAGCCGGCCTGTAGTAATCCAGTGGCTGCGGGCTGTATCCACCCGAACGGATGGGGCACGATTCTCATCGGGGGATTTCGCATGGGTGGGAGCTGTGGGGCTTGTGGCGCAGGTGGTGCTGCTCCCATGACGGTGAGCATCGGAGGCACCAACCGAACGTTCTACACTGCCTATTTTGCCCTCGATATTACGGATCCTGATGCGGAGCCTAAGCTCCTCTGGTCGTTCAGCGATGCTGGCATGGGGTTATCGACCAGCTATCCCACAATCGCACGAATGAATCCGCCTGGTTCGAATACCTGTCCTCTTACCGGTCCCTGTGATGATGTGTGGATTGCTGTGTTTGGATCAGGTGCAATCGGATATGAGGGCCAAATTGGGCAGACAGGGAAATTCTATGCGGTTGATATCAAGGTCGGCCCCAAGACGGGCACAGGGGGCAGTGCATCCAATGTGTTCAAGACGTTTCCGATAAAGAGTGCCTCAGGAGGGGATCTCAATACCTTCGTCGGCGATTTAGTCAGCGTGGATCGTGACTTGGATTATCGTGCCGATGCGGTCTATGGCGGGTCAGTGATCCATGACAACAGTCTTCCTTGGAGAGGGCGGATGTACCGGTTGACCGCGGGTGGATGTCTCACGGCGCCCTGTTCGTCTTCGACGTGGGGATATGATTTGTCGGGAAGCCGCGTGCCTACCGAGGTGTTGGATAACTTTTCACCCTATCCGTCAGGGACCGCAATAGAAGCCGGGCCCATGGTGGCCGCTCCTGGCCTTGCGGTCGATGATGCCAACAATTTGTGGCTCTTTTTTGGAACGGGGCGGTTCTATGGCAATCCCGACAAGACCAACTCCGAATCACAGCGCTTATATGGCATCAAAGATTCGGTACTGAGTGATAGTTGTACAGAGGGGAGCATAGACGGTTGTAAGGCGACTAGCCTCGTGAATGTCTCCGACGTTGCCGTATGTGTCGTCTGTGCAACAGGGACGAATCAAGTCACTTCGACAGCGCTTTCAGGAGTTCAAAAGGTTCAAGGAACAGATCCAACCACGACATTGCAAGGTCTGGTGCAAAGCAAGGACGGTTGGTTTACCAATCTCACGACCACACGGGAGCGGTCGATCACCTCGCCGACGGTACTCGGCGGAATCGTGTTCTACCCCACCTATGTGCCGCAGGACGATCTCTGTATCTCAGCTGGTGACGGGTATCTCTACGGTCTGTTTTATCAAACTGGGAGTGCCATGAGCACCCCTGTCCTAGGGACCTCCGCATCGGGGAGCAGTACGATGGCGAATTCAAGGGTCGATATCGGTCAAGGCACAGGAATGCTGTCGGTGATGGCCGTTCACATCGGTGCCCAGGGTTGGGGCACTGGTGGCGCTGGGACTGGTGGAAGTGGGTGTCAGTCCGGCATTACAGGAATGATGCAATCGAGTGCGGGATTGACCAACACGATTTGCACGAACCCTGGAAGTGTCACGAGTCGGTTCATCGCTTGGATCAATCTGCGCGAGTGACCGAGTGCAACATAGAGAAGTACAAACATCCGGCGAGCAGTGTGGCTGTTCTTCTCAAGCATGTTTGGGAAGAACAGCCGTTCAGTCGCATTCGTGGAAGCGATCGCGGAGAGGGATTGCGTCAGTCTGTGTTCTGGTAACGATCATCTCTCTGCCCGTTCCTGGCTGCACATCACGATCCAGTGAATCTCCAAAAGCTAATCAGCCGCCTGCCATTCACTCCATTGTCTTGGGGCCAACCCCTTTCAATCGGCAAACGGATCTCATCGCGCAGGTCAACACGCATGATCCGGACAATGACACGGTCCAAGTTCGGTATCACTGGTATCTGAACGATCAAGTAGTCGATGGCGAGAAAAGCCCAACTCTTTCGGCTTCTCTGCTAAAGCGAGGAGACCGAGTTCAATTGGAAGCGGTGCCGTTTGATGGAAAGATTGCCGGGGCTAGCCGGAAATCTGACACCATTACGGTGGACAATACTCCTCCGTCGATTGCGCAAGTCGGTATTGGCTTGAAATCGAACGAACGAGGAGATCGTCTTCAAGCACTGGTGGACGCCTCGGATCATGATCAAGACATTCCACAGTTTCTGTATCGATGGACCAAGAACGGACACGTCGTGAAAGAGAGTGAAGAAGATTTTCTGGAACTAACTGAGGTCAGACCGCAGGATCTTGTCGTGGTTGACGTCAGGCCGCGCGATCAGCACGCCACAGGAAAGGTATCGCGCTCGGATCCCTACACGGTTGGGAATAGCGCACCCAAAATCGTCTCATCTCCACCAACGTCCATCGATCGCACTCGCTATGAATATATAGTGAAAGCTGTCGATTCAGATTCCGACTCGGTGAACTTCCAGCTCGAGGTCGCTCCGCCGGGCATGGCGATCGATCAAACGACGGGTCACATTGTGTGGGATATCGGACTTGTGAAACCGGGAGTGCATCGCGTGAAGGTTGTCGCGACGGATGAACAAGGAGGGTTTTCCTTCCAGGAGTTCGAACTCACCGTCGCAGCTCCTGAACAGTCCAAACCAGAGTCCTAGCCTGCGATGTGCTTCAGCATTCCCTGTGCTTGTCTCGACTTTTCTGAGTCTGTTACAATCCCTGCACCATGTAGGAGGGAGACCACTTCGGACTCGTGCGTAAACTCAAACTACGAGAAGGCACTAATACCGCCGTCCTGTTCGGTCACCATGACCGGCATCTCAAGCTGATCGAAGACGAGTTGGGTGTCCGACTCTCTGCCCGCGGGGAAGAACTCACGCTGGATGGTCTTCCCGAAGCTGTTCGTCAAGCGGAACGCATTCTCGTTGAACTTGCCTCTCTGACCAACCAAGGGATATCACTCCAAGCTGAAGATGTCACCCATGCGCTCAGCGCATTGCGCCGAAGCCCTGAGGCGTCGCTTAAGGACGTGCTCGGCGAGTCGGCCATGATTGTGACGAATAAACGGTTTGTTGGTCCCAAGTCACCCACGCAGAAGATCTACATTGAAGCAATCGAGCAGCATGATATTGTCATTGCCATCGGACCGGCTGGAACGGGAAAGACCTATCTCGCTATGGCCATGGCGATCAGCGCGTTGATGAATAAAGAGGTGAGCCGGATTATTCTTGCGCGGCCGGCGGTTGAGGCAGGGGAAAAGCTCGGGTTCCTGCCCGGCGATATCTATGAGAAAGTGAATCCCTATCTGCGACCGCTCTATGACGCGCTGTTCGACATGATGGATATGGAGCGGGCGAATCGCTTGATCGAACGGGGAGATATTGAAATCGCCCCCCTGGCGTTTATGCGCGGGAGAACGCTCAATGATTCGTTTGTCATCTTGGACGAAGCACAAAATGCTACAGCAGAACAGATGAAGATGTTTCTCACGAGGCTGGGGTTCCATTCCAAAGTGGTCGTGACCGGCGACATCACGCAAGTTGATTTACCGAGTGATCGGGTGTCCGGCCTCATCCAGGTAAAAGACATTCTCCATGAGATTGAAGGAATTGAGTTCGTGTACTTCGACGAAAAGGATGTGGTTAGGCATCGATTGGTTCAAGAAATTATCAAGGCCTATGATCGCCACCAGCCAGTACACGGCAGTGATGTTCGGCATACTCGAGGGCAGGTCTCGTCTCACCAGCGTCCATCGTCCAATCCCCGCAAGTCGCCTGCGTCAGGCTCGTCGCCTGGCGATCCACCCAGCAGTCCTCATTGATGGCAATCTATCTTCGCGTGCGTCTCACGCGGTTTGCCGTCAGACAAACCATACTGGCCCATGTAGCTGAACGCCTCTTATCGGCGATTGGAGAGTCTCGGTCGGAACTGAGCCTGGAGTTGATTGGAGATGGACGTATGCGACGCCTGAACCGTGAGTATCGCAAGAAGGATCGACCAACGGATGTCCTGGCTTTCCCCATCCGTGAGGCCGTGATGCCTCAGGGTGTGCGTCCCGTTGCCCACATGCTCGGGGATGTTGTGATTTCATTGCCGACCGCCGTTCGCCAAGCAAAGGAAGCTGGACGATCGATCGATGATGAGCTGACGATGTTGTTGGTCCATGGGGTGCTTCATCTCTGTGGGTACGATCATGAACGTAATCCACGAGAAGCGGCGCGAATGGCGCGTCGTGAGCGAACATTGTTTCATCGGATGTCACCTGTGCCGCGCATGGTCACGCTTCGCACTGCACGCCAAACAAGGAGTCGTTGACGATGGGATGGTTTCAACGGCTGAATGAGGGGCTCGGCAGAACACGCCATGTCGTGCAGCAATCGCTGGACCGATTCCTCGGACGTGCACCAGATGAAGAACTTCTTGAAGATCTTGAGGCAGCGCTGCTCGCCGCCGACCTTGGCGCCCGTGCCGTCGATCGTTTGATACGGCAGGTCAGGGAAGAGACGCGGGGAGCAGACGCAAAAACTTCGGAAGGGGTGCAGAATGTCTTAAGTCGGTCACTCTATGGCATTCTGAAAACCGTATCAGGCCCAACGATCGATCAGCTGGTCACCGAAGGCCCTAAACCGTTTGTCACCCTTGTCGTTGGAGTGAACGGCGTCGGAAAGACAACCACCATCGCAAAAATTGCACAGCGGATGATGCAGGGCGGGCGGCGACCTCTTCTTGTCGCTGGAGATACCTTTCGTGCAGCCGCTATTGATCAACTTCAAGTGTGGGGGGATCGGGTCGGAGTGGAAGTGATTCGCCAACGTCACGGTGCCGATCCGGCTGCTGTGGCCTTCGACGGTGTCGTTGCAGCCAAAGCCAGAATGGTGGATGTGGTCCTTATCGACACGGCGGGTCGTTTGCACACCAAGTCCAATCTGATGGACGAGCTGCGGAAAGTAAAACGGGTGATCGCTCAGGAATTACCTGGTGCACCACATGAGGTGCTGTTGGTCCTGGATGCCACGGTCGGACAGAACGCGCTAGCTCAGGCCCGTCAATTTCACGAGACTGTTGGGGTTACAGGACTTGCTCTGACGAAGCTCGATGGGACTGCACGAGGGGGGATTGTCGTAGCCATTGCCGAAGAACTGAAGCTTCCCCTGCGCCTCATCGGTGTAGGAGAAGGAGCCGATGATCTCCAGGACTTCAATGCCGAGGCGTTTGTCGCAGCTCTGTTCGGGCAGCCGACGTCCCGCCCATAAACCACGCATTTTCTTCTCATTGTTCACAACGTCGTGCTATTCTCCTTGTGTAAGGTAGACCTCTTAGGTTGAGGAGGGCCAGCGGCGATGGTCAAAGTGTTGATCGTAGACGACGATCAGATGAATTGCGATCTATTGCAGAGCGTCTTCACCCGTCACGGGTGTCACGTCATTTCAACGACCAATGGACAGGAAGGTCTTGATCTCTTCCGCGCACACAACCCACAAGTCACGCTGGTAGACCTCCGTATGCCGGGGATGGACGGATTGACTGTCTTGAAGGAAATCCGGGCCATCGACCCTCATGCGCCGGTGATTATCCTGGGTGGTGGAGCCACGGAAATTCAGGAGAATCAAGCACGAGCTCTACGAGCCACGGATTTCATCAGAAAAGGATTGTCACTGGACGTCCTTGTTGAAGCCGTCACTCGACTCTCACAGGTGTCTGTGCCGGCGACGATCACGCAGCCGCCTCTTGGCAACGGGAATGTCATCGAACGGATTGATGAAACGGTCTTGGTGGTCGACGACGAACCTCTCCTATGCGACCTCTTGGTGCGGTTTCTCACTCTGCGCGGGTATCGGGCGTGTGGCGTTAAAAATGGCGACGAGGCTCTGCGGATAGTCGAAGAGATGCCGCCCGATGCGATCGTGCTCGACCTGATCATGCCTGGAATGCCGGGGGTGGAAGTGCTTCGCGCCCTGCGTGACAGGAACTATTCAGGGGGTGTCATCATCATGACGGGAAGTCACAATGAGGAGTTGCTTGGAGAAGCGTGGAGCCTGGGCCCTCAGGAGATTCTTATCAAACCCGTCGATCTTGAACGCCTCTTAACCGCGATCCAGCTTGTACTCGTCTGCCGCGAGTGCTAAAACGCTTCCTGATGTCCATCAGGAAATGTGTCCTTCGCTCTTGTCTCATCGGTCTGCTGGCGATCTCCATCGTACACACGTGGTGTGTCTCGGCTCTGCCTGCCCAGGAGACTGTCACCAACGTTCATCACACCCTCTCAGTTGAGATGATTCCCGCCGCACATGAGGTTGTGGCGAGTGATCAGGTCGAACTAGGAGTGAATCCACAGGTCACGTTGGTCACGTTTACGCTTGCCCATACGCTGCATGTCGAGTCCGTTGTTATGCGAACGCACTCGGTTTCGGGCGGGGAGGGAGGCCGGGATGAAGTCGTTCCGTTCACGATAGTGCGTCCTCCTGAGTCCACAGCTCAACGCATTGTCGTCTCGCTTCCCAAAGACCATGACCGGAGAGTGACCTTGGTCCTGAGTTATCGGGGTCAGATCAATGACCCTCCCAGAGAGCCGCGCCACTTGAGATTCGTGACCCCCAGCGAGACAGCGGGACATGTCGGTGCGGAAGGTGTGTACTTGAGCGGTGAGAGCCAATGGTATCCAGATGTCATCGGCTCCTTCGGTACCTATCGAGTGACGGCTCAGATTCCACAGGGCTGGACGGTGGTGGCATCGGGCCGTAAGGAAGGCGAGACAACGAATGCGGGAAAGACCTCTTCAACCTGGATCGTTCAGGACAAGTCTGAGGCATTCACGATCGTTGCCAACAAGTTTGTGACGACATCGCGGGAATGGAAAAGTCCAACAGGACAGCGAGTCGAACTCCAGACCCATTTCTTGCCCGATAATGTGGGCTTGGCGGATGAGTATCTCAATGCGACTGCAAAGTATCTCGACGCGTATGTCAGGATCCTCGGGGACTATCCTTTTGACAAATTTGCAGTGGTCGAGAATTTCTTTGCGAGTGGTCTTGGTCTGCCGTCGTTCACTCTCCTCGGCAGCGGCAGCATCAAGCGACACTATATCCAGCCCTATGCCTTGGGTCACGAGATCGTCCATTCATGGATCGGCAATTCGGTGTTCAATCGCGACGATCATGGGAATTGGGTCGAAGGCATGACGACCTACTTGGCGAATTACTACTGGCACGAGCTGGTACAGGATATTCCACAAGCCTTTGAACAACGGCGAATGATGCTTGATGGGTACAATCTCTATGTGAGGCCTGAAACCGACTATGCGGTCTCGCAGTTTCTGAGAAAACATGACGAGAAAGATAATGCCATTGGGTACCAAAAATCGGCCTTTGTCTTTCATCTCCTTCGACAAGAAATCGGAGATGAGCCATTCTGGCGTGGTGTGAAGACCTTCGTCCGTAGTTATCGCAATCGCGCGGCGGACTGGCAATCAATCGAGGAAGTCTTTTCTCGAGAAAGTGGTCAGGACTTGCGGTGGTTTTTCGAGCAATGGGTCGAACAGCCCGGTGCTCCACGCGTGTCCTTGCGGGATGTCCATGCCCGTCGAGTGAAGGGAGAGGGCGGCAAAGAAGTGTGGCGGCTGACGGTTGAGATTGAGCAGGCTGAGAAGCCGTTTCGGATGACGGTCCCCCTCCGCATCGTGATGAAGGAATCGATGGACATCAAGTTGATCACGCTGAGCCAGTCGCAACCCAACGTTGCCGAATTTGTGCTGTCCAACCAGCCGCTGCGGGTGGAGCTTGATCCAGATCTCATGACGTTTCGCCGCGTGACGAGGCATCAGCTGCCGCCCATGCTGAACGTCTATGTGACGGATCCACACAAGACGGTGGTGCGGGCGTTTTCTGACCCTGGGTCGCCGTTGCAGCAGGTTGTGTCTCGCATTACCGATCATGAGCTCACAGGTTCGCTTCGAACGGCGGTGGTTTCGCTCCAAGAGAATGCCCTCCCCCATACGGGATCGATCCTCGTACTGGCAGGAGTCGACCAGCGACAGGCGGTCCAATCCGTCATGCAGGAGTCTTGTGGTGACCGGGTTGCTCTTGGAGATAGGGGTTTCCAGATCGATGGTCAGACGTATGATGGGCCGACGATGGCCGTGCTGTTTTCCTGCCCTCGAGCGAATGTGCCGGGTAGTGTCATCACAGTGCTGTATGGCGTGACCTCGGGTGCGGTCGAGAAACTGTCGCGCTTTCTGTTTTATTATGGGTGGCATAGTTACGTGATTTTTCAAGATGGAGTTGTGACGAAACGCGAAGTGTGGCCTGGTTTGCAGGATATGAAGGAGGTCAGGATCAATGCAACGTCGTAAGACCGGGGGAATTTCGATTTTGGGGTTTTGTGTGTTGATGGGGGTTCCCTCATTTGCCCTGGCCGCTGATCAACATAAAGAGACTATGACGTCGGTTCGGTCTACGGAACGGCATCTAGCCAATATCCGGCAGCTGACCGTTGGCCGCCAGAATGCGGAGGCCTATTTTTCATTTGATGGGACCAAACTGATCTTTCAGTCGACCAACGATTGGTCAAAGGACGTCCTGGGGAACCGTTCGAAACCAGCTGACGCAGGGTTGGGTTGCTATCAAATGTATGTGATGGATACGGAGAGCGAGGCTGTTCGCTTGGTGAGTACCGGGAAGGGCGCGACGACGTGCGGCTATTTTTTCCCCGGCGACCGCCGGGTGCTGTACTCATCCACCCATGCTGCCGGGCCTAACTGTCCGCCGAAACCTAAACGGGATGGAGCCTATCGATGGGCACTCGACGATTATGATGTCTACGCTGCGAATCTCAGCGGACAGGATATGCAGCGGCTCACATCATCACCAGGATATGACGCAGAGGCGACGATCTCTCCCGATGGGAAAACCATTGTGTGGACATCGGTGAAGGATGGAGATCTTGACCTCTATACGATGAGTCTGGACGGGACAAACGTTCGCCGCCTGACGGACGATGTCGGCTACGATGGCGGGGCATTTTTTTCACCAGATAGTAAGCGAATCGTCTATCGGGCGGCCCATCCAACTGATCCGTCCGAAGTGGCCAAATATAAGGAGCTGCTGGCACAGCGGTTGATCGAGCCAGGCCAGCTTGAACTTTTCGTCATGAATGCCGATGGGTCTGGGAAGAAACAGGTCACTACGACCGGCGCGTCGAATTTTTCTCCGTATTTTCATCCTGACGGCAAACGCATCATCTTTTCCTCCAATATCGAAACGAGAGGGGAAGGGGGCCGCCCCAGTTTCCATCTGTATCTGGTGGGTGACGACGGAACTGGGTTGGAACGGCTCACCACGGAAGGGCACTTTAATAGTTTCCCCATGTTTTCCCCTGACGGCAAACGCCTCGTCTGGGTCTCGGATCGACATGCCAAGGAACCCGGAGAATTCAACGTGTTCTTGGCCGATTGGGTGCCATAAGGCACGGTGATCGGTGATGAGTGATTGGTGATCAGTTCCGGACATCCAGGGAGCCTTGTTACAGATGGTGGCGTAATGAGAGCCCCGTCGCAGTCATCGCGGAACACCATCTTCTCGATTGCGGCAGTCGGTAGTTCCTGTATTGCGTTGGCCATCAGCTTTCTCGGTGTGGCCCAGTTTGATCTGCCAATCACCAAGTATGTTCGATCGGTGACGATTCATCTCCCCTGGGACCAACTCACCGTTCCGTGGATGGCGTTCACCAGCGATATGGGGGACTGGATCGGCCAAGGCTGGCGGCTGACAGCCGTCAGCCTCCTTCTGCTCGTCGGCGCGTGGGCCTTTGAAAAGCCGATAGTCAAGATCGCGGCCATCCAGTCCTTGATCGCTCACGGCATCGCCGCGCTGCTCGCCAATGGACTGAAACACCTCATCGGCAGGCCTCGACCGAAGTTCGTTCATGGGGGAGACTGGCAGATGACCCCTTCCTGGGCATCGGGGCTGGACTCCTTTCCGTCGGGACATAGCACGGCGAGTTTTGCCGTCGCGACGGTGCTGGCTAGACGGTTTCCCCTCGTCGGACCGCTCTGTATCGTGATCGCACTGTTCGTCGCCCTCAGTCGTGTCCTCCGAGGATCGCATTTTCCGACCGATGTCCTTGGAGGGATGGCGATGGGCATCCTCAGCGGCTTCATCGCGACGGCTCCATTAAGACAATGGCGCGCGTCAATACAGGATGGACTACGATGTGCAGCGATGGGTGCTTCGGCGGTATTTGCCTTGCTTTGGGTTCTCTCCCATCGAATGGAAGATGGAATGGTGGACATTCTCTTCATGACGCTGGGAGTTGGTGCTGTAGTGGGCGGCTTATGGATACGGAAAACTCATTGGGTCCACAGGGGAAGAACAGGAGAGCGTTGGTACTCGAATACCTCAGCGCTGTTGATAGCGTACGGCTTGGCTGCCCTGACGACCTCACCTCTTGTCCTCTCATCGGTCGGATTCGCCTGCATGGCGTGCTGGTTCGACGCGATAGGTCGGAACGACGACCACGCTGAGGAATTGCCTGGCTGGTCTATGATGCGGGAAAGTGCCTTGCTTGGGGGGGTGGCTCTCGCCATTCTGATTCTTGTTGATGCGCGAGGGGTCCTGCCCTTTCAGTGACCGCTATTGCGCAGGTGATGTGTACTGGCTCCGCTCAATCTTTCCTTCCAGTCATCTGCCGACGGTACTCGCATCAGAAGAAGATCTGAAAAGCCGAGTCGAGAGTCGGTCAGTGTCCAAGAAGTTTTGGCGCTGGAGGAGTGCCAACAGGTGCACCCTGAGGCATGGTGATCATCGGTTGATTGCCTAACAAGACGTAGCCGTACCGCTTAAGAATCAGCTGAAATCCAACTGCCTCCTCCGGCAAGGCATCCTGAACGTATTCCGGCAGGAGGATCATCGTCCGACCCTCTTTGCGCAGCGCCGCACGCAGCCGGTCGATTTCGTTGGCTGGGATAAAGGTCACGGTTCGCCTCGCGTAGAAGGCCATGGATGGTCTGGTCGAACCAAATGCAATCAGTTGGTCGGTCGGATTCAAGTTCAACCCGGCCGCGTAGGCTAATTCCTGCGGCGGCGCAATTGCGTAGCGATTGAGTCCGGGAACGACCATCAGGATGGCGATAAGAAATACACTCGCCAGCGTGCCTCCAGCCACCCCAAAGGCCATGCCGCGCCTGCTGTCGTTCAACCCCAAATATCCGATCAGTCCCATAGCAACCACAATAATCGTTGCGGCAACGTAAGGCCCGATACCCAGATCGAATTGAGTGGCGAGCGGAAACTCCTTGATCATCTTTCCTGAAAATTTGATGAACAGAGACGGCGCACTCGCAAGACCGATGGCCAGGAGATAGCCAATCCCCATCATGAAATGGATCGACCCGCGCAGGCCTCTCGTGGAAGAATCTTTTAACCCTTGAGCCCAAAACAACGCAGCCAGGAGGGCGCATGCGGGAAACAGTGGGCCGATATAGTGAGGCAGTCGAGTGGAGGACAGGCTAAAGAAGATGAACACGCCGACGACCCAGAGCCCCGCAAACCAATCCAACTCGTTACCGCACCCTGGCGGTGTCTCTGAATCGTGTGTGCGATTCCTGATCAGACGCCATTCTCGCCAACTCTGATAGGCTCGATAGAGCCCTGCCGGTAGGAATGCGCTCCACGGATAAAAGCCCAGCAGCAGGACCGGAAAATAGAACCACCAGCCCACTCCGTGGCCTTCCATCGGAGCGAGGAATCGCCCCACCGTGTGAACTTTTGCTTGAGAGGAATAGGCATCTCCATGGAGAAGGAACATGGCGACATACCAGGGACCGGCGAGGAGAAGGAACAGCAACGTGCCGGTGATAGGCGCGCCTCTCTGCCAAAAGGCAAGCCATTGTCGGGTGGCAGTGAGATACAAGAGACCGGTGATCAGCGGCACAGCGAATCCCACCGGCCCTTTCGTTAAGGTCGCGATGGCCATGCCGGCATAAAAAGCCCAGATCCAATGACGCCCTCGGCCAGGTTCGTGGAGGCCGAGCCAAAACCCGTAGAGTGATAAGGTAGTGAAGAAGATCAGAACGCTATCGGTAATCGCCATGCGCCCGAGTGCCAGTACCTCAATGTTCAACAGCAACATCAAGGCCCCAAACAGGCCGACGGTTGGGCCACGCAGCCGAGTGAGAAATAGATAGTGCATCACGATCAACCCAACCCCGAATAGGGCTGAGGGTGCCCGCGCCGCAAACTCGCTCACGCCGAAGATGTGGTACGAGATCGTCATCAGCCAATACACAAAGACCGGCTTGGCAACGCGTAGTTCCCCATTGAAGGTTGGGGTGACGAAGTCGCCGGAGGCGAACATTTCTCGCCCGGCTTCGGCATTGCGGCCTTCATCGCGATCCGTCAAGCCCATGCTGCCGAGGCCGGTGAAAAAAAGCAGGCCAGAGAGGAGCAGCAGAAGAAGCAGTTGTATCGGTTGAGGAGAGGTACGTTCCATGGTCGGAGTGGCTGTTACCAGTGGGTCGTGAACGGCGCAGAACGGCAGTGTGTGTTACGGCTGCTCATGCCTGCGGCCGAGGCTCACTCTTGGTTTGATCCGCGCGATGAATGAGGACCAGATTGCGCACATAGACGACCGCCCCGAGGGCTTGCCCTGAGATAAACACAGGGTCTTTTCTGTAGATCGCATAGGCCAGCGTAATCAGCCCTCCGATGAGACTCATATACCAAAAGGAAACGGGGACGCGGCTTTCGGCAGTCCGCTCGGAGGCAATCCATTGCACCAACCAACGACCAAAAAATAGTCCTTGGCCGAGAAAACCGATGCCGAGCCAGATGGTTTCAGTAGTCATTGGGATAGTCAGAAGGAAGTCAACATTCGCATACCAGCATCGTGGAGGGATCTGTCTTGGGGTTGGTTGTACATGTCAGTTATCACGGAATTTGTAGCGCAACACTCGATGCTGCATCCATCGAACCGCGATCAGATCATAGAGCGACTTAAACAGACGGTTCCCCATGCCGTACTTAGATATCCCATGAATGCGTGGATAATGCCGAACCGGCACCTCGGTCACTGTAAAACCATGCATCAAGGCGAGCGCTGGGAAAAACCGGTGCATTCCCTCAAACAGACGAATCCGCTCCAAAACGGGACGTCGAAAGACCTTGAGCGGGCATCCCGTATCATGGACACCGTCATGAGTGAATACGTTGCGCACAGGGTTCGCAATCCGGGAGGAGATCATCTTCACGAAGCCGTCCTGTCGTTGCTGCCTCCATCCGCAGACCACGTCATGAGAGGCGGTATAGGGAATCAGCTTCAAGATATCTTCGCTGTCCTGTTGAAGGTCTCCGTCGATCTGGATGATGATCTCGCCCGAAGATTGCCGAAAGCCGGCCTCAAGCGCGCAGGTCTTGCCGTAATTGCGGTCGAAGTGGAGCACGCGCACCTGAGCATGCTCGCGAGCCAAGCGGTCCAGCTCGTCGCTGCTCCCATCGCTGCTCCCATCGTCGACAAAGAGAATCTCGTATGGGCGGGAGCGTGATAGCTCGTGCGAATCCATGACTTTCAGCAGGCTTGCCATAAGTGGAGACAGGTTCTCTCGTTCATCCTTGATCGGGATGATGACAGAGGCCCAGGGATTAGAATTGGGGCTAGATGGCGTCGTCATGGTATGCAAAAATTTGAGCTGCAGTCTGAGGTTACGATAAAAACTGGCGCATTCTAACGGAAGGCGGAGAGAGGGTCAAACATGTGCCGGGGAGGTTCGGGGCTGATCGTCAATCGGGCTAGTGGCCGGAGGTGACAATGGTGAAACGCATCGTGCCCATGAGGGTCATCTCGTTGACTTGCTCGCCAGTATGAATTTCAACCTTGTAGCGCCCAGGCTTCCAACCCTTCTGTGGGGGCGATAACGTGAGATACCCGCTTTCATCCTCCAGGGCAATGTGCATCGCGTCTTCGCTGACGATCGTCCCGGGTAAGACACCGGCTACCTGCTCGGGCATGCATCGGCCGAACACTGTAAAGGCCTGATAATGTTGATGCAGTGAGAAGACAATGAAAATGGCAGCCACATCCTCACGAAATCGTTCAGTTGGTTTGATTGGCACGATTTCATGAGTTCGAAGGGGTCCCAGGCGCTCTTCAAAGTCTTCGGCCATGGCGATTGAGCGAAACATGCCACGCGGTGGAGCATCGAAATCGTAGGCTTTGATGTCTTCTGTGCGGTTTTGAAACTCGGAGATTGGCACGTTCTCGGTGAGGGGGATTTCTTCGGCAGGCGTTGCCTGACACCACAGCAGCGCCGCCATCATCACACCGCCGGTCAGATAAAATCCTCTGGTCATCATGTCTGTCTGCTACACCTGTCGAGGGGACCCTGTCAAGAAATCGGCGAGCAAGGAGCCCATTGCGGCATTTTCCAGCCATCTGTTAGGATTTCGGCCACTGAACGGACAATTCGTCGAACATTCTCACTGGTGACGGAACGACATGTTGCAAGATGCTGACGCCCTTCCGCAGTTGATCGGGGAGTATAAGCCGCTCGATCAGTGGCAGATCCATCTCAACCAACTCTTCTATGGACTGCGAGGGGACAAACTCCGATCGTACTACCAAACGTTCGCCTCTGCAGATTTTAGGCTCGCCCATGCGCTGGCGGCTGATTATTTCGAGCGCGTCACAAAGCGTGAGAAAACAGCAGGCCGTCAATCTTCGAACCCCTTACCCCTTACCCCTCACGCCTCTTCTCTTACCGTTCTAGAGCTGGGGCCTGGCAACGGCAACCTGGCGGCCTGCTTCCTCAGCCATCTCAAGACCATCGATCAAGAACGTACGGTGTATCCGCGAGTGCGGTATGTCATGGTCGATTGGGAACAATCGGTATTGGATGGGGCCCTCGCTCATCCGGACCTGGCGGTGCATCGGGATCGTGTGGATCTTCTTTGCGGGTCGATACATCACATGACGGGTGTGGCCAATGGGACCGTCGATCGGATCATCTGTAACGAGTTGTGGAACGATCTGCCGACGAAATTGTTGGCGAAACATGGCGGCGAGGTTGAGGAAGAGTATCTTCGTCCCAATCTGAGCGAGTTGCTCCATGCCAAGATTCAAGATTGGTCGTCGTTCGTCCAGGCTTTTCAGGGGAAGAATCTGGATGAGCTCAAGACGTTTCCACCCTTTCTCGATGAGCTGGTTTGGGAAAAAGAGTATCGTAAAGTCGAATGGAAAGACTTCCCTTACCGGAAAACCATCGTCGACTTCCTCCAGGCCATCGACCAAGAAGTCTTGGTGCCAGTCAACGTTGGGGCCTTCGCCACGCTCAAAGAGGCGAAACGGCTTCTCGCTCTGGATGCGGTCGGCTTCAGCGCCTTCGATGCCGGGACCGCCGATATGAACGTCTTGAACGATCCTGAAAAGCCCTGCTACGGCCAGTTCGGTGGGCAATACAGTTTCATGATCAACTTCGCGTTAGTCGACGCGGTGGCCAAGCATCTGGGGCTGAAGCAAATGACCTTTGAGCCCCAGCGAGAATTCGTCGGGCGGTCGTTGAATACGAATGTGATCACCCTCATGGATCTGCTGGCGACGCATCCCTCTGCTGGGCCTACACTGCAAGCTTGGGAACAAGACAGACTTGTGTTGAAGACCATCAGGGCGTTGAACGAAACATTTGAGGGTCCCTATCGTCGACGGCTCGAATTTCCGTTAGGCGGCAATATGCCGCCTAACGAGCGAGAGACCTTGGGCGCCATCGTGCGGGCACTCAAAGACAGCGGCATTCCCGACACCGTGGCCTACATGACCGAAGAGGAACTCACCCGCGCACAAAAAGATTTGGAAGAGATCGGCTACGATGTAGATGCCATCCAGATGGCCATGACAGCTCCTCCTAGCCCTGTCGAGTACTGCCACTTCACTTGTCGGTGATGAGTGGGAGTGACGCGAGATCAGCATATAGTGGTCTCAGCATCCGCAGCAACAGCCGTGCAAGGCCCCGGCTAACACTGAGCACGCGCTACCGGGGGTCATTGAGTGTAGGTTCTACCCGGATACTGTTTCATCATCCTGCGAGAAGGAGTAGAATTTTCTCGCTGAACGTTGCCACAGTATGATGCGGAGAAAATTCGGTCTCGCGCCATTCTGGTGCTACCAGCATGGTCTCTGAAGTTCCTGAATGACAGGGGGAGAGGGCTATGAGTTCGTTTGGGACAAGCATTGCCGGGCTAGTGGGTGGAGTGGTGCTTCTGATGGGTCTGTTTGCATTGTTCCAAAGGGAATGGAAAGCAGCCTGTGCGTGGTTTCTTTCGGGCCTGGCACTGATCGCTCTGTTGACGTTTCTCGATAAACCGGGATCTCATTCATCAGAACCCGTTGAGACTCGCCAGACGCGTGGGTAACCGAGACTGAGCTCCGTGAAGTGGTCCGCTCCCAGCTGTGACTACCCCGAGTACACCCTACCCATCAAATACCGCAGGGTAAAGGTCACGCCCCCAAATAGAGTAATGGCCAAGGCCGTTCTCAGCACGGCTTCGTGCGCATCGTTATCGGCGTCAACACCGCCGGTCACCGCAGCCAGGCTCCCATGTGCGAGACACCTGCAACAAGAATTGCCGAGGCTGCAGTCAGCACTTCTTTCAAACGCCTCATCTGCAGCGCATAAAACTCGGAATCGGGTTGAGCCCCCGCCATCGGCGGCACGAGCGTGCTGCATGCTGCAAGCAGAGCCACCACCGGCATCACCATGGCGTGCACATTGACGATGGACACAACCACTATTGCGTACCGTAAGTCTAGAATAGTTCCGCTCACATCAAAATAAATGTGTCATGCATAGGCCCTGATGGATTGTTGTCGAGCGTATCCATTTGGATTCGTTCTATGTATCTATTTCGATTCTTACTCGTCTTGATCACTCGTGATCGCTCAGAGAAAATCTCCCCCTATCAGTGCTTTCGCATAGCTTGATCAGCGGCACAATAGTTGCTGCGCCATGTATCAAACCCCTGTCGCGATTCAGCACAGGAAAGCCTATCACCTATGGCCTCTCATGGGAGTCCCAGTCATGACCACCACACTATCAAAAGTCCTTTTTGAATCACACGCCACGGCCTACAGTCTCAACAACGCCTACTGGCTTGCACTGGCTGCACAGATCGCTTATCAGGATAAGACCACCATTCAACCGGCAGTGGCCAAGCTCGGCTTGAATCAGTTCGAATTTCTGAGTCGACGAGACACGGAAGGGTATATCGCCGCGAATGACGATATCATCATTGTGGCATTCCGAGGCACTGAGCCGACGCATCTCCGGGACTTGCTGGCGGACGCTCAATTCCACAAAGTACAAGGCCCGCTGGGCGAAGTGCATCAAGGCTTTCTAGGCGCGTTTAAACTGGTCAAGGACGACCTGTTGAGCGCAATCCAGCGACTGCGCGACAAGAGCCACCCGCAGTCGCTCTGGTGTACCGGCCACAGTCTTGGTGGGGCGCTAGCGGTTGTGGCGGCGGCTCAGTTGCTGGTGGATGGGCATACGGTGAATGGGCTGTATACGTTTGGCCAGCCTCGTATCGGCGACGAGATCTTCGCGACCGAGTGCGCTCGGCGTCTAGCTGGGCAGCACTTCCGCTTCGTCAACAACAACGACACGGTCACCCGCGTCGCACCACGCGTGCTCGGCTACGCTCACAGCGGCGAGGTTTGTTACATTGACACTGCAGGAAAGATTCAGACGGACATCAATTTCTGGGATCGATTTCTTGAGCGCGTCAAGGGACGCATGGAGGATTTCCTCAAGCCGGGCTCCGATGGGCTCAAAGATCATTCGATGCGGCACTACGTGGAGCATATTGGAAGCGCACTCAAGTCTGGCGGATGAGCCGGAGCTGAGGGAAATAATGCCGAAGAGCGAGGAAGGGGCGATGGTTGTTGAGCCGTTCTTCTGGCGTCGGCACGGATTGTTGAGAGAGACGATCGTGCAGCAGAGTCTGGGCTCGTTTTTCCAAAAGGTAGGCGGCGGGGAGATATGGGGGGCCTAACAAGAAGGTCATGGCCAAGGCCTGGCCAAGCACGGCCTCTTGTGCCGCTTTGCCAGGCAACAAGACCACTGATCACCGCAACCACGCGCACATGTACAAGCTCCCGGCAGCGACGATTGCTGAAGCCGCCTCAGGATTTCCTTCAACCGCTTCATCTGCAACATACAAAACTCTGGATCAGGCCGATTGCCTGGGTCGCGGGTGAGTTTGGCGAATGATCACTGTCTACATGATGAAGGCGTAGGCCACGGCCACGAGGGCCACCACCACCGTCGTCAGCCAGATATACCGGGACTTGACCTCCACGAGAAAATGAGTGGGATCAAGGGATTCCTTCGGCGCTTCTGACGCGCGGTGCATCAGCCGGCTCGTGAGGTTATGGAAATTGTCTACGGTGATGTTGGAACTGAATTCAAACAGGCCGACTGCTGACCGTATTGAAACCGATCTTCGCTTTCTGAAGAAGATAGCGGCCTCGTCGGGAGATCATTGGGAGCGACAGGATCCTGAACTGCGTTTTTTAAAGCCACGCCCACCTCGGACGAGATTCTGAGGGAAAAGCGAAGCGTTTGCAGAGGTGTCTATCGCTCTCCAAGTCGGCCGAGCGTACTCTCCACCGACCGCTCGAGTTTGTCCGCCGCTCCACTCAAGGCGATCTCAACCGTCGCGGCCTGATGGGTCACGGCGATGGGCTGGTGACCGGCCAGTCTGGCTTCCAGGACGCAACGGATATCGTCACCTTTTGTTTTGTGACTATTGGTATCGCTGAGATGCGCTTCGATCCGCGTAATCCGATCACGAAATCGGCCGACTGCGCCTTCCACGCTGGTCTCAACAAGAGCGACGATCTCCTCGCGCCCATGGATATGGTTATCCGTATGGACCTGAATTTGCATCCGACTCCCTCCTTCACAAGGACTGTTTCAAAAATGGACCCTACTCGCCCTGGGCAAAAAAAGTCAATCGAAGCAAGGCTACGGATGAAGTCTCATTATCTTCATGGTAGATGATCAGAAGGAGAGAGAGGATATAGAGAAGGCTACAGATGCGGAGTCATGGTAAGCATGTGGGTGCATCCAGAAACTTGACTTTGGTATGGCGAGACAATAGGATTCGTAAAAATTGTTCCAAAAGGAAAACTAGGGTTCCGGCTTTCTTCCTTGTTAGGAGAGAGCGTCTGGTCCAAGAGTTTTCGGCCTCGCATCACGAGGCTCCACGGAGGGATAAAAGCCCGGGAGATCATGTACGCAGGTACATGGCCTTTTGGGAATCACACCTTCCAGCAGGAGGCCTTGTTATGCAACTACCTCGCTTCGTTGTTTCCCCATCGCATCAATCAGACCACCTGACCTGTCAGAGTGGTTGCACATGGTAGGTCATGACGATCCAGGGATGGTGCGTACACCTCCCGCTTCCGGTAGTCCCGAGACACTTCACCGCAGCCTCAGTCTCTGGAACAGCCTGACCATCGGCTTCGCAACGGTTTCGCCGGTTGCTGGGCTCTACGCCATTATCGGTGTGCAGACAATCGTCACAGGTGGCGGGTGGTTCGCGGCACTGGCGCTCTGTTTGGTGATGCAGTTGCTAGTCGCGACCGTGTATGCGGAGCTCTCCTCGCAGATACCGATCGCGGGAGGTGCATACAAGTGGGCGCGACAGCTCGGAGGTGCCACCACCGGCACGTACGCCGGAGCCATCTACGTCAGCTCCACGATCGCCATGCTCACCACGACCGCCTATACCGGCGGGGTCTGGCTGGCTATTTTTTTCGGGTCAGGAGGTGGAACAGGAGTCACCCTCGTGATATGGGGAGCGGTCTTTCTGCTGGTTTGTACTGTCCTCAATCTGGTCCACGTCTCGGTCTTCAAGTTCCTCATTTCCCTGGGGGTCTATGCGGAAATCGTCGGCTCGTTCGGCGTCGCGCTGCTGTTATTTTTCTTTTTCCGGCAGCATGATTTCTCCGAACTGTTCGCTCATCTTGGGACAGGGACCGCCCCCAGCCAGACCGCGGCGTTTCTCGCGGCGCTTGCCATTTCTGGGTGGGCGTTCATCGGCTTCGATGCCTGCTCGACCATCGCCGAAGAAACGCACGAGCCCAAACGGATGGTGCCGCGTGCCATCTTTTTCTCTCTCTGCATGGTGGGAAGCGTGGTGCTCTTTAACTCCGCCGCCCTGACCCTCAGCTTCAGCCGCGAGACCTTACAGCAGACGAGCGCCGCATCCGATCCTGTCACACCCGTGATCGTCGCCAACTTTGGTGCCTGGGCCGAAACCCCGTTTCTGGCCATTGTCATGGTCGCATTTCTGGCTTGCGGGTCATCCATGGTCCAATACACCTCCCGGATCGTGTTTTCCATGGCTCGCGAAGGCAGTATGCCGGCCATCCTCAGCCGGGTCACTGCTGCAGGGGCTCCCCGGAACGCCGTGCTGTTCACAGTACTGCTGGCCACCCTGGGATTGCTGTTCGGTCTCAACGATGACGCCGTCGCCACGGTGTTAGCCTTTGGCACGGGCGGGTTGTACGCCATGTTTGCGATGACCACGGGTGTGGGACTGTACACCCGTCTCACAGGGCGCTGGGACCCTTCGTTAGGTCAACTGAAACTCGGCTCGTGGGGATTGCTGATCAATATCGCAGCGTTTCTCTGGTCGCTTTTTGAATTCGTCAACATCGCGTGGCCGCGCCCCTATGCCGTGTCGCCTGATGCCCCCTGGTGGCAACTCTGGGCTGTCCCGCTGGTTCTCGGAGGTATCCTCGGTGTGACCACGCTGTATCTCCTGGTCGGGAGATCGACAAGGAGCGACGCCCCGCCGAGTCCACGGGAGTCGACCGCAACTGAAGAATGAAAGACAGGCCGTTCGTCACGGCTTGTGTTGAAGGAGCGTTTCACAGAGAGTCAGAATCCATTTATACCTAGAAAGGAGCACGTATGGCAAAGAAGAGAACATACCAAGGCAAGGTTCCACTGCATGACAAGTACGGGCCGGAGGCGAAGTTCGCCGTGGAAGCAGAGGCACTGTTGCCGACCACGAAATATGAAGAAGAAGTGGCCCGAGGTCTTGAATTGGGTCTGCAAGGGGCTGATTCCATCAAAGATCGCCGCATTCCCACTTTTAGTCGTGGAGAGCTCCCGCACTTCGCGGGCATCAATACCTTCACCAAAGCGCCGTATGTCGAAGATGTCCGCAAGTGCGGGGAATACGATGTTGCCATTCTCGGGGCGCCGTTCGACGGGGGAACCACCTATCGGGCAGGCACTCGATTCGGCCCCCAAGGCATTCGAAAGATCTCTGCGTTGTATGGCAGCTATAGCTTCGAGCTCGGCGTGGATCTCAGAGAGTCGATCTCCATGTGCGATCTCGGTGACGTGTTCACCATCCCCGGCAACATCGAGAAGACCTTCGACCAAGTCAGCAAAGGGGTCGGCCATGTCTATGCCAGCGGGGCCTTTCCCGTGGTTTTGGGTGGGGACCATTCTCTGGGATTTGCGACCGTGCGGGGCGTGGCTCAGAATATGAACGGCAAGAAGCTCGGGATTCTTCACTTCGATCGGCATGTCGACACACAGGAGACCGATCTCGACGAACGCATGCACACCACGCCCTGGTTTCACGCGACGAATATTCAGAATGTACCCGCCAAGAATCTTGTGCAGATCGGCATCGGTGGCTGGCAAGCGCCCAGACCCGGCGTGAAGGCCGGGCGGGAGCGTCAGACGAGCATCATGACTGTCACTGACTGCGTGGAAATGGGCATCGAGAATGCGGCGAAGCAGGCGCTCGAAGTGGCGTTTGATGGGGTGGATGCGGTGTGGCTCAGCTTCGACGTGGATTGCTTGGATGCCGCATTTGTGCCGGGCACCGGTTGGCCGGAGCCGGGCGGGTTCCTCCCGCGTGAAGTGCTGAAGTTTCTCCAGATCATCGCCGACACGAAACCGCTGGCTGGCATGGAAATCGTGGAATGTTCACCGCCCTACGACGCGGCGGAGATTACGAGCCTCATGGCCACCAGGGTGATCTGCGACGTCCTGGCTTGCCAGGTGCGATCCGGGCACCTGGCGAATCGGAAGAAGGGCTGAGAGGCGCTGAGGGGCTTGCTTTGCTCAAGCCCCTCACACGTCGCTAAGCAAACAGTGTTGTTCTGCGCGTGGTGGGAAAGGAGAATGAGTCACCGCAGTAGGCGTTACTCTGCGGTGCGCAATTGAAAGACTCCCGGTACCGTTGCTGACGCTACCTGTGCAGACAAACGTCACAATACCGTTACGATGTTCAAAAAGGCCGCACTCTCGTCCCTTGTGTTTCAGACGCGGATGACGCTTCACACGTTTGAAAGTGATGTTGGTGGACTGTTCCCTCAGCTTGCTCCTGCTTGCGAGCGCGCGTCTCGCTGTGGCACGATCCGAAAAACTATTCATTAGGAACAAGACCATGTCGAAGCCGATAGATCCGCCGACCCCTGGTCGGAATCGGCCACTCCCGAGCAAACTCACGCCTCCGAGGTTGCCGAAGATCGTGCCCCGTGCACGGTTGTTTCGCGAACTGGATCGCGCCCGCACCCGCCCCATCATCTGGATCGCTGCCCCACCAGGTGCGGGCAAGACAACCTTGGTGGCGAGCTATCTGCATGCACGTCGCCTGCGACCCCTCTGGTATACGGCGGACGAGCGGGACGGGGATCTGGCGACGTTCTTTCACTATCTCAGTCTCGCGGCGCGTCCGCTTGCGCCGAGGAAGAGTCCGCTGCTGCCCCATCTGACGCCGGAGTATTTGCAGGGTGTGTCCGTGTTCACGCGCAATGTCTTCGAGGCGCTCGACGCGCAATTGCCGAGATCCGTCGCGCTGGTCTTGGATAACTACCAAACAATTCCAGCCGACAGCCTTGTCCATGAGATGTTGGCGCTGGGACTCAGCCACCTGGCTGCGAAACGTTCGGTGGTGATCATCAGCCGTGAAGCGCCGCCACCGGCATGGGCCCATCTGCTGGCATCGCGTCGCATGACGGTATTCGATGGTCACCTGCTGCGTCTCACACCGGCGGAAAGCCGCGCAATCATCGCCCTGTACCGGTCTCGCCGACGCGACGCCACTGCCGAGAAGACACTGGCCCAAGCCGTAGCCACACTCGATGGGTGGATGGCCGGGTTGGTCTTGCTCCTGGAAGAGGCTACCGGATCAAAAACCACACTGACGGGCCGCGAACAATCCCGCCAGGCGATGTTCAACTATCTCGGTGCAGAGGTCTTTGCGCACATGGATGTGAGCACGCAAGAGGTGTTGTGCTCGACAGCCTACTGTCCTGTCATCACGGGACCCATGGCCACGGAGTTGTCGGGGCATCGTGACGCCGAATCTTGCTTGGAGACACTCTATCGGCGGCGCTACTTTGTCGAGCGGCATGATGGAACTCCGGCGTCTTACACCTATCACCCCTTGCTTCAGGATTTTCTCCGGCATCGGCTCCGACAGCACTGGTCGCCAGAGCGACTCGTCGCCCTGCGCACCACAACCGCCCATCTCCTTGCTACAGACGGTCAGGTCGAAGCCGCAGTCGATCTGTCTATAGACGTGCAAGACCATGATGCTGTGGCCCAGGCCATCATCTCCCATGCGCCGAATCTCTTGCGTCAAGGCCGCTTTGCGCTCATCCAGCGGTGGTTCCAGACGATCCCATCGGAACACCGTGCGAATGATCCATGGCTTGTGCATTGGTCAGCCTGCGCCACCCCGCCGGTCAATGCGGCCGCGCTGGAGCAGATCCGCGCACAGCACGAGCAAGCCTATCGCCTGTTTGAAGCCAACGGCGAGTTAGTTGGACAGGTCTTGGCGTGGGCCGGAGTCGTCAAGGCCATTATCAATTCCTGGGACCAGTTTGGCCGAGTCGATCCATGGATGGAAATTGGTGAGAGGTGGCTGAAGAATATGCCCGCCGACATGCCCGCTCCCATTCGGTTCGAATTTCTCACGGCCGTCTTAGGGGTCTTGACCTGGCACCAGATTGGCTCCTCCTTGATCCCGTTTGTGCGAGAAGAACTGGACCGGCTGCTCCCGTCCATTGATGATCCCTTCTCGTTGGCCCAGGCCTACGCCCATAGTGCGCACATTGATCTTCATACAGGAACGAACCATCCCGCCAAGAACCACTTTTCTGCAAGGATACGGAACCGACTGGGAGACTCCCCCCACCCCTGGCTCAGCTTCTACGCGATTATGCGGAAGGACATACCTTCTGGGGTAGAGGTGACATGGATCGGGCCTTGGCCATGACCGACCGGATTATCGAGCAGTGCCACGCACAGGGGATCTACTTCCTGATTGGATGGGCCTCGGGACAAGGGGTGTACACGCGTCTCATGCTCAACCGTCCCCAGGAGGCTGAACGGTATCTCGCCATGGTGAACCCGTTGCGCGACCAACTCGCCCCATTTCAGCGTGGATTTCTGCACTTTCTCACGGCGTGGCAGGCGTATCTGGTCGAGGATTTCCAGTTAGCCTGGCGTGAGTGTGAGCAGGCGGACAAGCTGATTGCCGGTACGCAATGTCCTATCGGCGAGGTGGATGGGACGGTTGGATGGGCCATGACCTGTCATGCGCTGGGGAACGACGAGGAAGCGCGGAAACATTTAGCCACTATTGACGCGCAGGTTCGGAACTCTCCTCGCAATACGTATGAACGGTGCTTGTGGCTCTTGGCCACAGCGCGCCTGGACCTCGATGCGGGGCGGGAATCGGATGGACTCATGGCCTTACGAGCGGGGCTGGCATTGGCTGCCGAGACGGAGCAACACTATCTGCCTTGGTGGCGACCGGACGAGGCCACGCGAATTTTGGTGCGGGCGCTGGAGGAGCAGATTGAACCGAAATTTGTTCGCTCGCTCATCAGGAATCTGCAGATCAAGCCGGTCGGGATCGCGCGGTACTCCACGGCCTGGCCCTGGGCGATTAACGTGTACACGTTGGGGAAGTTCGAGATTCTCGTGAATGACCAGCCGCTTCAGTTTGGACGTAAGATTCCGCGCAAGACCTTGGCGTTGTTACAAGCGATCGTCGCCCATGGGGGACAGCAGGTGCCGGCCGAGACGCTCTGCGACCTGCTCTGGCCTGAGTCTGATGGCGCCCAGGCCTACCAGGCGCTCACGACGGAGCTGAATCGACTGCGTGTTCTCCTGAAACACAAGGAGGCCGTGACGCTGCAGGAGAATCGCCTGTCGTTGAACCAGACGCTGTGTTGGGTGGATGCCCTCGCGTTCGAGCAGCTCGCGAAAGAGGCCTTGCTCCTCATGGAACAGGGGAAACAGGAGCAGGGTGAGAACCTAGCGAAACAGGCGCGATCGCTCTATGCCGGTGTGTTTCTCCCTGCGACCGATCATCTCCCCTGGCTGCATCCCTCTCGGAACCGACTCGCCCGAACTGCCAGCTGATTGGGAATTAGGCACGCTGTGTCTGACTCTCTGCTCACCGAACGCTAGTTTTCAGAATCTCTCCACATGGTGCCGAGGGTCATCTCTCAGGCCGCATAATCCCCGCAAGCGGTCGCTCGCTCTTGGGCTCAGTCTTCTTAAGTATTTCACCAGTATAGACGGTGGGGGTGAATCCGTGATCAATCCGTGATCGGTCCTGTGATGCAATGCCGCCATATTGAAAGGAGCGAATGCGCTCACATCATACACATCACACACATGGAGGTGGAGACATGAAAACGATGCTAACGGCAGTGGTGATCGCTGGCTGTGCCACGGTATTCTTTGCGGCATTGCCTTCCGACGCACGGGTTCAGCGGCTTGCTGCGAACGGTCTGGCACCCATGCCCGTGAACGAACGAGTTGCGAGCGGAAGGATAGCTGCGAACGGCCTCCATGCAACTGGTTTGGACCTTTCCCGTATTGGCCAGAAGGCCTTGGGCAAATAACAGCTCGTCTGGCTCTCGAGGGGCGGAGCGCATCCGCCCCTCCCAACTTCTCCATCGTGGCTTTGGCTAATCATGTGGGCTGTCCTGACCATCCCCTTTCTACTCAGCCTGTTTTTCGGGCCTGTGGCCGCAGAGACACGGAAGAGTGCTAGTTCCCAGCCGATTCAGGAAGTCGAACTGGCTGATCCTACACTGGTCGCAACTGAGACCGCACGGCACCAACTGAAATATCTTGTCAATTGTGCCCTGCCGGATTCGGTGGTGCTCTTTTCCGTACAGGGCCATGAGCGCTTCACGTTTCCCGGACACCTCGGGTTGGCTCCCGAATGGTTGAAAACTCCTCTGACCCCGTTCCAAGAACGATGGGTCTCAGCCTGTATGTTGGCCTTGACCAACTATGCCGGCAAACATGTGGAAGTCTGGCTGCATGCGAAACCTGGAACCGCACCGTTTCTGGCGCCGTCGAAAGAAGACACCAAGGCCTATTCCCTCCTCGAAGGAGGGTTCTTCGGCAACCTCTTCAGCGCTCATCCGGTCGCCTACGTGTGCTCCGGGACGCACATGAAGATCGACGCGCAGGATCCGGTCTTCCGTGACCGTCTCTGCACCAAGGCGAGCGGTGACCGCACTCGCGATGGGAAACCGCTCACGGTCTGTGAGTTCATCCTCACCGGTCCCTGTTCCGATCCGGCCAGTTTCACCATCAACGGCCAGACCTATGACGAAGTCATCTTTGTCTCCTTGAAACCGACCAAGTGAGGAAGTGGAAATGCTGAACAACCAGGAGGCGCGAATTCAACTCATAAGTGCAATTTCTGCGGGTTGAATGAGCGGAACGAAGCACCACCACCCCATAACCAAATGATTCTGTTTGATTTTTAACCGGACACTAGTGGAAAGAGGTAGGTTTCCACCGCTTGCCCGTATTCCGGCGTACCTCGACGGTATTGCCGTTCTTGGAGGGCGGCCACGACGCCGATATCGAAAAAGTAATATTTCGAGGACGCCAATGGTTTGTGCTGTTTGGTTTCACGCCAGGCCGGTAGTTCATGAAGGATGAGCGTGTCTTTCAAGATCTCAAAGTACTCGTAGACAGTGGTGCGTGGGACTTGGGCATCGGTGGCCACGTTGGTGAAATTGACGATGGTCGCATTGCAGTAGGCGACCACCTTTAGGAACCGACTGAAGGCTGAAATATTCCTCGTCGCTCCTTCCGCCACGATCTCCTGCTGCAGATACGAACCGGTGTAGGCGTAGAGATCCGCGCGGGGGTCATCTGAAAAATAGATGGAAGGCAATCCGCCGCGAGCAATAAACTTATTCAGATCAAAGTGTGCTCCCAATTCTCTCTGAGTGAGTGGGTGCAGGTATTTGGTCCTCGCTCGCCCTCCCAAGAGATTGACTCCGCCCTGTCGAAGCTTGCGAGCACTTGAACCCGTGAGCAAAAATCGAATCCCTCGTTGCTCAATGAGTCTGTGTACTTCGTTCAGCAGTCCCGGGAGCCGTTGAATTTCGTCGATAACTACTAGCCGATCCTTGGGAGTGAGTTCTTCGGCCAATCGCTGTGGGCGTTGACTGAGTGTCAGATAGACGGATGTATCCAGGAGATCGTAGATGCGGGCACTACGGAAAGTCTGGGTGATCAGGAAGCTCTTCCCGGTTTGGCGAGGTCCCAAGAGAAAGTGGGACTTCTTCTCCACGAGGTCCGCTAAATACAGCGATCGAGTGATAGCCGGTGTCGAATTCATAGGGCATGCTATTTGACGACTCTGTCGTCAAATAGCATGCCAAATCACTAGTGTCCGGTTAAAAATCAAACAGAATCATTTGGTTATGGGGTGGTGGT
>SWDS01000002.1:555320-568634 GCA_005116745.1 Nitrospira sp. | reverse complement strand
GAAGATCAGTCGCTAAACGTAACCCTCTCTGGGCTCGCTTAGCTACATCAGCCCCCTGATCACGAGTCATCGCGTGTGGCCCTAGGATGTTGTGAAAGCGGCAGTAAGTCTCCGAGTGAGCGAAACCGAAGACGGAGCCCATTACAGACCTCAACTTGCCGATCGAAGCGGTTTCGTGTGCGAATCATGTTCCACAACCTGCCAAAGCCTACGCGACCCCAAGCGGCCAGGTGGAAGACCGATAACGGATAATCGGTTCCAAAGAGCAGGCGTGAATGCAGCTCTGGGTAATGTCTGAGATGCAACAACATTTTCAACCGGTGAGGCTGGGTGAGGGCCGAAATGTCGGCGTAGAAGTGCGGATAACGCCGCGCGAGTTCTTGAAAGGTTGGCAGAAACTTCTCGTACAGCATCAGACCGTAGCTGCAGGCGTGAGCTGCGATGACGGTCACCCCTTCGTCTAATGCCAGGCGGAGTCGATCGGGATCGCCGAGTGATTGATCCTTACCGATCAGACTGAATTCGTAGCCGACATGACTTAGGAAGGGTAGTTTTCGTTGCGCCAGGGCACGGTAGAACAGGATATATTTCGGATCAGCCGGGTTGAAGTGCTGGGCGTTCGGTAAGACTTTGATCAAGACAGCTCCAGCATCGGCGCAACGATGGACTTCATCTATCGCGTCTTTGCGCTGCGGATTGATCGAAGGGCCGGCCAAAAAGACATCGGGATGGGCCTGCACGGTTTTAAAGACGTAGTCATTGCTGACGAGAAAGTCCGTATGCTGGCGATTGAGCAGGCCTGCCTGATCGTAGAACCCGTCCATGCCAAGCAGCACTGCCTGCGAGACATAGTGGGAGGCGCGTAACTCCGTGAGGAGGTGATCGAGATATCGCTGATTGGTCTTTCGTGGCTCTGTTGGTGAGAGATCCTGTTTCCATAGCAGGAAGCGGAAGAGCGGGCTTCGAAGGAGCGTTGGTGAGATATAACAGCCGTTGTCTCCGTCTGGGAGGGCAGCCAGATGGACGTGGCAATCGATGAGCGATTTGGTCGGTTTCATGGTCGGTTGCCATACGGAGCGCGATCTTAACCCTGCACCTCATCGCGAGATGAAAGGCGTTCCACCGCAATGCGCTTCACGCCGCGCAGGTCGAGCTTTCCGGTTCCAAGAACCGGTAACGCGTCAACCTTGACGAACTGATTTTTCCCCGGGATGAACAGATTGGGCAGGCCGCTCGCCGAGACTCTTTCTAGGATGCGAGGAATGCGGGATTCTTCCAGGGTATGGAGGACTGCGAGACGCTCTCCCTTTTTCTCATCGGGTAACCCCGTTACGGCAAAGACTTGTGTGTCGGCTTCAGCAGCCTGCTGCAAGGCCTCCTCAACCTTGCCGTGGGGGACCATCTCGCCACCGATTTTTGAAAACCGAGACAGCCGGTCGGTGATGGTCAGGAATCCATCGTCATCCAGCGTGGCAATATCCCCTGTGATGTACCATCCATCCCGCATCACCTGAGCGGTCAAGTCTTCCCGGCCCAGATATCCGTTCATCACGTTTGGCCCTTTGACCAGCAACATGCCGGGTGTGCCTGAAGGCAGGGGGGTATAACTGTCGGGGTCGACAATCTGTACCGAGACCCCTGGAAGAGGTTGGCCCACAGTGCCACGTCGTGACGCCGGCTGGTAATAGCCGGCTGCGCGAAAGTCCGGGCAATTGACGGCAATGACAGGGGCGCATTCCGTGACTCCGTAGCCTTCGATCGGTCCGACTCCGAACGTATCTTCGACCGCCTGGGCGAGGCGGGCGTGAAGCTTTTCCGCGCCGGTGAGGATCACCCGCACCGAACTGAATTGTTCAGGAGTACAACGGCGGGAATAGAGCTGTAGGAACGTCGGTGTGGTGACGAGGAAGGTGATGCGATATGTTCTGATCAGTTCGCCGATGGCCGCCACGTCAAGCGGCGACGGATGAAAGATCATCGGCGCGTTATTGAACATCACGAACCAGAACACCATGTATCCGAAGGAATGGAAGAAGGGTAAGATTCCGAGGACTCGTTCATCTTGATACAAATGGAGCATCTGTGTCGCGCCCTGGCAATTGGAGTCGACACTGAAATGGGAAAGCATAACGCCTTTGGGTTCGCCGGTGCTGCCGCTGCTGAAGATGATGGTCGCCAGACTATCGGGCGTGAGTGGGGTTGTTTGCCCGCAGGCTCGTTCGATAAGACGGCACGGAGCGAAGAGTGCCAGCAGGGCGGCCGTTACTTTTACGCCTGTTCCAATCGCCTTGGCGACGTCTTCGAGCCAGATCACTGATGGTCCGTCGGGTAATTCGAGTTTGGCTTTCTCGATGAACGTACGGCTGGTGACGATCGTGCGTAGGCCGGCAAGGCGTACCGCTGCCTCCAGACCTGATTTCCCTACGGTGTAATTCAAGTTCACGATGGTTTTGCCACACAGCGGAGCAGCTACGTTCACCAGCGCACCAGCGACAGTCGGTGGCAGCAGCACGCCCACCCGGTCTTGTCCATCCCAATAGGTTCTGAGCGTTCTGGCTAGAACGATCGATCCGATCAGGGACTGGAGGGCCGAGACTCGAGGACGGTTCTGGTCGGCCATGGCGAAGCGGAACGGATAGCGTCGCATCGAGCGAATGAATTCACGATGGAGCGGCTTGCGATAGGATTTTCGGAGTTGCCAGGCCGCCTCACCAAGCTCGCGGATCTTTCCCCGTAGGTCGTGGATGGTCGTACTTGGCGGTAGCGGTGTGCCGAACGAGACAGTGACAGGATAAGGAAGATGTTCCGGTATCTTCCAGAGAAAGCGCCTGCGATTGAAGCTGAAGATGCTGCCCCACACACGGTCGAGGTGGACTGGAATGATGGGGGCCGTCCGTCCCTTCACGACCCGTTCGAAACCTCGTCGAAACGGCAACAGTGTGCCGGTGCGCGTGATCTGGCCTTCAGGAAAAATGCAGACGAGTTCTCCCTTGTCGATGGCCGCACCAGCATCGCGGAGCGCCCGTAAGATCACTCGCAAGCCCCCGTGCGAGGAAATGGGAATGACCCCGAGCGCTTTCATGAAGGGTCTGAAGATCGGCTGTTCGGCATACTGAGCGTCGACGACAAATCGCACGGGGCGATCCACGCTGGCGATCAAAAGAAAACCGTCGATAAAGGAGACGTGATTGGGGACGAGGAGTGCGCCACCTGATTTCGGCACATGAGTTTCGCCGACGATGCGAAGACGATACACGGTATTGGTGAGGACGACCAGCACCAATCGAAGCAATGTATCAGGCAACAGCCAGAGGGCCCATGCGATACCGGCCAGGGTCATGGCGGCGGCAGCCAAGAAAATGCCGGTCGTCGAGACACCGACATTGGCGAGGGACCCACCGGCCAGTGACCCCAGCAAGATACCGGTGAAGACACAGGTGTTGGAGAACGAAATAACGGCGCCGCGCCGATCGGATGGGGATTTCCATTGGAGAATGGCGTTCAAGGGAACAAAGATGAACGAACTGGAAATGCCCAGGGCAACCATTATGAAAAATGTTCCGGACAACGGCGGTGTCAGGACGCCGAGCAAGAGTAAGGTCAGAAAGACGCCCATCGCGCCCAAGGGAATCAGCCCGTACTCTACGCGGTTCTTCGAAATCCGTCCGACCAGCATCGCGCCGATGCCGATACCCACCGATAACACGGTCAGCGGAAGGCCTGACATCGCATCGGACAGATGCAAGACGGCCTTTGCATAGACGAGCAAGTTTTGACCGAACAGGCTCGCCACCGTCCAGAAGAGGATTTCCATGGGAATGGCCATGCGCAGCATCCGTTCAGACTGAATCGCGGCCCAAGCGCCTTGGATGGTGGCGCCCACGCCTCCAGCGTGGCGGGCTGCTGACACCGGTGGAATTCCAAAGGCGGTCGTGAGGCCGATGACTGAGAGTCCGGTCAATGCGAGCGGAGCGAGCCAGATGTGATCCCCGGCTGCTTGCAAGAGGAAGCCTCCGGCGGCGGTTCCCGTGAGGATCGCGGCGAAGGTCCACATCTCCAACAACCCGTTACCGGCAGCGAGCCGTTCATGGGGGATCAATTCTGGAAGAATGCCGTACTTTGATGGGCTAAAGAGTGCGCTATGCATGCCCATGCCGCATAAGACGATCAAGGGTAAGATTCCTCCGGCTGGATTCAGCCAGAGAGCGGCAGTGCCGGCGGCCATGAGAAAAACCTCGACCACTTTGATCGAGATGATGACCGTCCGCTTACTGACGCGATCGGCCAATGTGCCTCCGACAAGAGACAAGAGCATCAACGGCAGCGTGAAAATGACGAACGCCATGGCCGTTTGCGTTTGGGCAACGGTCTCCAGCTCCGGGCCTGGCGCTAGGCCGACAGTGGCTTGCCGTATCGCGAGTAACGCGACCATCAGCTTCCAGGCGTTGTCGTTGAATGCCCCGCAGAATTGCGCAATCAGGAGGCTGCGAAGAGAATGGGAGCAAGACTGGGGTTTAGGCCCGGTCGAAGTGGTCATCCGTGAGGGGTATTGTGCCTGATTTAAGGAGCCGGGGGAATAGGCAATCCTTCCAGCTCCATAATCCGCAGGGCGTTCGTCGTGGGGCAGGGGCCCGGTCTGACTCGATAATCGAACTCAAGTGCGCCGGCCGAGACGGTTTCTTGAAAGTGGGCATTGAGCAAGCCGGGGACGGCTTGCTCCAGATCCGCCAACTCCAGATCATGGGTGCTCACAAGGCCGAAGCCGTGTCCTTGTGACAGCGCGGTGATGTAGGCACGGCTGCCGATGAGCCGCTCTCGATTATTGGTGCCCTTGAAGATCTCGTCGATCAGGAACAGCACCGGTGGCGCGGCGCGTTCCTTGGTGGCATCGAGAATGGTCTTCAGTCGTTTGACTTCAGCGTAGAAAAACGAAAGGCCGGCGTCGAGTGAATCATCGACACGAATGCAGCAGGCCAGGCGGCTCCAGGTCCATGTAAACGACTGTGCGCAGACCGGCCCTCCGGCTTGGGCCAGGCAGAGATTGATGCCGATCGTTCGCAGGAACGTACTCTTGCCCGACATATTCGAGCCCGTGATCAGATGGATCGAGCCGAGTCCGGTGAGACCGACATCGTTTGCAATACGGCTTGTTGTAGAGAGGAGTGGATGGCCCAGTTGAGTGGCCTGCAGAACGGCTGCTGCGCTGTTCTGCTCACCGGTTGAGATGACGGGCGTCGGCCATGCGTAATCGGGATGGAGAGAGGCAAAGGTCGCCAGAGCCGATGCCGCTTCGACTTCTGCCAGGCAGTCCAACCACTGCGGGAGAGCATGCTTGATCTCGCGCTGGGCGTGAATCAGTTGTCGAGTGAACCACAGATCCCATGGGCATAACGCGTTGACGGCCAGATGGACAAGGGGATGGGCCTTGATGCTGATCGCATGAAGCGTCCGTGCGGCCTGCTTGAGATGCAGGGTGGGACTGGCTCCCCCTATCAGATTCGCACAGACCGAGGCGAGAGCGGTGCCTTGCCGCCGAGCCTGACGCTCGAGGTAGCCCAGGACGATGGCAAGTCGTTCGGTTTCATGGTGCAGGCCGACCGCATGTTCCAGGAGCTCTTCTCCTTGATCGGTCATGAAGTAGAGCAGTGCGTACGCGGCGAATGAGAACATCCAATACCCAGGGAGCTGGCCGAACAATGTGGCCGATGCGAGGACGATCGTGGTGCAGGCGAAGAGGCTCTGGATGACCAACAGTGCATTCAGATTGGGCAGACCGACTGGGTGTTCAAGCACCGCAGCCAGCCGCTTGCCGTTGATTTCCTGTTCACCTGTCAGTCTGGCCTCAAGGGTCAAGCGATCTCGGAATAAAGAGCGAGGCGCCAGTTCCTTCACCAACGACTGCCGTGTTTGCCACTGTGCCAGGGGAGGGGGTTGGTTCAGCAACCAGCTGTGCAAGCGCTCTCGGCCATGGTCTGACACGGTGGTATCGAGGAGATGCGCTAAGGAATGAGCTCCAAAGAGATCAAGGTCGATGGCATAGGGATGAGAGGTCGGAGCTTCACCGGGTCTTGCCGGAATGGCCGTCCAATCCAAGGCGATGCGCGCACGATGAACCAGCTTGATCTGTTTCCACTGCTGAAGCCGATGAATCCCGGTTTCCACCCTGTTATGATACGCAGCGACTGTGATGAAGATTGCGAGGAACACGCCGACGGATAGATTGCCGCTGTGATACCAATCAAGCTTATAGAGGGTCACGGTGGTGATGAGGCCAATGAGGAAAATGGCCAGTCGCCAGCGCGTGAAGGTCGCGCTGAGCTGAGTGCCTTGAGCGATCAGGCGATCTGTTCGCCGGACCGCCGTTTCGAGCTGGACTGTGCGGGAGCGCGCCATGACAGGCGACCTTACTGGGAACGGGCGGGGGACGTCAAATCATGATGCATCTCCGGCATGGCCCGACAGGTGTTGCCAATCACAAGTGAGCAATGATGATGCCAAAAGATTGGGTTGATATCTGTATCCAGGAACGCCTCGATGCCGGCGAGTTATTGAGCAGGCTCGATGATGCTGCCGTTCAGGGCGCCTGGGAAGATGAAGGAATGGTTCATCTCTATTGGGCGGAAGACCAATGGAATGAGGAAAAGCTGGCGTCGGTACAGTCGGTTCTTGCAGATCTCGTGCAGTCGAGCAGGGCGATCCCTCTCTCGGTGCAGCGAGTGCCCTCTCAGGATTGGAATGAGGCATGGACTCGTTCGGTGAAGCCGCTTCGCATCGGGCGCTTGGTGATTCGTCCGAGTTGGGAGCTGGCTGAGTTGGGTCCACGGGACATTGAGATTGTGCTGGACCCAAAGCAAGCCTTCGGCACCGGCCACCATGCGACCACGCGTATGTTGCTGGAGTGGCTCCAAACAGATATTCGAGGGGGTGAACATATTTTGGATGTGGGGGCTGGGAGCGCGATTCTGGCGATGGCTGCGGTCAAGCTGGGCGCAGCCTCCGCCATCGGAGTCGAGATTGATTCTGTTGCGGTCGATTGTGCGCGAGAGTATGTCGAGCTGAATAGCTTGGCGGATCGGATTGAAGTCCTGTGCGGCACGTTGGCTGATCTGCCACAAGGGAGACGGATAACTGCTGATCTGGTACTTGCCAATCTTGATCGGCAGACGGTCTTGAACCTCGCAGATGATTTGGTCTGTTCTGCCCTGGGCGGGGCGAGTATCTTGGTCTCCGGTATTCTGGTCGAACAACAAACTGAGATCGCGGATCGGCTGTCCAGCCTTGGCCTCGCGTGTGTGGAACGGCGTGAAGAAGAGGGTTGGGTGGCGATGAAATTCTTCAGACTAGAATTCTGCGATGGAGAGATCTAATGATGTTGAATAGGCCACCCTATCCGTATGTGCATCAGATCAACGTCTCCGATGGTGGGGTTCCGAAGCTTCCCGTGTTGGAAGCGACGGTGAGTAACAAAGGAGTAGGTGGCGATCGCCAGCGTAATCTGAAGTTCCATGGCGGGCCAGATCGTGCCGTCTGTGTGTATTCCCTCGAACTGATTGAGCAACTACAAGAAGAAGGTCATCCCATTGATCCAGGATCCACCGGAGAAAATCTGACCCTGTCCGGCTTGGACTGGGACCAGGTGCGTCCTGGCGTCAGGTTAACCATCGGCCCGGAGGTCCAACTGGAGGTGACGAGCTATACGACGCCCTGCAGCCATAATGGACGTTGGTTTCGCGATGAGGATTTCTCTCGCATGTCCCAGAAAGTGAACCCAGGGTGGAGCCGGGTCTACGCGAAAGTGCTGCGTGGTGGTGTGGTGCGGCCAGGGGATGTCGTGACAATCGACGAGCAGCTGAAGCCCTTGGAGAAAATGTGATGGACCGCGTCCTCGAACCAGAACTCATGGACGATCCGACGCAGGCCGGGGCCTATGCACGCGCCGACTTTGCGGAAGAAAATCAAGGATTCGTCGATCGATTCAAAGAGTATTTTCCTGAGTTTTCGCAGGGGCGCGTTCTGGATCTGGGCTGCGGTCCGGGCGACATTCCGATTCGATTCGCCAAACTGTATCCAGCTTGCCAGGTTATCGGCATCGATGCCTCGGCGCCGATGATCCAGTTGGGAGAACAGGCAGTACAACAGGCTGGATTGGCAGACCGTATTACATTGCGGTGCGAACGGTATGAAGAGGTTGCCGGCGCCAGAATCGTCGACGCTGCGATTTCCAATAGTCTGCTTCATCATCTTCCGAACCCGTTGCAGTTCTGGCAGAAGCTTCGTCAGTTGGTGAAACCTGGTTCACCAGTACTGGTGATGGATTTGTTGCGCCCGGATTCGCCGGAAGCGGCGCAAGCCATTGTCGACCAGTACGCGGCGAACGAGCCGGAGATTTTGCGGCGTGATTTTTACAATTCGCTGTTGGCCGCTTTTACAGAAGATGAAATCGGCTCGCAGCTGGCCCGCATGAATCTCACGCGATTATTGATCGACATCCCGGATGATCGACATTGGGTCGTCGGCGGAATTATTTATTGAGTGGAGGCTGAAAAGGAAGTGAGATGCGAAGGATGATGCATTTGAACACTATCTCAGGACGATTCCGTGATCACCTCACCGCATTCGCGCTATTCGCGTTGAGTGTCACAATCCCGGTTGGGTGCAACAATCGTGAGGCCATTCTCGTGATTGAGAAACCAACGGAAGTCCACAGCATGGACCAGGTCCCTCCTTCTCCTGACAATGCTGTTGCCGGCGTTCAGCCAGGTCACGTCATCGTCACGCTGGCGGCAGGTGAAACGGCAAGAACCATTGGCGTCTATCAGGGCAAGGACTTTGACGCGTTCCAAGTCAAGCTGTCAGACGGCACCGAGGGGCTCATTCTTGCTGGGGATACCTTCAAGGTCGTGTCTCGGTGAGATGTGCGGAACAGGACAAGGCGGCCGGAGCGCTTCTGCGAAAATATCCTCTATGAGCGGTGATCTGACGCGTTGATGATGAAGAGTTGTGGCGTGTTGTGCGGATAGAAATTGGTAGGTCCAGTCTTATGCGAGTCCGTCTAAACATTGCTAGACGACACTAGAGATGACCCAGTATCTCGATCCAATCATTGTTAGTGTCGCCGTAATGGATCGCGAGTGTTTGGAGCGCACGCGTGCCGAATGTTTGGCACAGGTTCGGCCGTTGCGTAGGCAGTTTTGGTGGTTGTGGTTCCGAAACAGAGTTGCATATGTCTTGGTGCTGGGGTTTTATTTTCTTCTTGTCGGCGGAGCTATCCGTCTTTGGGTTGGCGATTCTAGTGATCTGTCTGGATGGTTTTTGTGGACTGCCGTCCTAATCAGTACATTAGTCACCTGGTTTTTTGTCTCTCACACTCCTTTGAACAACTTTTTGAACCGTTGGCATGAGCAAGAGAAGAGCGCACGGGAAGAGATCAACAAACACTTGTACACACTGCGAGCCATCCGTAGTCGGCATCGCCAGCTTGGAAAGACAACTGTGCAGTAAATTAGCGACGTTTCGCCAGCTGTACTTCGCTTGATGGGTCGTGCCCCTCATTTGGAATGTTACGCAATAAGGAAGAAGCTCGTTGAATACCCTTAGATGGATTGTATCGCTGCCTGCAGCCATGGTGTACGGCTACCTATCGTACTTCGTGGGATGCTGCTGCTGCAGTACTTGCAGTATTTGCCTGTGAGATCGTGCCGTACGATGCCAATAGGTTGAAGCGATCTTGACATGCCTAACTCGCGTATCGACACGGATTCATCAAGCCGCAAGCGAGACACGGTTGTAGGCAATTCGCTTATTCAAAGGAACGCGGTGTTCCCAGAAATTCTCAGAGAAGGTATTTGGCACACGACTAGTGTTGAACGCTTTGAAGGCATCTTGGCCGACGGCGGCATTCTTCCGAACCCACCCATGCCTGACATGGACAGATGGGGAACTGGATGCGGTCCTCGTCATTATCCGTTTGTACGGAGCATAGGCGGCGTGAGTCTCTTTGACTTCTCAGATTTTGATGAGGCGACATATAACCAGAATTATCCGCTTTCGATGTGGCGTAGGTTTGTCCCGTGTTTTAGCAAGTGGGATGAGTCGATCTGGATTGAACTGGATCGCTTGGCAATTCAAGATAATTTTGTCGATGGAAGGACAATTCTCAAGCGATGGAACCAACAGAACGAACTGGGAAGAAATATAATGCCGATGATTGAGGCTGCTCATATCGGCCTAGTTCCGCTATCTGAAAATATGGGGTCGGGTCTTGTTTTGTGCACGGTGATTGTTCTGAGAGCGCGATAGCGCATCGTCTGCTGTCTGTGAATTCCAAAGCATGCACAGTCTAGCCCAGACTATTGCAGCGCATCCGGCGGGGTTTTGAGGAGTTTGGCGAATCGATTCTTGTCGATGCATTTCTCGTACGCCTCCTCGGGCGAAATCCATTTCTTTGTGAGGAGATCCTGAATGGCGTCATCCAGGGTCTGCATGCCGACGTTCTTTCCTGTCTGCATTTGTGAGGCAATCTGGACCGTTTTGGCGTCCCGGATGAGATTGCTGACGGCCGGCGTGCAGACCAAAATTTCCAGTGCGGCACACCGCCCTTTCTGATCGATTCGCTTGAAAAGATTCTGGGCCACCACGACGCGGAGCGCTGTGGACAGGGTGTTGCGAATCTGTGACTGCTCTGAGGCAGGAAAGACTTCGATGATGCGGTCGACGGTCTTGGCGGCGTTCTCCGTGTGCAGTGTCCCGAATACCAGATGCCCGGTTGCTGCCGCCTCCACCGCCAACGCAATGGTCTCGAGGTCCCGCATCTCGCCGACGAGAATAATATCCGGATCCTCCCGGAGGGCTCCGCGCAGAGCTGAACCGAATGTGATGGTGTGCAAACCGATCTCTCGGTGGTTGACGATGCAGCTCTTGCTTTGGTGGACGAACTCGATCGGATCTTCGATGGTCAGAATGTGATCTTTCCTGTGGCTATTCGCATAGTCGACCATCGCCGCTAACGTGGTCGACTTTCCGCTCCCGGTGGGGCCTGTGACTAGGACCAGTCCTTTCCGCAACATCGCGGCGCGTGTGAGCACGGGTGGAAGACCTAATGCCTCGGCAGAGAGGATGGTGGTGGGAATCTTTCGAAACACCGCCCCCATCCCGTATTTGTGGTTGAAGAAATTAGAACGGAAGCGGGCTATGCCGGGGATCTCATACCCAAAGTCCACATCGCCCGTCGCTTCGAATACCTCCTTCTTCGGGCTTGGTGCAATCTCGTAGAGCAGGTCATGGAGTCCTTGGTTGTCGAGCACTGCCGTCCCCGGCAGGCGTTCCAATTCACCGTTGATGCGCAAGGTCGGGACTTGTCCTGCAACCAGATGGAGATCTGACGCTCCATGGTCGATCATCATGCGAAAGAGTTCATCGATCTTCGGCATTGGTCACGCGTCTCCTTACGCTCTGTCCCTTCATGATACGTGTGCTGGCAGACCACTAAGCAAAACGTGGATCCTAGACTTCTCAGTGTGGTCTCAATCGTCCCAAGCGGGAATCTCCATCCCGCGACTCAAGATACACGCAGCACCGTTTCTGCAGGTGGGTTCAGAAGGCAGCACATCACCCGCAGAGCGATACAGCTTCTTCGGAAGGAATCGGTAAAAAGTTGAGGGGGGGGTATGCCCTGTGAGAACGAGACTGTCCAAGCGAACCCTCAGGAATTCTGTCGATGAGCCCCTTGTACTAACTTGGCTCATTCGATTATTGTCATCGTCCATGGAAAAAGAATCCGTAGAAGCTTCCACATCGGATGAGGGGGCTGACAAGATTGTCATCTATTGGGAGCGGGAATACTCCACTGCCTTTCCGCCGGAACGGCTGAAGTTAGATTTTCATCCTCACCGGCCGATGTTGAGTCAGATGACGCTGGATGAGCAACGGACGCTGGCTGCCAGTGGATACAAGGTGTTGCCGGACGACTGTGGGCCGGTCCGGACCGTGGGCAACTACGGCTGGCTTATTCGTTGTCCGGCCGATATCAAATTACGCCGCACCGCATCAGGGGTTCAGTGGCAATCGCCGCCGATTTCACAGGAAGAGCGACTGCTCGGCTACAAGACATTTTCCGGGATGTACGTCGATTTGATTCTAAACAGCGGGTATCCGAAGCTCTGTTGTGGGGTCCGGCTGTACTATCCCAAACATGTCGGCTTGATGATGAAGGATCTCCCCAACCACTTCTATCATCACCCGGACCGGACGTTTACCGTTTGGGAGGGTATCAAGACGCAGGAGTATAAGCGCACGCCGAATCAGTATGTCTGGTTGCCAGACTACGAAGCCTTCACCGCCAATTTTCTGTTACAGTTGCACAAGCCCACGACGATCAAGCGTGGCGATCCGATCGGTGTGATTCTTCCCGTCCTGCTTCCAAAGCAGTTTGTGCTCCAAGAAATTCAGCACCCCTGAGACATCGCGTCAGGGCCGAGTCGTCGAGAGGTGCTGTGTCAGCCAATCCGCAAGGGTTTGAGTCATTCGCGTGAAGTCGGTCCCCTTCGTGAACTGATGGTCGGCACCGGGCAACAGCTCGAGATGTTTCTTGATCTGTAGCGCTTCATAGAGCCGCTGACTTTGATGGAGCGGGACATGCTCGTCCTGGTCGCCCTGCACAATGACGGTTGGAGCCGTGATTGATCGTGCGGAGACGTAGGCGATCTGCTGGAGCGCATCTTCATAAAAGGAATAGTGGAGGGCGATTCGGTTGGAGCCGCCCATAATATTCGGAATCGTGTCAGTTGCTTTCCATTGCGCCATTCCATCGTCTCCGAATGCGAGCTGTAGCTCCTCGGCGAAGTCGACGACAGGACACTTCAGGGCGAGACAGGCCAAGTCCGTTCGTTGAGACGCAGTCAGCGTCGCAACCAGACCGCCGAAGCTTGATCCCATCAGGCCGCTGTGGCGATAACCACGCTCCCTTATGAGATCGACCGCGCGCTGTGCCTGTTCAACTGCCAAACTGACGGTAATCTGATCGAACGGGCCTTCGCTTTCTCCCTGGCCGAAGAAGTCGAAGCGAAAGGTGGCGATGCCTCGGTCGATCAGCATGCGGGTCAGTGCATTGTTCGTTGAGCTGGTTTTTGATGAAAGAAACCCGTGACACAGGATGGCTATCTTGTCTGTTCCTCCGTCAGGGATGGTTAAGATGGCGGCGACCCGATGACCCTGAGGATCGAGAAATGCGAACCGTTCTTCCATGGGAGGGATTGTATCAGAGGGGCTGTTGAAAAAAGCGGTGTGCGGCCTCCGGTGAGAGGAGGATGGTCCAAA
>SWDS01000002.1:382310-555220 GCA_005116745.1 Nitrospira sp. | reverse complement strand
CAAGGCGCAGTATAACAACAATTCAAGCACCGCCCCCTTTATTCAACAGTCCCATCAGAGTCGGGGGTTGAGGTCAGGAGCAGGGGCAGCCTGGTCGGACGGTTAGGCCGTGAGTTTGAGCTCGTCAGTGGAGGTTTGTGCTGTCCGAAGTGTGTCCGGTTTCTTGGCGATGATTGAGGTCAGCTTGACTGAAAAGAGAACCAAGCCGGTGATGAGGAGGCCGAGACTCATCCAGGTTGCAATATGGATGTAGATGGAGGTCAGCGGCACATTCCACGTGAGTGCGGCCAAGAGGCCAAGCCCCATGGTTCCGAGCGAGAGAGTGGCGATCTGTACCGATCTCCAGCGGTTCATGATCCCGTTTAGCTGATGGAGATATGGCCCGCGCTTCTTGGTATTGGGGACACGATCAGCTGCGAGGGTGATGGGAATGAAGTAGGAGCACGCGCCCATGATGGCATTCACGATGAAGCCGACGAACGTCATATGTGTATAGGCGACGAGGTGGAGTGTGCCGTACGGCAGCCGCGGGGGACTGGAGAGGTGATTCGCTCCGACAAGCACGCCGAGGATGATGGTGAACAGGAGAAAGAAGGTACTGACCAAAAGATGGTCCGAGGCGGCGCTGCCGCTGTGGGTCGAGGCGCGCCAAGTTCCAAGCAGATTGCCGGTCCAGAGAATTCCGCCTGTGAAAAGCATGGCGCCAGCGGCCATTTCAACCGAGACCGATGAGTTCAAGAATCCGCCGATCAAGACAGCGACACCGAGGGGCATCAAGACTATCGCTGTCTGCGCGAGCTTGAGGCTTAAGAAAGGGCGGCTCCAGATTATCGGGAGGAGATAGTGCATCATGCCGATGATGGCCAGCACCACAAAGCCGAGCACCGCCAGGTGAATGTGCGCAAGCCGCATATAGCCATAGGATTGCGGAACGAACCCGAGTGCCATAATTTCTCCGAAGGCCGACCCGCCCACGAGGCAGAAGAGAGAGAGCGCGTAATACCAAGACTCTTTGATTGAGAACTTCCAGGCCCTGCTCGCACGGATCCACACGGTGTAGATGACGGAGGAAAATGCGGCAATCACCACGAAGCCGGCGACGCCTACGATCAGGGACTGATGCAGCCAGAACCCCACGAGCATTCCAACCAGCCCGCTGTTCAGCGCCCAGAATGTAAGGGGATGCGAGTCGGTTTCTTTTCGGTCAGCCGCGTGAGGTGGGGAGATGAATAGGAGAAATCCACCGAGCATAATCTGGGCCACACCACCGACCAAGACGGCATGGACATGCAGCATCCGGACCCATGACGGTAGCGGCGTGCCACGAATCAGCCCGATCAGGATCGCCAACCCGAGGATGGACGCCAGCACCAGCCAGCCAAGGCCTGTGAAGCAAAATGAGAGGGGTGGATAGGCTCGTGCAAACATGGGTATACCGCTACCGTTCTAGGAAATAAAAATGATCCGTGGGGCCTTGTCCGTGGCCGATTGCCAGCCCATGACGGATCGCTTCGGTGACGTAGGACTTGGCAGCTTGCGCCGCATCCAGGACGGATTGCCCTCGTGCCAGATGCGCCGCCAGCGCGGAGGCGAACGTACAGCCGGTGCCATGCGTATGACGGGTCTCGATGTACTCCCCCTTCAAGAGATTAAAAAATCGTCCGTCGTAGAGCAGATCCGTCGCCCGTTCAGCGAGGAGATGGCCGCCTTTGATCAGCACATACTTACATCCGAATCCATGAATGATCTTGGCGGCTCGCCGAGCATCAGCCAACGAGGCAACCTCAATACCCGACAACTGCTGCGCCTCATGCACGTTCGGTGTCACGACCAATGCGAGCGGCAACAGCGTGGTCTTGACTGCTTCGACCGCGTCCGGTTGCAAGAGCGCATGACCGCTCTTGGAAATCATCACCGGATCCACGACCAGGTTGGTCACGTGCTGAGGGGTCAGCATTCTCACGACGACTTCGACGAGGGCCGCCGAGGACAACATCCCGGTTTTCACGGCAGCGACGTCGAAATCATCGAAGATTGCGTCGAGTTGCGAGGCGATGATGGCCGGTGGCAATTCGAAGATATCCGTCACCTCTTCGGTATTCTGGGCCGTGATCGCGGTGATGACAGACATGGCGAACACACCATTGGCGGACATGGCTTTGATATCGGCCTGGATACCCGCGCCTCCGCCTGAATCCGAGCCGGCGATCGTGAGCACTTGTTTCAAGGTTTTCGACATGAGTGATCCTTTACGGTGTCGTCAGCGTAGATTCCGACGGCGAGCCAATCTTTAGTCCATCGATGACGAAGGAGGCGTCTCGCCGAGGGAATATTTCGCTGAAATGAAGTGTGAATTGCGTGGCGGCTGTCTCCGATGAGCCGGTGAAGGTCAGGACGGCCCGTTCCTTCCGGCGAGGGGAGAGTTCGATGCCATGGGTACACAGCCCCTCTCGATTGTCCCCCACGCCTTGATGCCAAGCCGTTCCTTGTTCGTCCTTCAGGAGTGTCTCCTGTAAGCGACAGAGGACCTTCAGATCGCGTCGGGAAAGGTTTTCAATGGTGAGATCCACCTTGGCTCGGTTGGCCTGCAGTTCGATCGATCGGATCACCATTTCGTAGTACTCGTTCCGGTAGCTCCCTAAACCGACCGGCGTCGGAGCCTCTTTAGGACTGTTGATGCTCATGATCGGTTGCGGAGTTTCCTCTTTCTTAAAGAACATATTCAAGGGGCCGGCTTTGGGCAGCATCCCTCGTATCGCACGGATCGGCTGGGCATTCGATGGGCTGATGAGCCGTAGGGTGACCTGCAGGCCATCGGGCGTGTCGAGGATGACGCCGTCCACAAACAGGTCGGCGCGTATCGCTTTGGCCGCCTGCTGTAGGGTCTTCGCGTGGGCCGAGTCGATGTGATCAACGTGTAACTTCTTCAGGGTCGAGTACGCAAGGGTGCGATCCACCACCGTCAATTCACCGGCCACCATGATCTGTGTCCCGAGTTCCTCGGCCAGGAACTGTCCCATCGGAGTCGATTCCCCTTTTCCATCGATCAAGTCGAGAAAAGCCAGGCGCTGTTTTTTTACCTTGGCGGCTCCTTCAGCCACCCCATCCGCTAATTGCTTGAGGCCCTCCTCATACTTCGTCCCAGCCCACGACGAGGTTGGATGAGAGAAGAGTGTCAGAAGACCGACGAGTAGTACCAGAAGTCCAATCATAGGCATGAATCCATGTCATTATACTCAGGGAAGCCCTGCTGTCTAGCGTGCTATAGAAAATGGAGCGCGCGCGAAGCCCGGTTTGAACAGAGGGAGAGGAGTGATGCGCCCTTAAAAGTTGAGTAATCCGCGAGTGCCTCATCTGTAGAATGTTACGAATAGACGTCGCATGCCACCTTTTGAATTCGTCGCTTATTTCAGACAAGTGAACCGGTATCCTTTTCCCAGGTCATGGCGGATACCGAGCCGGTGGCGGGAATAGCGAGTTTGGGGTGTGCGCCGAAGATCTAGGCTGCTTAGGTTCCAACTCCAAGTGCAACACTACAAGCCCTGCTGGGCTAAGGTGTTGGCTCGACAAGCGAAGAATTCGTGATCGCCTGAAAGAGCTCAGAACCGAATTAGCGGCCATCGGGGACGAGCATCTCACGCGTCGCGCGAGACGGGACAATGAATTGACCGTCGCGCTTGTCGGGTACACCAATGCTGGCAAATCCTCGCTGATGCGAGCGATGACGGGCAGCGATGTGCTGGTGGCCGACAAGTTGTTCGCCACACTCGATACCACGATCCGTCCACTCTATCCCGAAACACGTCCGAAAGTGCTCATGAGCGATACCGTTGGATTCATCAAAAAACTCCCGCATGACCTGGTGGCCTCGTTCAAGTCGACGCTGGATGAAGCGGCCTGTGCCTCATTGGTGCTATTTGTCGTCGATGCCTCAGATCCGTCCTTCCGGTCTCAACTTGAGGTGACGCGGAAGGTGTTAGCCGAAGTCGGCGCCACGGAGAGTCCCAGTCTCTTGGTGCTCAATAAGCAAGATCGGCTTGGCCCGGACGCGATCGCCTTGCTGAAGTCTGAATATCCCGATGCCGTGTGTCTGTCCACGAGGAGCCAGGACGATCTAAAGATGTTGCATGAGCGCATCATGCAGTACTTTGAGAGCGAGATGATCGACGAAGAATTACATATTCCGTTTACAGCTCAAAAGATCCTGGCAGAGATCCGCACTCGGATGCGGATCCTGTCCGAAGACTATGATGCCGAGGGAGTCACGATACGCGTGCGATCGACCCCTGAGAACCTGACGGCGATCAAGCAAAAGCTCGTGTAATGAGACGCAGTCCTCGCTAGCAACCGCCCAAATGCAGTCTCTTGAGCTGAACAACGGGTCGAGTCGAAATTCTGTCTGCCCGCCTTCACCGCGGCTCTCGACGAAGCTTAGACCAGATCTGATGATGAGCGAGCCTGTGTGCCGGGGCTGGCCTAGCGCCGCAGGAAGGCGATCCAGCGCCACAGGTTGAGAAGACTGGCGAGCGAGGCCGCCACGTAGGTCAGGGCGGCAGCGGTGAGGATGCTGCGAGCCCCCCGCTCATCGTCAGGCGTTAGGTACTGGCCCTGTCGGAGGACGGGCAGGGCACGCCGGAAGCTCGCGTCCCACTCGACGGGAAGCGTGACGAGGTGGACCAGCGTGGAAATCCCCATCGTCGCCAGTCCAGCCATCAGAACAATGACACTCGCAGCCGGGGTGCGCGCGACTGCGGCCGCGATGGGAATCCCCATCATCAGGACCGCCCCGACCTTCTCCGCGCCTTGCGCGATTCGCACGAGTTTGGTGCGTTCCGCCAGCGGCTGATACCCCTGATGGTCTTGAATGGCATGCCCGACTTCGTGGGCGGCAATCGTAATCGCCGTGAGAGATTTCCCCTCGAAGATCGCGGGTGTCAGACGGACTGCTTTACTGACCGGATCGTAGTGGTCGCCCGTCTCAGTCGGTTCGACGGTGATGTGCTGCATGTCAAACCGATTGAGCAGATGCCGAGCCAATTCTGCCCCGGTTCCCGGATAGTCAGAACGGGGGGCGCTATGCTTGGCAAAGACCCGCTTAGTCCAGAATTGTGGCCCGAGAATCACCAGACCGACGATGATCACGAGCAGAATGAAACCTGCCATATATTCCCAGTATCCCAATTCCCCCACCAAGCGTGGCGGGTGAAGGAGACAACTAACGTGATTGCCACACACAGGTGTGGGACGGTTTTCCCTCTCCACAGGCTACCACATTTGAAGACGGAAGATGGCCTGACCTTTCATCGAGACACAACGCAGGGGGATTCTCGGCTACTCAGCTGAATGAATGGCCGTCCCGGTCGTGATGAGATTACCTTTCCCATCAGCACCTGGTGCGGTATCCTACGGCAACCCACGACCAAAAAGGTGTTTCGTGAAACGTGCATTCATATCTGTGTCGCATCAGGTACAGCAGGGTGCATGCCTCATCGCAACAGACACAGGCTTGAACTATGTCCATCACGTATGACGTCATTGTGGTCGGCAGCGGACCGGCCGGAGCTTGCGCGGCATGGGGTCTGGCCAAAGCGGGTGTGACGGTCGCCGTCATCGAAAAGGCTGCCCTGCCGCGGTACAAAACGTGCGGTGGCGGGCTCGTGGGACGGGCCATGCAGACACTGCCTTTAGATGTGCGTCATGTCGTCGAACAAGATTGCCATACGGCACAGCTCAATTTTCTTCCTGCCGGATTATCCTTCACGACTCATCGACCGACTCCGATCGTCTCCATGACGATGCGCGATCAGTTTGATTATGCCCTTCTTTCCGCTGGGCAAGCAGCCGGAGCAGTCGTCCACCAACAATGTGCCGTCGAGAACGTGTCGTTCCACAGTGATTTCGTCACAGTCGCGACAAACAAGGGCTCGATGAAAACCAAGTTCGTCATCGCAGCCGACGGGGCGCTCAGCACGGTTGCACGTACACTGGGGCTCGCAGACGGACGCGTCCTTATTCCGGCGCTTGAATATGAAGTGACGGTGCCTCCTGACCAGTTGGACAGGTTTCAAAACACAGCGAGATTTGATTTTGATCTGCTGCCTCATGGGTATGCCTGGGCTTTTCCCAAACGACAGCATCTCTCGATCGGTGTCCTGTCGACGAGACAACGGGGGAGTGATCTCAAATCCTCGATGGCGCGCTATCTCAATGTGCTCGGCTGCGGATCTGTCACACGGGTGGAGCGACATGGCTTTGTCATTCCCATTCGACCACGACGAGGACCATTCGTCGACAAGCGCATCCTGTTGGTCGGTGATGCCGCAGGCTTCGCCGATCCCGTCACAGGGGAAGGGATTTCATTCGCCATTCGAAGTGGTCTGATGGCCGCACAATCGTTGATTGACGGACGGTTTGAAGAGGAGTCCGTCCGAAGTGAGTACACCCGTTCACTCACTGAGACGATCCTTCCTGAACTACGAGCAGGACGAGGGCTGGCTCGACTGCTGTACGACTGTCCCCGCATCCGATCGTGGGCGTTTTCTCGACAGGGTCAACGCCTCTGTGAAGTGGTGACGGACGTCATGACCGGGAAGCGAACCTATCAAGATTTGGCGTTCAGGCCCCGGACCCTTCTCAAGCTTCTGACACCTCACTGGTTCAAACGCGCAGGGCACAGATCGGCTTGGCCACGCGATGGTCAGACGTAAGAGGGCAGATTTGGTCGTGGGAGATTTTCAATTGTTCATACGGGGTTTGCCGGAGCTGTTCTATACTCGATTCATGCCGCATCGTCCTTGAGAAGTGCGCGGGCTAACAGCTCATTGCCATTGGAGTATCCTTTGATTATTACCGACATTGACTCGGTTGATCTCACGACTCCGACAGGGCCGATGCGGACCTATCTCGTTCGCCCTGTGGCGGAGGGACGCTATCCTGGGCTTGTCCTGTACTCGGAGATTTTCCAGGTCACGGGACCGATCCGGCGTATGGCGGCCATGCTGGCAAGCCATGGATTTGTGGTGGCCGTGCCGGAAATTTACCACGAGCTGGAGTCGGCCGGGACGGTATTAGCCTATGACGAAGCGGGCGCGGCACGCGGCAATCAACATAAGATCACGAAGACCTTGTCGAGCTATGACGGCGATGCGCGCACGGCACTGGACTATTTGGCATCGTCACCTCACTGCACAGGCAGGCTGGGAGTGATCGGGATTTGCATCGGAGGACATCTGGCATTTCGCGCGGCGATGCAGCCCGATGTGCTGGCCGCTGCCTGTTTCTACGCCACGGACATCCACAAACGCGGCCTGGGGCAGGGCACGCATGACGACAGCTTAGATCGAATCGGCAAGATTACAGGGGAGTTGTTGATGATCTGGGGCCGACAGGACCCGCACATTCCCCGCGAAGGGCGGGCGCTCATCTACAACGCGCTAAGCGATGCCGGCGCGCATTTCCAGTGGCATGAGTTCAACGCTGCGCACGCGTTCATGCGCGACGAAGGTCCTCGCTATGATCCGGCAGCGGCCCGGATCTGCTACGACATGGCGTTGGAGCTATTCCACCGTCGGTTAGGCGAACACGGAACATAGCCGGATAAGGCTCGGTGCCCGGCCTGCTCAGAACCGCTGCGGTGTATTGCCTGATATCCCCACTGCAACGGGTGATAGGGTTGGCCTCTCCCTCTCACAGACACGTTGCCCAGATTGTGACTGAATGCCCTTTCCTACTTAGGTCCCGGTGCGGTATCCTCCTGCGATTCACGAACGAGAGGAGCGTTGACTGAGCCTCCCAATGCTCTCCTATCTGTCCCACCCCTTTGGGCGATCTTCGAATCACGTTGCTCTCTGCCTGCTTATCGCATGGAGTGGCCTCTGGACTGGATGCAGCACGGCTCCTGTGCCTCCCACTGACAGTACCAGCGAGTCACAGGCTGTATTTCACCAGTTGGCCAGCCTGGAGGTGGTATCGGATCGTTTGTACCAGTCTATTGCGGACCAAGCCGATGTTGCGGGATTCAGCCACCAGCTAGAGATCGAGTCTGATCTGACCAGTCCATTCACGCCATCCGAGAAGGAGCGCATCGCGCAGTCATTTGTGCGATCACTCAAAGTCATGCTGTTCGATCTGGCCCCGGAACAGTTCTGGGAGCACCATCTCGCGCAATACTATGCCTCAATGTTGTCGGTTCCAGAAGCCCGGCGATTGGTCGAGGGGTATGACAATGAAGTTCTCAGCCCGACGTCCAGAATGCAAGAACTCCGCTGGAATTTTGTGACGGACCGCCTGCCGGACCTGTTGCCTGCGGTACGGGCCTGGTCACATCGGTTCCAGATCTCACATGAGGCGATGGTCCCGGCGCTCTTGCCGGGAGACCATGTGATCGCGCATAGGGCTGCGTATCATGCTGCAGAACCTCAACGCGGCGAAGTCGTCGTCTATCGCTATCCAGACAGCAATGGGACACTTTTTCTCCATCGCGTGATCGGGGTTCCTGGCGATCGGATCGAAGTTCACAATCAGGTGGTCTCGGTGAACGAAGAAGCCTTGACCGAGCCCTATGTGGAACATACCGACGCATCGAGCCTGTCTGGAAACGTCCGTGATAACCTTGGGCCTGTCACCGTACCTCCCAACAGCTATTTCGTCTTGGGTGACAATCGGGAGGAGAGTCTGGATAGCCGATTTTTGGGACCGATCAGCAAGGAGCACATTCTAGGGCAAGCGATGTGTATTTATTGGTCTGTTGATCTCGGCTCGAGGACTCCACGTTGGGACCGCCTCAATCAACCGGTGCAGTAGCGGCAGTTGTGATACATCCTGTGAAGAAGTACCGTGGCGCCCTCTTGCTTGCGAGCTGCGACTTCTCATGGTAGGTGATACGGCCAGGTTCGAGGGATCCTCTCCTCCGCCTTGGCGCAACCGCCGACAATTCGAACGCGCGTGTCATGATGGCTGATCCGCGCATGGAACGAACGTCCTAACAGGAGCTTCACTGTTGCTCGGAATGTGCGATCCCTTGCTCGGTGTGTCCTCGTTGCTGCTGGGTGGCTCGGCTGCCTATGTCATCCTCAGCATCGCCGAACGGATGCGCGCTCCTGATCAAGGCCCCGTCAGGTTCCGATGGCTGACGATCGGTGCCGTCGCCGCGGGTCTTGAAATCTGGGCGATTCACTACATCGGCAATCTGGCATTCTGTCCCTCGGTCTCAGCAGCCCAGGATTCAGGACTGGCCGTGCTTTCGTTTCTCTCCGCCGGGGCGACAGGAGCCGTCGCCGTATACCTGATCAGCAGTCATGCCGACAGTCGGATGCGCCTCATCTCCGGAGGCATGCTGATGGGTGGCTGCATGACCCTGACTCATTTCGCCAGTATGATGGCGGTCCACCAGCCGATCGATCTCCAGAATGATTTGTTCCTCTTTGTGCTGTCGACGGTTGGGATCGTGGCACTCAGTATTATCGGCATCGTGATCGGATCGTGGAATATCACGCACAGAAACTGGCGAGTGACAGAAAAGGCGAGCGCCATGGGACTTGCGCTATCTGGGTCCCACTTCATCGGGATGATTCCGACGTACGCTATGTCCGGCATCGCGTCCAGTGCTCCACCGCCTGGAATCGAGGTTGATCTCCTCGCGGTGGTCGCCGTCTCACTCTCGACACTCCTGGCCATCATTGATCGGCAAGTGACGGCGGCATCAAGCCTGGCACGCGATAGCCATGCTCGACTGATCGAAGCCATCGAAAGCGTCCCCCAATGGTTTGCTCTCTTCGACGTGGACGACCGTCTAGTCATCTGTAATCGCAAATATCGTGAAGTCATGTCTGGGACTGGGCCGGAAGTTCAAGCAGGCGACTCGTTCGAATCGATCGTTCTCCGGACTGCTGAACGCGGCGATATTCCAGCGGCGATCGGAAAGGTTGAACCCTGGATGCATTGGCGCCTGGACGTACATCGAAATCCTGTCACACCCTACATCCAATACCGGTCCAGTGGAGAGTGGCTTCAAATCAATGAGCGGAAGACGCATGATGGCGGGATCGTCTTTATCGCGACCGACATTACGGCTCTGAAAAATGCCGAACAGGCTGCCGAAGATGCCAATGCGCGGCTCGCGGATTCGTTGGCGGTCGTGGAGGCTGCGAAGGCCCGCATGCAGGAAGAACTGAATGTCGGTCGGGACATTCAACGGAGTATGCTCCCACGCATATTCCCGGCTTTCCCGGATCGGAGGGAGATCGAACTCTACGCGGTGCTCGAACCGGCGCTGGAGGTCGGTGGCGACCTCTATGATTTCTTCCTGGTCGATGAGCATCGGCTCTGTTTCGTGATTGGCGATGTATCGGGCAACGGTGTCCCAGCCGCGCTCTTTATGGCCATGACCAAGATTATGGTGAAGACACTGGCGGCCTCCGATCCCTCACCTGCCAGTATCGTCACGCATGTCAACGATGCGCTGAGTGCGGACAACGATTCCTGCATGTTTGTGACCTTGTATCTCGGTATCTTGAATCTCCGCAATGGCTCGCTCGTCACGACGAACGCCGGCCATAATCCTCCTCTGCTGAAACGGCAGGATGGACAGTTTGAGTGGCTGACGGGCATCAACGGACCTATGGTCGGTCCCATGGCGGGCATCGCCTTTAAGGAGACGACCATCCAATTGGGTCCAGGAGATGAGCTCTTCTTGTACACTGATGGGGTTACCGAAGCGGATAATCGGCGGCGCGAACTGTTCGGTAACGACCGGCTAAAATCAGTCCTCGCGAAATCCCAGGCTGTCTCAGTCGTCAATCGCCTCGGTGAAGTCATGCAGGCAGTGAGAAATTTTGCGGGCGAGGTCCCGCAGGCGGACGATATCACCATGCTGGGACTGCGGTATCACGGGGTCGCCCCGTCCGATGTGGCAGCTCGGGTCTTCCGCCGAACGATGCCCAATCAATTGATGGCCATTCCGGACCTCCAGATGGCCTTTGAGCAGTATGTGGCACAATGGGAAACAGCCAAGCCGCTCATTCCGACCCTCAATATGGCGCTGGATGATCTGCTCAACAATGTGGTGCAATATGCCTTCCCCAACGACCCGACGGAGCATCACATTGAGGTCGAAGGCGAAGTGCGTGATACCTGCGTCATTTTCACCATTATGGATGATGGCATTCCCTTCAACCCGCTAACAGTCGCGCCTCCTGATCTGTCGCTCCTGCTTCATGAGCGCGAGATCGGTGGTCTGGGCATTCACTTGGTGCGCTCCATGTTTGATGAGGTATCGTACCATCGCACTGTGGGGCGCAACGTCTTGACAGTGAAAAAACAGTTGGTAGCTAAAACGTCCACTACCATGAAGGCTCCTGACAAGACCGAGATCCGCTCGTTCGATGTCGAGCGGCTGCCGCTTCCCTCACACAAAGATCCAAGGAACATCGACAAGAATGTCGAGTCACGCCGGAGTGGGGCCGTGATGATCGTCACGCCACAGACCCGCTTTGACACGAACAGCGCACCGGAGGTCGAACAGATCTTGATGGACCACATCGGGCAGGGGGAACGGCAGATCGTGCTGGATCTCTCTCGCATTTCGTACATTTCCTCGATTGGGCTTCGGGTAATCCTAAAAACCGCAATGGCGATGACCCGAACCGACGGGAGAGTCGTGGTCTGTGGGGGGAACGACCACGTCCGTACAGTGCTGCAATTAAGCGGGGCGCTGATGATGAGCCTCTATGCCTCGACATTGGAAGAGGCCCTATCAAAGGTCCAAGAGTTACGTTGACGAGCTGCCGGTCTGCTAAGATAGAATGACGATCTTCTCCTAATACGGAAAGGGACATAATGATGGATCAAGGGACCAGACACACGTTGACGGTGACCTCCCGTGAGAATGCCGGAATCACCTTCGTCAAGATGCAGGGCAGCCTCTCCGCCACCACTGCGGAACAGGGAAACCAGGACATGAAAAAGATTGTGGATGCGGGTGCGAAAAAGGTCATCCTCAATCTGGCTGATATCGACTATATCAGCAGCGGAGGGATCCGAGTCTTGATACTGGCCTGCAAGCAGCTCAACAATGTTCAAGGGCAGATGAAGATTGCTGCTGCGAAAGGAATGGTCAAAGAAGCTCTTCAAGCCAGCGGCTTTGACCTACTGAACCGGGTGTATGGAGAGAGCATTCAATTGTGCAACACGGAAGAAGAGGCTGCCGCCGCCTTTGCGAGCTAGCCATTTCGGTGTGCTCCATCATGCCCCATGCCCCGCGACGACCAAAATAAGACTGAATCTGCTCGAGCCGGGGCTCGACGACTCATCGAGCAGGCGCCGAAGACGATAGCTGGGTTGGCTGCCCTGAGTGGGGTGGCGTATCTCTCTGGATCGTTTTATACGAAAGCCTATTTTTCAGAATTCGGAGCCTCGTGGATCTTAGAGGAAGTTCCGACGGCGACCTATTTCAGTCAAAGCTGGGTGCCGCTGTTACTCCTGCTCTACCTCGGGTATCTGGCTACGACGAACCTCGCAGTGATCGCCGATCAGGACGATTTGACTGGGAACACTCAGTTCAAGCGCTCCCTGGCCGTAGTTCAGTATGGGCCATGGTTTCTGGTCGCGCTCTTGGTGATGACCCTAGTCCTAAGCACATTTGGCTATGTCACATCGGCTATTGTTCTGTCCACGATCGGTGTGGTCGCAATTCTGCTCTTATCGAGCTCGGCACTCGAACTGCTCGTGGCGCGGTTCACAACAATGGGCGGGCACATTGATCTGTCGATGGCGTATATCGCATTCGCCATGATTATCGTGGGCCTCTATGTGGTTCCTACGCAACTTGGACTAAACTGGGCACGGGTCGATAAACAATCAACCTCCTCGCTGCTCACGCTGTATCTGCGCAGTGATGCCGAACAGGAGTATCGGCTGTTGTTCTCAGTGAGGGAGCGCCTGTACGTGTTTCCGGCCAGATTCGAGGGAACCTATCCGCCAGTCAAAACCACGGCCCTCGCCAACGTCAGCTTTGTACCCCCTGAGCAATAAGAAGGGTCAGGTTATGCAATCGGACAGGGGGAGACTACACTTCCGCTCCATCTGGCACTGACTACCGGTTTTTCACCGACCATAAGGGAACAGACTGTGTGCTGACCCTCTTTGGACGCCGGAAGGGTTTTATTTCCTACACGAACAATCTGACCTACATGGCCACAGAAATCCTCCCAGGCTGCACCTGAGCCAAATAGCCAATCTCGTCGTCTTGCCTGTTCGCTCCTCTCACACCATGCAAGATTGTGGGGGAAGCCTAACTTCTCGCCATTTATGAAGAAGTTTTCATCTTCTCCTAATGCTCTCTTCATCTTCTGGGATTATAACGTCATCTAAGGATGAGCCGAGGCTGTGGGCGCGCAAGGCGCTTGAGTCGCGATGCTCAAGACGATGGGTCAGGCACATAGCACAAGGAGGACGCGCTATGAAGAATGTGACAAAAGGACTCACCCTCTCCACATCTGTTATCCCCGCACCAATGAGACGGAGACCCACACAGTTATCACCACAGCATCTTTTTGAATTGGTGACCCGGCTGTGCATCTTCAAAGCCGAGCGTTGGGGACGCCGGGCGCTCTTTTACGAGCAGCACCGCGACTATTTCCCTCGAATATCCGCCAGCCGATTCGTGAATCGATGCCGTGCATTGGAAGCGAGATACCGAGCCCTCGCACAAATGATGTTCCTGATCCCGACAGAGGATCGGTTGGTTCCTGTGCGTGCGTTGGCTCTACCGAAGCTATAAGGCGGCAGGCTTCTCCCCGGATTACTTTGCCGGACAGAGGATGCCTCATAATCAGCTGGTGACCGTGTGGGGGCGGACAGGTACTGAACATCCTGTCCGCCCATCTTGTGAAAGCCATCCCCCTCGGACAACATGATGCGAACCCGACGCACTGTGAATCGATCCTGTTCCGAGGCTCAGCTTGAACCTGTGGTGCTTCGCGACCTGCCTGTTGACGATTTTTGAAAACAGGCTGATCCTGCTCTTGCGCTATCGTCCCATTCCAACGTAACATCAAGTCTGCTGTGAGTCGTCGTTCTTTACTCTCCACGATTCCACGACCATCATTGGCAGAAAGGTAACGGTTTCCGTGACGAAACAGAGTCACCCATCAGCATCCGCCGGCCCGACCGCAACAGGATTTTCACCAGGATTCGTTTCCTTAGGACTTGAAGCACCGCTTCTCACGACGTTGGAAACGTTGGGCTACGAAGAGCCCACCCCCATCCAACGCGAAGCGATTCCGCCGCTCCTCGCAGGACGAGATTTGCTCGGACAGGCGGCGACCGGCACTGGCAAGACCGCAGCATTTGCGTTGCCATTGCTGCAGCGAATCGGTCATGAAGCCAAGGCTCGCCCATCAGCGCTTGTGCTCGTCCCGACCCGCGAGTTGGCGATTCAAGTCGGAGAAGCGATGCAACGGTACGGCAAGGAATTACGCATGACGGTGTTAGCGGTCTATGGTGGGCAAGCCATCGGCCCGCAGTTGTACGCGCTCAAGCGGGGAGTCGACGTGGTCGTCGCCACACCAGGCCGAGCCTTGGATCATATCCGCCGTGGCACGCTGAAGCTGCAGGATGTGAAGGTCGTCGTATTGGACGAGGCCGATGAAATGCTCGACATGGGGTTTGCGGATGACCTGGACGCGATCCTGACCGGAACGCCCAAGACCAAACAGACCGCCTTGTTCTCCGCGACGATGCCTCCACGGATTCGTTCGATCGCCCACCGGCATCTCCACAATCCTGTCGAGATTACGATTGCCAAAGAACCAGTCAAAGCCGGCACGGCTCCACGCGTCCAGCAAGTGGCCTATATTGTCACGAGACCGCATCGAGGGGCGGCGCTTGCCCGTGTGATCGACGTGTCCGGTGCGAAGTCAGCACTGGTCTTCTGTCGAACCAGACTAGAAGTCGATGAAGTGACGGCGATGCTGACGGGTCGCGGCCATCGAGCCGAAGCGATTCATGGAGGTATGAACCAGGGGCAGCGTGACCGTGTGATGCAGGCATTCAAAGGCGGGCAAACTGAGTTGCTGGTGGCAACCGATGTGGCTGCGCGCGGCCTGGACATCCCCCAAGTATCACACGTGATCAACTACGACCTCCCGTCCTCCGCTGAGGTGTACGTGCATCGGATCGGTCGGACCGGTCGAGCTGGTCGGGAAGGCGTGGCTATCACGATTCTTGATCCTCGAGAACAGCGTCTGCTACGAACGATTGAGCAACACACAAAAGCTCAGGTCACCGTCTTGCCTGTGCCCAGTGTCGCCGATCTTCGAGCCAAACAGTTGGAGCGGATCCAGGCGGCCATGGCAGAGGTCTTGCGCGATGGGAAGCTGGATGGGTTCACACCCCTTGTTGATCGGCTGGCCGCCTCCCATTCAGCAACCGATGTGGCAGCAGCCGCGATCAAACTGCTGGTTCGGACGCAGGGTGGGGAACGTCCGGAACAGGAGATTCCGGGAGCGTCTGCCAGGCAGCCGGAATTCGGCAGGCCGGTCCGGCAGGCTGGTCGCTATGACGACCGATCCCGCAGCACATCCTCCCGACCTGAGCGTCGGCCGACTGGGCCACCTCGTCAAGGTGGACAGCGGGAGACCGGCATGGCACGGGTGTACATCGGTGCTGGACATGAAGCCGGTATTAGGCCAGGCGACCTTGTGGGCGCAATCGCCAATGAGGTGAAGGTCAACTCCAACGTCATCGGCGCGATCGAAATCGAAGATCGGTTTTCCATCGTCGATGTCCCGGAATCCCTCGCCGCTCGTATTGTCGACCAGCTTGGCCGTGCTCGGATCAAAGGGCGGAAAGTGCCAGTACGATTGTTTCGTTAATCGCCATAGTCTCGCTCCTAGCTGCTATTCACATAAACCCAGATGAAAGGACTCACACTCGAAGCAGATTCAGAATTTTCATCGAAACTTGAGATCGCTCATGAATAGGCACAGGTTCTGGCGTTCATTCACCTCATTGCAAAGGAGAGTCCCTATGCGCTTGTCATTTCTAACCGTGCTATCGTTGGGTGCGGTTCTGTTTCTTACCCCGTCGTTTACGCATGCAGGCGAGACCGCTGCCACCATGGAAGCGGTGAAGGGGGAAGCCAAAGCCACCGTAGAGGAAGCCAAGGGGGAAGCCAAGGCCAAGATAGAAGAAGCCCAGGGCAATAAAATGAAAGCCATGGGTGAACGGGCCAAAGGCAATATCAAGGCTGCCGGTGAACGAGCCAAGGGTAAAGTGAAGGAAATAAAGGCCAAGACGGAATAATTTCCGGTCAAGTTCCCATGCTCACCTCAGTTGGCAGGTAGACCCTGTGGGGGTTTCCTGCCAAAGGCAATCTCCTTCCGCCTTCGCTTCAATCCAGGATTCTCGTCCACCTGGAGGATCTGCAAGTCACTGCCGGAGGTCGATATCATGCTACCATCCGTTTCCGTGGCGACCTGCTCAGCGGCGAGTACAGTGATTTACTTGTTGGCCATTCGATGTTTCTATGGCGGAGTCGATGTGATCACGCACGACCAGAGCCTGGTCGTGCGTGCATAGTAGAGCGAGGTTCGGTCTTAGGTCGAGATGCCATCGTTGTCTTACTTCAAAACATTCTCTGTCTTTGGTATGCTTTACGACAATGTGTGCACTGTGCACTCCCATGAAGAACAAGAAAACCGGTCGTCCTGGAGGTGCAGATGAAAATATCCACGAGGTTCTTTGAGATGCTCCGCATGATCGGGCGTCTCCGGTCTGACCTTCCCCTGTTGGGTCGTCTTCTCAAGGCTTGGAAGGATGGTAGCTACCGGGGGCTCTCCGTGCGCACACTTGCCTCGCTTGCAGGAGCCCTGCTCTACGTTGTGAGCCCGATAGACTTGATACCAGACTTTATCCCTGGTGTTGGATTCATCGATGATGCGGCGGTGTTGACGCTGCTGCTCCATAGCCTCGCACAGGACCTTGTGGCATTTCGAATCTGGGAAGAGCGACGCAGGAATGGGTGATCACACTGACAGAACTGTGAGTCGATGGAATGCTTTGTGTATGAGATCTCTCGTAGTAAGACCTCAAGCGATTGTTGAATGATGCCGCGCGTAAGTTAACTACGCCGCTTTGCCTTTGCCGTCGGCACGGCACTCAGCGGATCTTCAGGCCAGTGGTGTTTTGGATACCGACCACGTAGTTCCTTCCGGACATCTTGATACGCTCGCTTCCAGAAGCCGCCTAAGTCTTGTGTGACCTGCACGGGGCGCTTGGCGGGAGAGAGGAGGTGCAGCATCACAGGAATCTTTCCGTCCGCCACCCGTGGCGTCTCCTGACAACCGAACATCTCTTGTAGTCGTACGGCAAGAACCGGGAGATCTGGCTGATCGTAGTCGACGCGGAGATGAGAGCCGCTCGGTACGGTGATATGAGTTGGGGCCATCCTGTCGAGACGCCGTTGCTGTTCGCGCGTAAGCAAGGCATGCAATGGCACGGTCACATCCAACCGCTTCACACGATCAAGTGTTGTGATTCCGGCAAGGTAAGGCCCTAGCCACTGATCCAACGTTGTCAGTAACGCCTTGTCGGCAAGATCGGGCCAGTCCGAGTGAGGAGCCTCGATGCGGTGAACCCACATGACTCGAGATCGCCACTGTTGAAGCTCAGGTGGAATATTCAATATATGAATCCCTACTTTGCCTATTCCATTTAAAAGCGCATAAACTAAGGACTGCTCATCTGGTTTTGAGAGGGCAACCTCTGAAAGAATGACGGATCCGAGGCTGCGACGGCATGAGGCTCGAACAGCACCAATACGCTCATCCCAGACAACCAATTCGTCTTCGATGACCTGCTCCTGGTACAACAACTCGATGGCCTCGCACGTGATCGGAGCGGCGAGGTTAATATCGGCCCACTGGCCTCCTCCATCCAAGTCCGCGATGACAATGAAGGGTTCCGTCGCGATGGGATCAGGTCTTCTGAACCGTGCACCTCGCCCATTCACCAGTCGGTAACTGGCAATCTCACCAGGTTGCCGCTGCGCGATCCGATCAGGATAGGCCAGCGCGAGCAAAAGACCAGCCACATGCGGGTGGTCGTGTCCGTCGCCGTTGGGCTTCCCCGACAGCCTCTTGAGCTGTCGTCGCCAGAGTTGAGCCGTTCGCCTCACGCGTTCGAGTGCGGTTCGATTGACTGCCTGGCTGCTGCAATCACCTTCACCCTGAAGCATATCCAGCCTGACACGCACATCTACATTCTGGCCTGCCGCCGGTCCGTGCAGGACGTCACGTTCACTCAACAGCGCCGCCACTTCGCAGGCCTGATCGGCAAGCCTCAGTGAAATGGCTCTAATCAGCATATGCGCCAAGCGGGGATGCAGCGGAAGCTCAGTCATGTGCCGTCCATGATCCGTCAGGCGCCCGCTAGTTGAGAAGGCGCCGAGCTGTACAAGTAAATCTTTGGCCTGGGCGACCGCTCCAGCCGGCGGCGGAGTGAGCCAGGACAATTCGTCCGGTCTCTGCGCACCCCACTGGGCGAGATCCAGCATCAGCGGGGCTAAGTCTGCCTCGAGAATTTCAGGTGGACGATGGACTGCAAGTGAGGCCTGCTCCTTTTCGGTCCACAGTCGGTAACAGATGCCTGGTTCAAGGCGCCCCGCTCTGCCACGGCGTTGCTCAGCCGAATCTCGCGTGACGCGAATGGTCTCCAACCGAGTCAGACCGGAACGAGGATCGAACCGGGGAATGCGGAGCCAGCCTCCGTCGATCACCACGCGCACGCCCTCGATGGTCAAGCTGGTTTCGGCAATCGACGTGGCGAGCACGATTTTTCGTGATCCAGGAGCCGCTGGTCGAATCGCCGCGTCTTGCATGGCTTGTGGAAGCTCACCGTGCAGCGGTGCGATCTGTATCGAGGGTCCCAGTTTGGACTCCAACAGCGTCCGTTCGACTCGGCGGATATCAGCCATTCCCGGAAGAAAGACCAGCAAGCTGCCGTCATCGTGCGCCAGTGATCGTCGAATATGTTGCGCGACGGCAAGATCAAGTCGTCCGGAGACCGGCTGATCGAGGTATCGGGTTTCGACGGGAAATAGCCGGCCTTCGCAGGTAATGAGCGGCGCATACCCCATCAGTTCGCTGACCGGACCGCAGTTGAGGGTCGCCGACATCACCAAGAGGCGAAGGTCGGGGCGAAAGAGACGTTGAGCTTCAAGACAGAGGGCAAGTCCAAGGTCGGCTTGCAGACTTCGTTCATGAAATTCGTCGAACACCACCATGCCGTAGGCATTCAGCGACGGATCCTCTTGGAGCAGCCGCGTCAGGACTCCCTCGGTGACAACTTCGAGCCTCGTTCTCGACCCGATCTTGGTGTCGAATCGCATCCGATAGCCGACGGTTTCCCCGACAGGCTCGTGCAGCTGGTCGGCCATCCGGTGAGCCGCAGCTCGTGCAGCAAGCCGCCGTGGCTCCAGCATCAGAAGTTTCCTGTTCGATAGCCAAGGCGACTCGAGAAGTGCGAGTGGAACGTGAGTGGTTTTCCCGGCGCCGGGAGGGGCCGTGAGCAGCACATTGGGACCGTCGTTCAACGCTTCGCGGATTGATGGCAGGACATCTTCTATTGGAAGTGTGGACATGACGTGATAGGTTCGTACACGTGATGGAACAGACTGTACCAAAAAGTGAGGAGAAGAAGGAATGCCGCAATCACAGAGCGTTCCGGGGGACCTGATGCCGACCTATCGTTGGAGCACGAATGGGCCGACTCAGCCAGGCTGGTACTGGTTCCGGGGACAAGCGCATGAGGTCGATCCCTTTATCGTGCTTGTCGATGAGGCCGGACAGTTCCAATGGCCGGACGGCGGGTTTCAGGAAGTCACGCTGGCCAAAGGTGAATGGGCTGGCCCGATCGAAGAGCCGGACGAGTAACGCAACCAGGTCTCACCAGGAAAACATGAAAGAACGAAGCGTTGAGCCGCATCTCTTTATTATTCTCGGAGCGACCGGTGATCTGACCCGGCGCAAACTCCTGCCCGCACTCTTTCACTTGCGCACCTACGGCGAGCTGGAGAAGCAGAACACGCTCATTGTCGGCGCTGCGTTGCCGGAGCTCAGTCAAGAAGCCTTCCGGTTATGGGCGTACGAGGGCCTGGGAAGTTCTGGGTCGCGTCATACGAGCGACCTCCGTCAATGGTGTGACGATCATGTGTATTATCAACCTCTACGCGAAGGCAAGTTGGCGGACTACGAAGCGCTCGCCAAATATATCGCTCAGTTTGAAGTGGCGAGGAATCTGCCTCAAAACCGAATTTTCTATCTGGCGCTTCCGCCGACGATTGTCCCTGAAACCCTGGAGCTGCTCGATCAAGCTGGATTGCTCAAGAGCCATGGGTGGGTGCGAGTGGTCTTTGAAAAGCCGTTCGGTCATGACTTTCACTCGGCGCGCGCGCTCAATACCCGCTTACATCGCTATCTTGAGGAGTCTCAGATCTATCGCATCGATCATTATCTGGGCAAAGAGACTGTACAAAACCTGTTGGCCTTTCGCTTTGCAAACCCCATTTTTGAATCGCTCTGGAATCGCAATACGGTCGAGAGCGTCGAAATCACGGTTGCGGAAGACCTCGGTGTCGAACACCGAGGGGCCTATTACCAGGGGGCCGGCGCCTTACGCGACATGGTCCAGAACCACTTGACGCAATTGCTGACCGTCGTCGGCATGGAAGTGCCGACTTCCTTCGAAGCGTCCGAGATTCAAGCGGAAAAACTAAAAGTATTGCGTTCGATTTCACCCATTCGCCCTCAGGACGTGATCTTCGGCCAATATGCCGCATGGGACATCGCCGGCCAGCGAATTCCCGGCTATCTGGAAGAACGAGGTGTACCGCCAGACTCCAAGACTGAAACCTACGTGGCGTTGAAGTTGGAGATTCACAACTGGCGCTGGAGAGGCGTGCCGTTTTACCTGAGAACCGGGAGACGGCTTCCGCGCAAGATTACCCAGGTGGCCGTTACTTTCCGCTCGGCACCCATTCAAGTCTTTCGATCATTAGAACCAGGCAGCCTCAATCCCAACAAGTTGCTGATCATGCTGCAGCCGAGTGAAGGATTTTCTCTCTGCTTCTCCGTAAAATCACCCGGGCGGCCCTTCACATTTTCCGATCGCGCATTGAGGTTCGACTATGGCCAAGCCTTCGGCGGCGAACTGCCGGAAGCCTATGAAACACTGTTGCGCGACGTCATGATCGGCGATCAAACGTTGTTCGTGACCGCAGACTTTACGGAAACCGCTTGGCGACTCTACGACCCGCTCTTGCTCAGCCCCCGACCGGTGCATATCTACACAGCTGGATCGTGGGGTCCACAGGAAGCCGACACGCTTGTGGAACAGAACGGTCTGAGCTGGCAATTGGGATGGTAGGGATTCCCGCACGCGTCTTCTACCACGTCGTTCTACTACGAGGGTGAATGCCTGCCGAGTCCGGCATCTCGATCACCACCAATATTCCACAACGCATGGATCGGTTGCCCTGGGCCCGCTGGCACTGGCGGATCGTCGGGGCGCTGGGAATCACCTGGTTGCTCGATGGGCTTGAAGTCTCCATCGTGGCCTCACTCGGCCCGATGCTCACTCACCCAGACACCTTACACCTCACTCAATCAGAAGTCGGACTGACGGCGTCCGCGTATTTAGCCGGGTCGGTTGTCGGCGCGCTCGTCTTTTCCTACCTCACCGACCAGCAGGGACGAAAGAAATGGTTCATGATCACCTTAGCACTGTATCTTGCGGCGACGGTGCTGACAGCATTTTCGTGGGACCTGATGAGCTTCATGTTCTTCCGGTTCTTGACCGGGGCCGGTATCGGAGGCGAATACGCCGCTATTAACTCTGCCATCGATGAATTAATTCCCGCTCGAAGCCGTGGGCATACCGATCTCGCCATCAACGGAACCTGGTGGCTTGGGTCGGCGGCTGGCGCTCTGTTGACGTTGCTGTTACTGAATCCGGCCATCTTTCCTGAATCTATCGGCTGGCGGCTGTGCTTTGTGTTCGGTGCCGTGCTGGGAGTGGCGATCATCATCGTTCGGCGTGTGATTCCCGAAAGCCCACGTTGGCTCATGACCCATGGCCGGGTTCCTGATGCGGAAGCCATTGTGTCGCAGATTGAACGAGAGGTGGAGCAGGACCAAGGAACGTCGCTGACGGAGCCCCATGGGACGATCACGATACATCCTCGACCACACGCGACAATCGTGACTGTTGCCCGAGAACTCTTCCAATCATATCCACGGCGGACGGTGTTGGGCATCGGACTCATGGTCACACAATCGTTCATGTATAACGCAGTGTCGTTCACCTATCCCTTGCTGCTGACGACATACTATGCCGTACCAAGTGCCACCATCGGTCTCTATATTCTTCCGTTTGCACTGGGTAACTTCTTAGGACCACTCCTCTTAGGGCGATTATTTGACACGGTCGGCCGCAAACCCATGATCAGCCTCACCTACGGCCTAGCTGGTCTCCTCTTGTGCCTTGCGGGCTATCTGTTTTGGATAGGTGCCTTGACGCTCACTCAGCATATGATGCTTTGGTCGCTGATCTTCTTTTTTGCATCGGCCGGGGCCAGTGCCGCTTATTTGACGGTGAGCGAAATATTTCCGATGGAGATCCGTGCCATGGCCATCGCATTTTTCTTCATCGTGGCACAAGGAGCTGGCGTGGCAGCACCCTGGCTCTATGGGAGGCTCATCGAAACGTCGATCACCAGTGTCTTCTACGGCTATCTCTTGGGCGGAGGCATGATGCTGCTCGGAGCGGCAATTGAGTTATGGTTGGGAATCAATGCGGAAGGGCAGTCGCTCGAACAATTGGCAGCACCTCTATCATCACGACCTTCTCCTAGACACCCAGCTCAGTCTGCCTGACCATCTGTTTACACCATCTCCAAGGAGCAAGATGATCGGCTTGTATGGCTGCCGTGAGGTCGATGTCAGTGGTCTTGGGCTGGACCTTCTGTCTTGCCGCTCGCGTAACGGTTGTGCAGTTTACGGGGTGGGTTAGTGCGCGCGCGGATTCGCAGGTTGATCATCTCGACGGCAACTGAGAAGGCCATCGCGAAGTAAATATACCCCTTCGGAACGTGGACATCGAACCCTTCCACCATCAGAGTCACTCCGACAAGGATCAAGAAAGATAGCGCGAGTATCTTGATCGTTGGATGGGCATCGACGAATTCACCGATTGAACGGGCTGCAAACAACATGACAAGCACGGCTATGATAATCGCCGTCGCCATGACGGAGACGTCATCCACGAGACCGACGGCCGTGATGACAGAATCTAACGAGAAGACGAGATCGAGCACAGTGATTTGCAATAACATCATTCCGAAATTGGCTGGAACCGACGAGGCTGCTTGCTCATCCTCGCCCTCTACGCTTTCGTGAATTTCGTGGGTGGCTTTGGCGAGGAGAAAGAGTCCACCAATGATGAGAATCAGATCTCGCCCCGAGATTGCTTGACTCAGTATCGTGAATAAGGGAGCCGTCAGCTCCATCACAAGCGAAATCGAGAATAACAATCCCAGTCGTGCGATCATCGCCAGGCCTAGCCCAACACGGCGTGCTAGGTTTCGCTGGTGCTGAGGGAGCCGGCTCACGAGGACGGAGATAAAGATGATATTGTCGATCCCGAGGACAATTTCGAGAGCCGTCAGCGTGCCCAGCGCGATCCACATCTCTGATTGAGTCACCCAATCGAACATGCGAATGTCCACCTCTCTAGCAACCAGCCAGACCCCGGATCGAATGCAGCGTCCCCACGCTCGCTCCCGTCGATGGCACAAGCCTCACAGCTGTCCGCCAGCCTATCCCGTGCAAGCACCTGTTCGATTCATCATCACTGACTAATCGCTCCAAAATCAACAGCCCGATACTTGATGAAGGGCACAGACACTGAACTCTGCGGCTTAGTCAACCAGGCTTTCAAGAACGGAGTGTGAACGCGGGGACCAGCATCATAACTCTGTACTTACATGTGTTAGCGTCACAAGGTTCTTATCCTATAGGAAACGATAGGCGGCGATGTGAATACGAAAATGGGTAAGGGCTTCGATCAGGACTTTTTCACAGTTGCAGCCCAAATCTCAAAAAAAGGGGAGGCATCTGATGCTGCGATTTCGGACATGGTAGGCGAGGTCTCCAGTAATAAGACGCAGGCGGCATGGCATGGAGAATGTGTGCGGGAATCGGAGGAAAGTTGTCACGAAAAGATTCCCGATATCATGTGAGACCGTGCGGACCACCTCCCTTCGACATCAATGACCTGCTTGGCCATCTATCTTCCATACACCCAATATGGTCCGCACACCATTATCGCTGCCGTCCTGAACCAACCAGAAACCAGGGACTTCATGCACGCGCGAGTATAACCGGGTAGCACTCGTATGATTCTGCATGCGGAGAGAAAACAACAAGGCCCTCGGCGGATGAGGCCGAAGGCCTTGAGCAATCAGTATCTGAAGGAAATAGGCTATGCCTTTATGCGACCTCTTAGACGGCCGAATGCTGCCAGACCCGTGAGCCCCGCACCAAACAAGAGCAGCGCCCCCGGAAGCGGCACGGGCGTTATGCTGAAACTCAAAATATCATGGGCGGTTTCAAGTCCCAAGTGCAACGGGTGAATGATGGTCTGTTGCGTGTAGACTTCAAGGGGCTGGGCAAAGTCGAGGCATTCTCTCAGGCCTGTGTTCAGGCGATGGCATTCAGCTCGCGCTGCGTGTAGCCCGACAAGTCGGTCCCTTCGGGCACAGCATTCCCTGGTCATGCATGCACTGCTCATCGTCCAACTCTGGCAGCCATGGCGAAGTGGAAGAAATAACGATCGAGCGAGGCCAAGTCACTGCCGTAGGTTGTCCCACCCAACATGGCGTCGCACAAGAGTTCGCGCGCGCGGGTTAGTTCTTTCCGTCGCCCTTTCCACCGATCGTCTCCAATCGTAAGATCTAAGAGTTCCAGGGCGCGCTCGAAAGCCTGTTCGCAACGCTGCGGGTCCTTCCCATACCAGCGGGCTGCGCGCGCCACGTCACTGCCAACGTTGGCCAGTTGCTCAACGAGGGAAAGGGAGTGCCATCGTCCAGAAGCTAATTGTTTGTGAATAGGTGGCACGCTCTTAGCCCTGCACCAATCGGTTAACGATAGCTGTTACGGCCTCGCGAATCTCTGGGCGCTCAACAAACCTGGATCGGTTTCCCCCGGATGGGCGCACATTGATCATCGAGTCGAACTCAATCCATTCTGAAGCTGGACGTTCCGGGTAGAGATTGATGCCCCACAGATTTTTCTGGAGCGAGCCCTCTTCTAATAACAGAGCTTCCTCGTCGGAGTGTAATTCACCGCCGATCGCCATAATGCTCTGGTCTATGTCCACAACAGCCTTAACCATGTCGCCGAACTGCTGTTCGGCCATTGTATTCAGGACAGCTTTGGTCACGCTCGTTCGAACAATAATAATCTCCATAATTCCTCATGAGGCTGTGAGGAAGCAGGATTGCTGGTTGTGCTCGCTTCTGTCAATCATAAATTTGTCTGAAATGGGCTTGGGAACGAGTCTGAGCATCGTACCGTCAAAGGATGTCGGTGGCTCAGAGGGGAAAGATGTGGATACTGCTTTACCCTCGTTCCGCGAGGCGCGATTGAAGAATACTGATGCTAGCGATGGCGGCTGTTTCTGCTCGGAGAATATGCTGACCAAGGGTAATAGGTTGAACTCCCGCTTGAGCAGCGATCTCCACCACCTCTTCTTTGCTCCAGCCACCCTCCGGTCCGATCAAGATCAGTATGGAGCCGGTCGCATCTTGCGGTAGATTGACCGTTTGCAAACTCTTCCCGTCCCGCCGCTCAACAAGCATGAGTGTGAGCATGCCGGTCGCCACGCTGGTCAGAAGGACTGAGAGAGATTGTGGCTTAGCAATGGTGGGGATACGCCACTGTTCGGATTGCTGGGCGGCTTCTAAGGCGATTCGTTGCCAACGGGCGAGCTGGTGATCCACGCGATCGGCTTTCAGTTGTACCACACTGTGCTGGCTTTCAATCGGCACGATCTCGCTCACGCCAAGTTCCGTCGCCTTCTGAATTACCCAGTCCATCTTCTCCCCCTTGAGCAGTGATTGCCCGAGGATCAGACAAGGTGTCTGGCGCGGTGGTTCCTGGATCGTTTCGAGAATACGTGCAGCGACCGCTCGTTTGGACACATCAGTGATTTCAACGTGAAACTTGGCGCCCTGTCCACTGTTGAGCCACAGAGTCTCGCCAATTGTGATGCGCAAACTGTCTCGGAGATGCACGAGCACATCGCCCGTGATCACGATGGTCTGCTGATCGATGCACTCAGGGGAAACAAACAACACAGGCATGAGTGACTCAGGGAGATTAACCCGGATGGGTAGGGGAGACTACTCGAAGAAGGTTTTCATCTTATCGAAGAAGCCGTCGCCGTTGGCTTCCATCGTCATACCACTTTCTTTCGCATACTCCATCAGAAGTTCTTTCTGTCGGGCCGTTAATTTGGTAGGGATTTGAACTTTGATCGTATAGACCTGATCGCCTGTCGATCCACCCTTCAGGCTTGGAACCCCTATCCCTTTAATCCGAAGCACCTTGTCATGTTGTGTGCCTGGCGGCACCTTGATGACGGTTGCCCCCGTGAGAGTCGGGACTTCCACTTTTCCGCCGAGCGTGGCCGTAACGAGATTGACCGGCACATCACAAGCGATATCGAGCCCCTTGCGATGAAAAATTTTATGCGGTCTGACAGTAACGGCCACGTAAAGGTCGCCGGGATGGCCACCATTGGGGCCATGCTCTCCTTCATTGGAAAGACGAAGTCGCATGCCGGTCTCAATACCGGCTGGAATATGGACGGCGATAGTGCGTTCTTTGTAAACCCGTTGACGTCCCTGGCAGGTCGAGCAGGGTTCTGTGACAAAGTGACCGGCGCCTTCACATTGCCCGCATGGACGGCTGACGCTGAAGAACCCTTGCTGAAATCGAATTTGACCAGCACCTTTGCAGCTGGCGCATGTCTTGATGGACGCCGCTGACTTGGCACCCGTTCCTTTGCAGTCGACGCAGATTTCCCAACGTGGGATTTTGAGCTTGGCCTCTTTCCCGTACACAGCCTCTTCGAACTCAACCTCGAGGTTGTACTGGAGATCGTTGCCACGTTCGGCGCGAGGTGCCCCGCCTCCTCGGGCTTGGCCAAAAAAATCCTCGAAGATATCGTTGAACACCTCTCCGAATCCGCCACGGTTGAAATCAAACCCATCAAAACCAGGCCCACCCTGTTGTGCCCCAGCATGACCGAACGTGTCGTAGCGTTTCCGCTTGTCCTGATCGCTCAGCGTTTCATAGGCTTCGTTGATTTCTTTAAACTTCTCTTCGGCTGTTTTTTTCTGCTGGTCGCCGATATGGAGGTCTGGATGGTGCTGGCGCGCGAGCTTGCGATAAGCTTTTTTGAGATCGTCGTCGGTTACACTTCTATCGACGCCGAGAGTTTCGTAGTAATCGCGTTTTGACACAGCCGCCATTGCGAATTGAAATAAGAAAATAGCTGAGATCCCGATGGTGTCGGGAACTCAGGTTGTCTGAAGCGCTATTCTATGCTATTTCTTGTCTTTGTCTACTTCTTCAAACTCTGCGTCCACAACTTTCTCGTCGGTCTTGGTCTCACCAGCGCTGCCGGAAGACGAGGCATCTGGTTGCGGGCCAGGAGATGCGGCGGCTTTCTTGTACATCTCTTCGGCAAGCTTGTGCGACGCCGTCATAAGTGTCTGCGTCGCCGATTCAATCGCCTCGGCATCGGTGCCTTCGAGTGCCTTTTTGACGGCGGCGACGGCATCCTGGATTTTTGTTTTTTCCTCGTCGGAGACTTTGTCCCCGTATTCCGTGATATTTTTTTCGGTTTGATAGACGAGATTATCCGCCTGGTTCTTGGCTTCCGCCAGCTTGCGGCGTTTCTTATCGTCTTCCGTATGCGACTGCGCATCCCGAACGAACTTCTCGACTTCTTCCTTACTCAACCCGCTGGACGCCGTGATCTTGATGGATTGTTCTTTCTGTGTGGCGAGATCTTTTGCCGACACATGCACAATGCCGTTGGCATCAATATCGAACGTCACTTCAATCTGCGGCATGCCCCGCGGCGCTGGAGGAATACCGACCAAGTCGAACTGCCCAAGCAGTTTGTTGTCATTGGCCATGTCCCGTTCACCTTGAAACACGCGGATCGTGACGGCTGTTTGACTATCCGCTGCCGTCGAGAACACTTGGCTTTTTTTGGTTGGAACAGTCGTGTTGCGCTCAATGAGCTTGGTGAAGACGCCACCCAGCGTCTCAATGCCCAGCGATAATGGAGTGACATCGAGCAGCAGCACGTCTTTGACTTCGCCCTTGAGAACTCCACCTTGAACGCCGGCTCCGATGGCAACGACTTCGTCTGGATTCACCCCACGGTGCGGTTCTTTTCCAAAGAATTCCTTCACGACCTGAATCACTTTGGGCATGCGGGTCATACCACCGACCAAGACGATTTCTTGAATATCCTTGGCTGTGACGCTCGCATCGGACAAGGCCTTGCGGCAGGGTTCAATCGTGCGCTGAATGAGATCATCGACCAACTGCTCCAGCTTGGCCCGTGTGAGCTTGGTGACCATATGCTTGGGGCCGCTGGCATCGGCGGTGATGAACGGCAGATTAATCTCCGTTTCTTGAGACGAAGACAGCTCGATCTTGGCCCGTTCCGCCGATTCCTTCAGGCGTTGGAGCGCCATCCGGTCTTTCCGCAAATCAATGCCCTGGTCTTTCTTGAACTCGTCGACCAGCCAATCCATCACGCGGAGATCAAAGTCATCACCGCCGAGGTACGTGTCGCCATTGGTGGATTTCACCTCGAAGACGCCTTCACCGATTTCAAGAACGGAAACGTCAAAGGTGCCGCCGCCCAAGTCGTACACGGCGATTCGCTCGTCTTTCTTCTTGTCCAGACCGTAGGCAAGGGAGGCCGCTGTCGGCTCATTGATGATACGCAGGACATTCAGCCCGGCAATCTGGCCGGCATCTTTGGTCGCCTGGCGCTGGCTATCGTCAAAATACGCAGGGACGGTCACCACGGCCTCAGTGACCTTTTCACCGAGATAGTCTTCAGCCGTCTGCCGCATTTTCTGCAGAATCATGGCGGAGACTTCTGGTGGGCTATAGCGTTTACCGCGCAACTCTACATGGGCATCACCGTTATCGGCCTCAACCACCTTGTACGGAAGCCGCTTCATGGCTTCTTGAACTTCGCGACTCTTGAACTTGCGTCCCATCAAGCGCTTCACGGAGTAAATGGTGTTCTCGGGATTGGTGATGGCTTGCCGTTTCGCAATTTGCCCAACTAACCGTTCGGTTTTATCGGTGATGCCGACGACGGAAGGAGTAGTCCGGCTCCCTTCGGCGTTGGCGATCACGACGGGGTCTCCGCCGCTCATAATCGCCACACAAGAATTGGTGGTCCCGAGATCGATACCGATGACTTTACCCATTGGTGAACTCCTTCCTTCTCGACCACGACGACCGAATCAGGTCAATGCGTCGTTGAGTCATGTTCGCTTGGATTGGCCGGCCCTGATGACACACTAACCATGGCCGCTCGTAGAATCCGGTCATGCAACCGATACCCTTTTTGAAACTCGTCCAATACGTTATTGGCGGGCACGTCGTTCGATGGTCCGTACGAGACGGCTTGATGGGCGCTTGGATCGAACTCCTGGCCGGTCGCTTCGATCGCCTGCACGCCGAACTTAGTCAGGGTTCCGGAGAGTTGTTTGAGCGTCAGTTCCACACCCTGCACGAGCGATGAATCGCCACCGCTTGTGCGAGCTGCTTTGATCGCCCGCTCCATGTTATCAACCACCGGCAGCAGCTCTTTGAGAATCTGTTCATTCCCGAATCGAATCTGCTCACGCTGGTCGCGCTGTATCAGCCGTTTGTAGTTTTCAAATTCCGCAGCCAGCCGGAGGTACTTGTCATTGAGCGCGGTACACTCTTCAGTCTTACTGGCCAGTTCATCCTGAACTGAGGAGCCTGTTGCGTCCATCACCGGAGAAGCTTCCTCTAAGTTCTCGATTGTATTGGCGTTTGGTTTTTTCTGTTCTTGATCGTGACTCATCCTGATACCTCTACAAGCGTGGAGATATCCATAGGAGGAGAGAAGTCAACGGGTCAGGAGAAAATAAAATGACATGGGCACGAAGAAGTCTAGACCCACTGCGTCAGACTCGCGCCGCGGGCACGGCGATAGAGGAGTTCCAGCCCATGAAGAGTCAAAAACGGTTCCAGATGTTGAATCGATCGTGCCTCTGGCGCGATCACTGAGGCCAATCCACCCGTGGCGATCACATAGGATGTGCGCCCCATCTCCCTTTCCATCCGCTGAACAAGCGTGTCCACGAGACCGGCATAGCCGAAGATGAGCCCCGACTGAATACTGCTGGCGGTATCGGTTCCAATGACGGTCTTAGGCCGGGCGAGCTCAACTTTGCTCAACTTCGCCGCCCTGGTAAACAACGCCTCCGCGGAAATGGTCAGACCCGGTGCGATCACTCCTCCGAGATACTCTCCATCTCGGTTGACGGCACAAAACGTCGTCGCGGTGCCGAAATCGACGATGATGAGATCACGGTGAAACTTCTCATAAGCCGCCGCCGCATTCACAATACGGTCGCTTCCGATCTCTTTCGGATTCGAGTAGTTCAGCGTGAGACCCGTATCCATATCGGGAGAAACGGTGATCGGGGCGGAGCCAAAGGAGGTTTCAACCATCGACTCAAACGTCTCCGTGAGGGCGGGAACGACACTGGAGATGATCGCGCCGGTGATGTGCGCTGGAAGGCGCCCGTCTCGGGCCATGAGGCTAAGGCACAGGACGCCATATTCATCGGCCGTGGTCTTGGGATCGGTCGCCAACCGCCAATGGGTCAGCAGAGTTGATCCGTCGAAGATCCCTGCGACCACGTTGGTGTTCCCGATGTCGATCGCTAAGAGCATCGCACTCATTCTACCCGGCCTACTGTATTTTCGCTACTCTCTCAGATGGATGACATCGGCTGCACGGACATCGACAAGCGGCATCAGTTGTGAACGAGGGTGCGGCGACACCGTTCTCACTTGTAGCGCACCGTCGGCAGAAAGGGCCTCTGCGATGCCGACGATTGGATGATCATTCGTGAACAGGACACGAACGTGGCGCCCCAACGTGGCACAGCGAGCCATATAGGCCTGTCGCAAGCGGACAGATCCAGAAGATCGAAGCTCGCCAAGACACTGTTCAAGCTCCAGAAGCAGTTGCGCAATGAGCCGATTGCGGTCGATCGGTTGTCGCGAGGCTTCCACTAATGAGGCCGCAATGGGCTGCAATTCTTCGGGGAAAGATAGCGGAGGGACATTCACATTGAGGCCAATGCCAATCACCACGACCGGATCATTGATGGTGGCCACGCTGCTCTCGCAGAGAATCCCGCCGACTTTGCGTTCATGGAGAAGCAGGTCGTTCGGCCACTTCAGCAAAAGGGACACAGCCGCCGTCTGTTGAATCGCCTCGGTAGCGGCAAGTGCGCTGACAAGCGGCACCCAGGATAACCATTGTGCAAGCGATAGGTTGTTACCCATCCCACGTACAATGATGGAGCAATAGATGTTCAACCCCGGCGGAGAGAACCAGGCGCGCCCATGTCGACCGTAGCCGCTTGACTGGCGTTCAGCAATCACGACGGTGCCGTGCAGTGCACCCGCTCGCGCCAGAGCAGCTGCCTCCGTGTTGGTCGAGGGGAGATCGTGGTGCAGATACACGATCTGCCCAAGTGACTCGGTCGCCAGGGTGCTGCGAATACGATCGAGGCTGAGTGGGGCGAAGGACGACATCAACTACGAACGCCGGCGGCGTGAAGGCCGAGTCAGCGTCATGACAAGGCTGACTGTTGCTGCCGGGGCAGAATGAGTGAGCGCTCCAATGGAGATACGATCGGCGCCGGCGGCTGCCATGGCGCGAACATTCTTGAGTGTGATGCCGCCCGACACTTCCACCAGGGCCTGCTTCTTGATCAAAGCTACGGCACGTTGGACCAGGTCCGGAGCCATGTTATCCAGCAGAATAATATCAGGCTTTCCTGCGAGCGCCTGCCGGACCTCAGAGAGGGATTCTACCTCGACAATAATCGGAAGCGCCCCCGAGCGACGAGCAAGTGCCAATCGACAGGCCCGTTCAACCGGTCGTCGAGTACGTTGAAGAAGGGCCAGATGGTTGTCTTTGATCAGAATCCCGTCACTCAGTGAGTGTCGATGGTTGACCCCTCCGCCGAGCGAGACGGCCCACTTCTGAAGCGCGCGCCAACCGGGAAGCGTTTTTCTGGTATCTAGAATACTGGCGGGGTAGCCACGCACGGCGTGGCAGAACCGTTGCGTCACAGTGGCGATCCCGGACAGATGTTGAAGAAAGTTCAAGGCCACCCGCTCGGCCTGTAAGATAGACCGCCCATCACCCTCGATCTGAAGGAGCGACTCTCCATTCTTCGCTCGGTCGCCATCTCGTTTGGAAACCAACAACCGCAGCGAAGGATCGACCATGAGAAAGGTTTGAACCGCTGCGGCCATGCCTGCCACAACCAACAGCTGTTGCGCGATGATCTCGGCACAAGCCGGCACCGGAGATGGAAAGATTGATGCGGTCGTGGCATCTCCCTGAGCCAGATCTTCTTCGAGCCCTTGACGCACGGCGCGGCGGATCTCTGCAGCGGGGAGAGTGGCCATATCTCAGGATCCCAACATCTTGCGAAGCTGCTGTTCGCTGTTGTCCAGCAAGGCACGATCGCGGGACAGGGTCCGCACCCGCTCCTGGTGCTCGGTAATCACGTCCGGTGGAGCTTTCGACACAAACTCGGTGTTCTTCAGTTTCCCATCAACCCGTTGCAATTCCTTGTCGGTCTCCGTGATTTGCTTAGCCAGACGCTCAATCGCTTTCTTCAGGTCGACGTCATCGGCGACAGCGATACCCACAGAAAGACCTTCCGTAACCAGCCGCAACAATCTCGCCGCTGGCCAATCTTGCGGCGGGCTCACATCGGCAGTGCCGCGACTGAGGTGGGCCAGGTGTCGTTGGACCTGATGGAGCTGGCTCTGTCTGTCCAGGTCGTCGTGCCCGACATGAAACGGAATTTGCTGCCCTGGCGAGTAATTCAACAGAACTCGGCTGGTTCGGACAAGTCCCACCGTCTGTTCCAACAATGCGAACAGTTGTTCCGCATCAGGCGCGGCCCATGCCTGGTCCGAGGCCGGATAGTTCTGCACAACGATGCTGTCTCCCTGATGGGGAATGGTCTGCCAAATTTCTTCTGTGATGAACGGCATGAAGGGATGCAGCAACCGCATGGTCGTTTCCAAGGTCTCCACAAGCGTGTGCCTTGTGCTGGCTCCATCCGGGTGTTCTGGCGTTTGTAGGACCGGCTTAATCAACTCCAGATACCAGTCGCAGTACTCATGCCAGATAAACTGATAGAGAGCTGTCGCTGCGCGATCGAAGCGGTAGGACTCCAACTCCGTCGTGACGATGTGGATCGTGTGGGCGAGACGGCTCAGGATCCACCGGTCAGGCAATGTCCGTTGTGCCGGCGGCAGGGCGGTACGTGGTCCATCGAGATACATCAACCCAAATCGCGCGGCATTCCAAATCTTATTGGCGAAATTGCGGTAGCCTTCGATCCGTTCTTCTGCCAGCTTGATATCGCGTCCCGGCGAGGCCATCGAGGCCAGAGTGAACCGAAGGGCGTCGGTGCCGAATTGATCCATGACGTGTAGCGGGTCGATCACATTGCCCTTGGACTTGCTCATCTTCTGGCCTTCTGCGTCACGGACCAAGGCATGAATATAGACGTCTTTGAAGGGCACATCTCCCATGAACTTGAGCCCCATCATGATCATGCGAGCCACCCAGAAGAACAGAATGTCGAGGCCGGTGACCAATGTGGCGGTCGGGTAATAGGTCTTGAGTTCAGGCGTCTGATCCGGCCACCCGAGTGTTGTGAACGGCCAAAGGGCGGAAGAAAACCAGGTATCGAGCACGTCCGGATCGCGGAGCAATTGCTGGCCATGACAGGTCGGACATCCAGAGGGAGTCAATCTGGAGATAATCGGTACGGCACCTTGTAGGATTGTGATCCGACCGTCGGTAGTGACGATCTGACGACTGTTGCATGCCAGACAGTACCAGGCAGGGATTTGATGCCCCCACCAAATTTGCCGTGAGATGCACCAATCCTTGATATCCCGCATCCAGCCCAAATAATTATTCACCCAGCCTTCGGGGATAATCCGGATTCGTCCCTCTTCAACTGCCTTCATAGCGGGATCGGCAAGAGGTTGAATCTTCACGAACCACTGGGGAGACAGATACGGCTCGACAACCGTCTTGCAGCGATAGCATTTCCCGATGGCCATCTTATGGTCTTCGGTTTTCTCCAGGAGTCCCTGTTCACGCAAGAGTGCTTCAACTTTGGGGCGCGCCTTGGGAACTGGAAGGCCACGGAGCATCTCGACGACCGATGATTCGACTCCTGCCTGTTGCATCCCGGCAGCATCAAGCAATGCGGCATGATCCAGCACGGCAAGACGAGAGAGTCCGTGCCGCTCTCCCGCTTCGTAGTCGTTGAAGTCGTGAGCCGGCGTGATCTTGACGGCACCGGTGCCGAATTCCAGATCAACCAGAATCCGGTCTCCTACGATCGGAATCTCACGCGTCGTCAGCGGCAGGCGGACCATCTTGCCGATCAGATGGCGATAGCGAGGATCGTCCGGATGCACGGCAATGGCCGTGTCGCCCAACATCGTTTCAGGCCGCGTTGTAGCGACGATCACACTGGTGTTCGGATCGTCCGCCAACGGATAGCGGAGGTGATACAGTTTACCTTTCACCTCTTCATGTTCCACTTCGATGTCGGAGAGAGCGGTCAGGCAGCGTGGACACCAATTGATGAGCCGCTCGCCACGATAGATCAACCCGTCTTCATAGAGACGCACGAAGACCTCGATGACGGCCTTGGACAAGCCTTCGTCCATCGTAAATCGCAAGCGGTCCCAGTCGCAGGATTCTCCCAGCTGCTTTTGTTGATTGATGATCGTGTTTCCCGACGTCGCCTTCCATTGCCACACCCGTTCGACGAAGCGCTCCCGTCCCAGCGACTCCCGTGACAGGCCTTCGGCCATGAGCTGCTTTTCCACTACATTCTGCGTGGCAATGCCGGCGTGGTCGGTGCCAGGGAGCCAGAGCGCATTGCGCCCCTGCATACGCCGCCACCGGATCAGAATGTCTTGGAGTGAATGGTTGAGCGCATGGCCGACATGGAGCGAGCCGGTCACATTTGGAGGAGGAATGACAATGCTGTAGGGTTGGCCAGGATGGTTCTTCGCGTCAGCACGGAAATATCCTCGGTCGATCCACTCGCGGGACCAACGGTCTTCAACGGCTTTTGGGTCATACGTTTTATCGAGTTGACGTGTGGTCATTGCTGTAAGGTCCTCTAAAAACAAGGTACGCATCTTAGCATGTCTATACGATGCAGAAAATGGATGTGCTCTCAGCTTGTGACCTTGCGAGGCATGTGCTATACAATCGGCCATAGAGAGCACATCACACACTTTCCAGTAGGAGGATCATGGCACGAGGTCGTGAGAAGGATCGGAAGACAAAGAAGAAACATCAGAAGAATGTCAAGCGGGTGAAGGCCCTGGTCAAGGCTGGACGAGGGAAGCGAAGCAAGAAGGCTAAATCGTAGAGGGGTGTGACGCTTCTTCAGTCTCGATCAGACGTTTGAGTTCGGCCTTGATGTGCTCCTCGGCGATATCAGGCACGATTCTCTGAATGGCCTGTTCGAGGGTTTGTCCAACTGCGGATCTCACCATGTCGTTTGCCAGGAGCGGAGCCTGCTTTTGCACCGCACGTTCAAGCTCTTCCTTGACCAACTGATCGACCGTTTCCATCTGGTCCCGCACGACCGCGGGTAAGTGTTCATGGATTTCAGAGTGGACCTTATCCTTGACGAGTCGATCAATACTCTCTCCGAGAGAAGCTGTGGCCACATCGGACACGATGTGCCGAATGAGAGGCTCACTGGCCTCGAGTTCTTTTTTAATGAGAGCCGGCAACGCCTGAGCGACCAGAGGATGAATAATCGTGGTGAGATATTCCTGAGAGAGGATGTTCCCTAGCTGCGCTTGCAACTCCTTCTGAACAATTGGTCGGACATGAGTTCCCAGTTTCTCCTCGATCACGCGAGGGAGCCGCTCGGCAAGGCTCAGCTCGCTTCGTTTCGTCATCGATAGCAAGAGTTGGTCAAAGATCCCCCTCATGGCATCTTCGGGAGCCGCAGGCTCGACCGATGGTGCAGGTGATGCAGTGGACGGGCTGCCAGGATGGTTCATAGGTTCCTTCTGGCTATCGCCACCAGACAGATGGTCGATCGCCTCATCATCATTGGAGTTGGTTGAAGACGACGTTGGCGGCCAGACGCGCCGCTTCAAGCCCTTGCTGTTCGAGGTGTCAGTGGACTTCTGTTGAAGAGACTTCAGCACGCCAAGCAAATCCTCAGATTGAAACGGTTTCTTCAGGAAGGCCTTGACACCCAACGTGCGAAGGAGATTTTCGTCCGGTCGATCAGCCGGATTCACCAACGAGATGAGATCGGTTTCCGTTAGATTGTCCAGCTTATTAATCTCTTTGCAAAACCCTGAGAAGGTCATATTGTCGAGATGATAGTCCGCGATAATCAGCGAGGGCGAGTTTCGCCGAGCGGCCTCAAGCGCAGTCGGTCCATCTTGAAACCCAACGACCTCAAACCCTTCCGAGGTCGAGATCTCTTCCACCATCCGTCTCACTGCTGGGCTGCTGTCTACCACAAAGATCGGCAAAGCCATGAACAACGCTCCCCACTTTTCAGTTTCTTCGAAGCTAGCAAGGGGGGTATGCTTTGTCAAGAAAACCATCGATAGGTGATTGGATTCACAAAGTATTTCGATACGTGGCCAGGCGACCGACTACGATCACGGTAAACCCATCATTATGAGTTCGTCGATACAAGTTGTGTTTTTTGATGCAGCCGACACCCTCTTTCACGTGCACGGGTCGGTCGCTGAGATCTACCTTCACCATGCGGTTGAATTCGGCTTTCCCCAGAAACCTGACTCGCTCGTCGCGATCAAACAGGCGTTCAGCCGAGCCTTCGGCGAAGCGCCGCCGCCGATCTTTGCCGTAACCGACCCAACACGAATCAAACAGAGTGAACGGCTGTGGTGGTTCGATATCGTGCATCACGTCTTTTATCGCGTGGGTATGTTCGAGCGGTTCGACGAGTTCTTCGATCATGTGTTTCGTGCATTTGAGGACCATCGATCATGGCGCCTGTTTCCTGAAACGGTTTCCACATTGACTCGGCTCAAAGAACGGAATCTGGAGCTCGGTATCATCTCGAATTTTGATTCTCGTCTGTTTACCGTGCTGCGTGGACTCGGAATCGCTGAAGCATTTGACACAATCACCATCTCGAGTGTGGCTCAAGCCGCGAAACCGGCTTCCCAGATCTTTCATCTTGCGCTGGAGAAGCATGCCATCGATCCGGAGGAGGCCTTGCATATCGGTGATAGTCTGCGAGAGGACGTGGAAGGCGCGAAGAAAGCCGGGCTTCACACTGCTCTGTTGGACCGTGATGGAAGACAGAAGGCAACAGGCGTTCAAACTATCAAAAGCTTAGAGGAGTTATTCCCGCTTCTAGAGCAGTTCGAGGAGTAGCGGCACAAGATCTTTTGCACGGCCATGCAATGAGAGGTCGACCAGTGCTGACTGTGGGGTGGGGTCGAGGTTGATTTCGGCGACGAATGCGCCAACTTCTTTGGCAACGGATGCAAACCCTGCAGCCGGATAGACAACGCCGGATGTGCCGATGACAAGCAAGACGTCGCAGCGCTTAAGCGCCCTGGAGCAGTCGTCGAGATCGTCAGGAGACAAGGATTCCCCGAACCACACAATATGGGGCCTGAGCAGCGATCCACACCGGGGACAGGACGGAAGAATGGCAATCGGCACATCGCGGTTGTTTTCCACCACGCCACAGCCGGTACAGCGAACCTTCCAGATATTGCCATGAATCTCCGAGAGATTCCGTGAGCCGGCGTCTCGATGCAGCCCATCCACATTCTGCGTCATCAGCCAAAAATCTGGACAGCGGTGCTCCAGTTCGGCTAGTGCCTTGTGCGCATCATTCGGCTGTTTCGTGGCGATTAGCTCGCGCCGCCAGTTGTACCATTCCCACACGAGGCGAGGATCGCGTTCAAAGGCCTGAGGGGTTGCCAACTCTTCCGCCCGATAGTTGCGCCAGAGCCCATCCGTACCACGAAAGGTCGGAACGCCGCTATCGGCAGAAATTCCGGCCCCAGTGAGGACGGTGATAGCCTCAGCAGCAGCCAACTTTTCTTTCAAAAGTCCAAGATTGGATCCACGAGCCATAGGCATTGGTGAGCGAGTACGCTGCTGTGTCTCTGTGGAGGTGCATGCTATAGTACAGCCGCTTCGCAAGCAACTGAATGAGGGTGAGCGATGAAACAGATCTTATTCGTGGGTGCAGGATCGGTCGGCGGGTTCTTCGGGGCACATCTGGCGAAGAACAACCCCAATGTCTCCTTTCTTCTCAGACCAAGGACACGTGAAGCAGTCAAGCGGAATGGGCTGACGATTCGCAGTGCCGAGGGTTCGTTCACCGTTCGGCCACCAGTTGCATCCGATGCGCGAGAGCTGCCAAAACCAGACCTTATTGTTCTGGGAGTGAAAGCCTACGACCTTGATGAGGTGATGGACCAGATCGAACCCGTACTCACGGATAAGACGGTGCTGCTGACGTTGCAGAACGGGATCGATACCGAAGATCGGCTCATCGCACGAATCCAGCGGGACTGCGTCGTGGGCGGAGTCGCGTACATCTATTCAAAAATCGCCGAGCCGGGCGTGATCGACCATTATAAGAAGGGGGCTGTCGCCATCGGTGAACTGATGGGCTATGAGAGCGAACGACTTCTCGCCATCCGTGACCTGTTTACCTCAGCAAGCATTCCTTGCCACCTCTCTAAAGATCTTCGCCGCACTAAATGGGAGAAGATGTGTTGGAACTGCGTCTTCAATCCGATCACGGTGCTCATTGATGATCGTGTGGCAAAAGCGTTGGATCACCCTGAGATGACGGGTGTCATTCGGCAGATTGTCGGAGAATGCACGGCAATCTCGGCAGCACTGAAGGTACCGTTGCCGCTCGATATGCCTGAACGAGTGGTCAAGGCCTCGCAAGAGATCCGTGACATTCATACGTCCATGTACGACGATTGGAAGGCGGGGCGGCGGACGGAGATCGACTCTTTAAACGGGTTCATTGTGGAGCAGGGTCGCACGTTAGGCATTCCCACTCCTGTCAACGAAGCCCTGACGGCGATGATCAAGACGATCACCGAGAAAGAACAGACCGGCTCAGGGCGGGTCCGAATCGAAGGCGCCGTCGTTCAAGCGATCTCATTTGACCGTGCTGCTATCGCGGCATTGCCTGTAGAACATCAGCTCGATATTGCCACTGTGATGCCGGGCATGAAAGGACGGGGAATTCGGTTGAAGGGACTGCTCGATGTTCCGACTTTGGCGATCGAGGCGGATCACATCGCATTTCATGCAGCAGACGGGACGTACTCTGCCTGTCTCACGCTTCAGCAAGCCAGAGACCATGGAGTTCTCGTGTACGAGCTTGATGGATCCTCGTTGCCTGATACGAATGGTGGTCCGTTCCGACTGGTCACGCCGGGACTCGGGGATCTCTGCGCCAATGTGAAAGGGGTCTCGCGGATTGAAGTGACGAAGGGGCTCGGTCGTGATACGAGGCAAACCACCTGTCCACCGGTCTCGTGACCGTTCCGAGGACAATACCCGGTGATGTATGAAGAAGATCTGGGCAAGCCTGTTGATCGTGGGGGCGGTTCTTGTCGGCGCAGTCTGGCTCGTTGATAGCATCGAGACGTTTGAGTCTCACTACGAGACCTATCAGGCATTGATAGAGTCTGAGAGCACGAGCCACGGCTGGGTCTCACACGTCATTCCCAAGTCCTCCTATGACATCGTTGAAATACATCGAGTCAGTGGAGGGATCGTCACGGTGCGATTCAGATTTCAGCCTGGAGACACGAGAGACATCGAATCACGCTGTGCTGGTCTAACAACCAACGATCCCATGATCACGCCATATCGCTGTCTCCACGATGGAGTGCCTGTTGTCGTCAGGTTGGAAGGCACTGGGCAAGGCCAGGTTGAAATTGACTAGAGCAGCTGGCCTTCAGCCCACTATCACACACACTCTGATGGCTGGGTATGCCTCCTGAGGTCGGTCGCGTCGTTGCACTTGGCGCCAGCAACCTAACACGTGGTTTCCAGACCATCGTCTCGACGTCTCGATCGGTGTGGGGATCGGACGTCGAAGTACTGGCGGCGCTTGGGCATGGGCGATCATATGGAGCTCCGAGCAACTTTATGTTTCGGACATTACCCAGCATCCTCAAATCGAGCTTGTGGACTGAATTGGCGGCTCGTCCTCCGATGGCCACCAGGGGGCTTGTGACAGATGTCGGCAATGATATCCTGTATGGCTTTTCCGTCGAGCGAACGTTGGGATGGGTCGAGGAGGCACTTGTCCGTCTGAGGACGGTCACACACGACATCGTACTCACTGACTTGCCGCTTTCCAGCATCCGGCGCCTCTCGAATGGTAAGTTTTTGGCTTTTCGGTCCGTACTATCGCCTGCTTGTCGCCTTTCCCTCACTGAGGTCATCGAAAGAGCCGGGCGTGTGAACGAAGGGCTGGTTCAGCTGTCTGCGTCGTATGGGACTAAGTTCTTCCGGCTTGATCCCGCGTGGTATGGGTTCGATCCCATCCACCTGCGCCCTTCCCAATGGCGTTCGGCCTGGCAGCAGATTCTCGGAGCTCAGCCTGAGGGGAAGTCGGGTCGTGGATCAACCATTGAGAGCGTGAAATTGTACTTCATGCGTCCCGAGCGCCGCTGGATGTTTGGCATGGAGCAGGTCACGCCCCAGACAGGTGTCGCGTTACGATCCGGCGGGCAAGTGTGGCTCTATTAATTGATTCTAACGCCAACACTCGGCGAACTTATATTATGAAACGAAGCTTGGATGAATGAAGGAGGATAGATTGTCCGATTCAACGTTTCACTATTTCACGTTAGTAAAAAAAATGATCACAGGGGTCATTCTTGGCACGATCGCGGGAGCGATCCAAGTCTGGTTTTTTAAACACGACCTCATGTATCTGTGGGCATCGGTTGCCGCCGGGGTCGTCTATATGAGCGCATGTGTGCTGTCCAGCGATTGGCTGAAGCTTGCAGGTGGGAAGATTATCCTCGGAGCTGTTGCCGGTGTGCTCGCTGCCATCGTATGGTGGGCCATTGCTAGTCCTGTTGAGGACGCATTTATTCAGTCAGTTGTGGCTGGGCTCTGTTTCGGGGCAGCCTTTGCGTGGTCCGAATCACGGAGAGCGCTCTGAGTCTATGGAATCGATCAAGTATTCACCCCGTACAAGAATGTCGTTGCATGACACCGCAAACACAACGTGTGTTGTGCTACTGCTGCCGAGTTGCAGCTTCGCGCAGATGCGTGAAGCTGGATCGCCATTATGAAAGGATGGATCGGTCTCATCGGCGGATTCATCCTGGGATTTCTGTCTGCCGTGATCGTGAGCGGTGTGGCACCTGAGCTGCTGACCCCGTATACCCGTGGGCTCATTCCAGCAGAACGGATGGTGGCTGTCACAGGGACCGTTGAGAAAAAACAACGTGAGGTAGCTCGATTGCTGCTCACGCTGTCTACGCCCAACGGAGTACTATTGGCGACATTTTCGAAGCAGATCGAAGAACTCGATCTGCTGATTGCTGAGGGCTATGCCGTCACACTTCGGCTGGCAGGCTATTCTCCCTTTGTTGAGAATCCGAAGGTGGAACGAGTCGAGACCAATGCGGATCGCACGCATGTTGAACCTCCAGCGCCTTCGACGCCAGAGGGAGCAAAGCGATAGTGTCGCCCTTGTGTGATGTGGACGATGGTGTGACTGAGGAGAGTATGGCTCTGGTAGAAAGTTGGCATCTGACAACCGTCGCTCCATTGATTAGTAACGAATCACTTGAATCTGTCTCCACCGTTCGGACTGATATCGCCAGAGTAGCAACCCCATCCGCACAGTCCAGTCTGCGATCATTGCGGCCCAGATGAATGAGACGAACTGCTCTTGCTCACGAATCCGTGCTTGAGTATAGTACGTGCCATGCGTTCCACTAATAGAGGGATATGTCACGGTGTGTTTGATGGAAACGCCACAGCCGTGCTCATCTGCTTCGTCTGTCTCTGCGTGGTCTTCCAAATGCTTGGAGCACCAGTCACGCTGCTTGGCCTTCTTATCTCGGATACGCCGGTGGAATCGCTCTCTGAAGACTTTTCAATTCCTCCCATCATTCCGAAACCAGGACAGCCAAGCCATTCCAGTTTCTCGGTGAGTTTCCAACCAGCAGCTCCTCTTCCGATTGTGTTAAGCGCAGTCTTTCACCCTCCTCAAGGATAGCCTTCGTTCTCATTCCATCGAGCTAATGTACGTTTTTCTACGAGACGTTCACGTGTGTCCGTTGCACAACTCACACAATGTGTGGGACGTGAAACTTGCTATAAGGTCGTGGAGGTTCCATGCTGCTTCAAATGAAGCACTTCGAAATAGAAATTGCCAACTTTGTATTCTTTCGAGCGCCACTGCTCGGCTCAGTGTACATTGGGCCCGATTCCGGGTGTGGCTGCATCGTGAGGACGAGACCGAGTGAGATTGATACCACACGCCGAAACTACATCGAGAGGACCAGGCAAACGTTGCGAGGACGGCCCTAACGAGAGTCATAGCTGCATCATCTTGAATTTCACAGTCACGTTATGGAGGAAGTCGTGTACAAGGAAGTTGGTACAAGGTTCACGCTGGCCGCACTCGTATTGACAGCCGGCTTCATGATGGAGGCTGGCTTGGCATTTGGAGAACCAAATAAAGTTGAGAAGGCAGCCGCAGCAAAGGTATCGATCGACGAGGCCGTCACAACGGCGCGGGAGAAAATGTCAGGTACAGTCATTGACGCCGAGCTTGAACAGAAGCATGACCGATTGATCTGGGAAGTCGAAGTCGTCACGGCTGAGAAAATAGTCATGGAAGTCCATATCGACGCCAAAACTGGAGCGGTCATCGATGTGGAAGAAGAAAAGTTCAAGCCGAAGAGATCCCAGAAGCGGAACTGAGCACGTCAGCATTCAAGAAAACCCCAAGTTCGCTCTTGCCCTCTCGTAGTTCTGCGAAGACGCTGGGCACCCAGTCGGTTACGACATCACCGCGACAGACCAGAATGTCCGGTCGGAGACCGAAAGCAGACGTTTCCGTCGAGATGAGACAAGATGACCATGCGGAAGCCTGAAATCGAAAAGGAAGACTGCTCGTGACACTGATTCACACGCTCACGATCCTCATTTGCTTGGCGGCCCTGTTCAGTTATGTGAACCACCGGCTGCTGAAATTACCGATGACGATCGGGCTGATGGCGGTGGCGCTGGTGTTCTCGCTGATTCTGCTGGTGCTCGGCAAGTTGGGATTCGGCGTGGAGGCTGAGGCCCAACGGTTCATCGGCGCCATTGATTTCAACGAAGCGCTGATGCATGGCATGCTGGGGTTCTTGCTGTTTGCCGGCGCGTTGCATGTCAAACTGGACGAGCTGCTGGATCTCAAATGGGTGATCGGCACTCTGGCGGTCATCGGGACGATCCTCTCGAGCCTGCTGATCGGGGGGCTTAGCTATGTGGTGTTTGCTCTCGTCGGCCTGCCGCTGCCCTTTCTCTATTGCCTGCTGTTTGGGGCGTTGATTTCGCCAACCGATCCGATCGCCGTCATGGGAGTCCTCAGGCAAGCCCGCTTACCCAAGGCACTGGAAATGAAAATCGTCGGGGAGTCTCTCTTCAACGATGGTGTGGGCGTCGTGATATTTCTGGTCGTGTTGAATCTCGTTCCGAAAGAGACGGTGCACGTGACCGACGTGCTGAGACTCTTCGCGGAGGAAGCGCTCGGTGGAGCTGCGCTCGGGCTTGCCTTAGGTTACATCGCGTATCGGATGCTCCGCTCGGTCGATAATTACCAAGTCGAGATTCTCATTACCCTGGCGCTGGTCATGGGTAGCTTCGGGCTGGCGGATCTGTTGCACACCTCCGGCCCCATCGCCGTGGTGGTGGCGGGACTGCTCATCGGAAACTATGGGCGGCAATGGGCCATGTCGGAAACGACACGGGAGCATCTCGATAACTTCTGGGAATTGTTGGACGAGTTGTTGAATGCTGTTTTGTTCGTGCTGATCGGATTGGAAGTGCTTGTACTGAGTTTCCAACAACCCTATCTGATCGCCGGACTCGTGGCCATTCCCTTAGTGCTGGCGGCACGTTGGATTACCGTGGTGCTCCAAGTGAAAGGATTGAGTGTTGTGCACGAGTTCAACGAGAAGACGATCAGGATTTTAACCTGGGGCGGCCTGCGCGGCGGCATTTCCGTAGCGCTGGCCCTTTCACTGCCGCCTGGTTCATCGCGCGACGCCCTGGTGACGATCACGTATGCCGTCGTCGTCTTCTCCATCCTTGTGCAGGGCTTGACGATCAACCGGGTGCTGGGAGAGAGATCATAGGTTTCATGAGCGGTGCAGACACAATCCATGAGAGCGAAGCGAATCGTCCATGATGAGGGGGTGTATGATGTAAGAGGGATGGGAGACCAGGTTGATGGAACGATTCATCATCGGACAATCTACTGGGGACAGCCAGGGCAAGTCCTGGGAGCATTCGTTCAAACTGGTACATAGTCCATCACGCGCTGGTCACAGTTGAGGCCGATCTTGGGAGTCACATCAGTAGAGATGGCACTAGTGCAGTTTCCGAAACAGAAACGCTTACTCACGGCGAGGTCCTGATCGATACGGACTGTTCTATGAAGAGGCTATCTGATGCGTACGACGAACGGGATATCTCCTAGCACTCTCTTTGCCGATGTGAAGTCGGGCCTTGTTGTGTTCTTTGTGGCGTTGCCACTCTGCCTTGGGATCGCACTGGCCTCTGGTGCGCCGTTGGTATCCGGGTTGTTGGCTGGAATCATCGGCGGCATTGTGGTGGGGCTCTTCAGTGGGTCGCACACCAGCGTGAGCGGCCCAGCCGCCGGCTTGTCGGCTGTCGTGGCTGCCCAAATCCTTTCGCTGGGATCCTTTTCAACCTTTCTCATGGCTGTGCTTTTTGCCGGGATGATCCAAATCGGTCTCGGTCTTGCCAAAGGAGGGTTCATTTCCGAATTCTTTCCCTCCAGCGTGATCAAGGGGTTGCTGGCCGCCATCGGCGTGATCATCATCCTCAAACAAATTCCCCATCTGGTCGGACATGATCCGGATCCAGAAGGCGACATGTCCTTCTTTCAGCCGGATCTCCAAACCACGTTTTCTGAGCTCATCAGTATGTTCGGGGACTTTCAGCTCGGTGCCTCTATGATTGGTCTCGCGTCTCTCGTCCTGCTTGTCCTCTGGGACAAGTGGACGCCGCTGAAAACGTCTCTTTTCCCTGCTCCTGTCGCCGTCGTGCTGCTTGGAATTGGAGCAGTCTTGTGGTTCGAGCAGCTCGGCGATCCCTGGCTTATCAAGCCGAGCCATCTTGTTCAAGTGCCTGTGCCCAGTGACTTGACCGAACTCGTGGGACTTCTTCCACGACCGGACTTCTCACAATGGATGAATCCTGCAGTCTATACGGCCGGGCTGACCCTGGCGATCGTGGCGTCGCTTGAAACCTTGCTGAATCTCAAGGCCGTTGATCGAATTGATCGGCAGCAGCGGATTTCGCCCCCAAGTCAAGAATTGTTGGCGCAAGGTATTGGGAATGTCGCGTGCGGATTGGTCGGGGGACTCCCGATCACCTCGGTCATCATTCGGAGCTCGGTGAATGTCAACGCCGGTGGACAAACGAAACTGGCCACGCTCGTCCATGGTGCCCTCCTGTTGGTCAGTGTGCCGCTCATTCCGACCTGGCTGAATACGATCCCGCTATCGTGCCTTGCCGCGATCTTGCTGATGACCGGCATCAAACTGGCCAGTCCTGCCCTGATCAAGCAGATGTGGAACGAGGGGCGTTATCAATTCATTCCGTTCGCGGCCACCCTCACGGCCATCGTCTTCACCGATCTCTTGATCGGTATCGTGATTGGGCTCGTCGTAGCCATTGGGTTTATTCTCAACAGCAATATGCGTCGCCCGGTGCGCCGTTTTGTGGAAAAGCATCTCGGCGGCGACGTTGTCCATATCGAACTGGCCAATCAGGAGAGCTTCCTCAATCGCGCGGCGTTGTCTCAGGTGCTGGCTGAAGTGCCACACTATGGGCGTGTGTTGCTTGATGCCCACAGTACGGACTACATCGATCCGGACGTGCTCGACCTGATTCGCGATTTCAAGGAGGAGACAGGACCCGCTCGCGGTATTGATGTGAGCCTCATCGGATTTCGGAACGAGTACAAGTTCGAAGATCAGATTCAATATGTGGATTATTCGACCCGGGAACTCCAAGCTGCACTCACACCGCAGCAGGTCTTGCAAATCCTGAAGGACGGCCACGAACGAGCCCGCACCGGGCGGCGCCTGACGCGAGACTTCACCCGCCAGGTCCGCGCCACGGCGGAAGGACAACATCCGTTGGCGGTTGCGCTCAGCTGCATCGATTCCCGCACGCCTGTTGAATTGATCTTCGACCTTGGTATGGGAGACATTTTTAGTATCCGGATTGCCGGGAACATCACCAGCCGAAAGGTGCTGGCCAGTGCGGAATACGGTTGTGCCGTGGCTGGGGCAAAACTCATGTTGGTGATCGGGCACACCCGATGTGGTGCGGTTTCTGCCGCGGTCAAGTTCCTGGGCGCACCCCTGACGGCGGCTGAATCAACGGGATGTCAGCACCTCGACTCTATCGTGAACGAGATCCAGCGGTCGGCTGACGGGATGACCTCTCAGCTCTCCAGTGAACCATCTTCGACTGAAGCGCTCGCGATCGTGGATGCGTTGGCCAGAAACAATGTCTTGCGAGTTGTAAAAGAGATACGGCAGCAAAGCCGGACGCTCGATGGCCTCGTTCAAGATCGGCGCATCGCGATTGTCGGCGCCATGTATGACGTCGTTACTGGAGGGATCAAGTTCTTGGTGGAAGATGGGTTAGGGGAAACGGAATGACAGAACATTGCCTGATCGCGACATGCCCCTCATCGAATGACCTGAATCTGCCGCCAGCGTTCCGATTGATAGCGCCAGAGCAACAACCCCATCCGGATCATTATCCATCATGTGGTTACAGAGGCCTTGACAGATAGTGATAACAGGTGTATATACACCCATATGAAATCCGAGGATGCTGACACGCTGAGTCAGTGCTCTGAATGCGCATGTTTCAACGTGAGAAAAGCTGCACGTGCGATCACGCGATTCTATGACTCTGTCCTCGAACCTTCCGGGATACAGGGAACACAATTTTCCTTGTTAACAGTCGCTCACCTAGCAGGTGAGTTGCCAATCACGGAAACAGCAGATCGGCTTGGCCTGGACAGGACAACATTGACACGTAACTTGAAAGTATTAGAGATGAGAGGGTTGATTGCAGTTGGACCTGGCAAGGATGGGCGCACTAAGTCGATCAAAGTGACTGTTGCGGGTCGAGATGCGCTGATGAAGGCGTTGCCCTATTGGAAGAAAGCACAGCAGACGATCGTTCATGATCTTGGGCACTCGCGTTTTAAGACACTGATGAAAGAATTGTCCGCAATTCGGTCGTTAAGCAAACAATCAATCTAACGAATTCACGGAAGATGGGTGGTTCATAATGCCACAAAGAGTGCAGATACACTAATTGAACTTATACTGACGCCTGAGATGTGCAGATCATAAAAGCATCTCGGGCATTATAAGTTCCATCTTCCCGGTTGCCCGATCATGGAATTCAGGTTCGTGGACAAGTAATGAGACATGTTCTCGAAAGTTACGTGTATATACACCATAGGAGGGGATGGCGATGAGTCAGACGATAGATCATGGCAGAGCCGAGCAGTTTTTCTGGTGGGTCACCACGCACGCCAAGGCGCTTGTTCTAGCGGGAGTCATGCTAATAGTGAGCTTGGCCGCATTCATCCCGCAGTTGACCATGGATACTTCGGCTGATTCGTTCATTGCTAAGGATAACCCCGCCCGCGTCTATCGGGATCAAGTCAAACAGGTCTTCGGCTTATCAGATCCCTTTGTGATCGCAGTCATTAATCGTGGGGCCACCGGCGTCTTTAACCCCGAGACGTTGCAATTGGTGCAGTGGCTGACAGATCGAGTCAAAACCATTCCCAACGTTGACCCTGATCGAGTGATAAGCCTGGCAACGGAGAACAACATCGTTGGCACTGCTGACGGCATGCAAGTGAAGAAATTCTTCCAGCCGCCGCCTGTCACGCAGATTCAGGCTGATACGATTCGTGCGGCGATCGCTGATTTTCCGCTCTACCAGGGCAGCCTGGTAGCACGCGATGATACGGCGACCTTAATCACAGCTGAAGTTCTTGACGAGATGAAGAGCGAGGCGACTTATCAGGCATTCATGAGCCTGGTTCAAGTGGCCCCTCAGCTGCCTGGGGTCGAGCTCCATGTGGCTGGCGAAGGGGCGATCTCTGGATATCTCTTCAACTACATTGACCACGATGCAAAGCGAATCAATCCGGTTGTTGCGATCGTCATCACCATTGTCCTCTTCATCGCCTTTCGGACGGTGCGCGGGATGCTGCTACCGAATTTGGTCGTGCTCGGCACAGCGGCGGCCGCCTTCGGGACCATGGCCGCGGGCGGCGTTCCATTCTATGTGATTACCAACGGTCTCCTTTCCATCTTGATCGGGATGGCGGTCGCGGAACCGATCCATCTCCTCACGCACTATTACAACGTGGGTCGCGCTCATCCTCATCTCACGCATCAGGAAATGATTGTTCGTACCATGACCGACGTCTGGAAACCCCTCACGATGACTATTCTCACCACCGTCGTCGGGTTCATTTCGCTTTACGCGTCCGGCGGGATGCCACCGATGCAGTATTTTGGTCTCTTTGCGTCCATCGGAATTATGGGGGCTTGGGCCTATGGCCTGGTATTTATTCCGGCTGCATTGATGTTGGTGCCATTCAAGCCTTCCCCTGCGATCAAAGGCGGCCAGACGATCGACCAGTATGGTCAGCTTGTGACGGCATTAGGCCGCTTTGCGATTCGCCGACCAAGGCTCATTCTCAGCATGACACTCGTCGTTGCCGTATTGGGGACGATCGGTGCGTTTCGGCTCATCATCGAGGAGGCGATGATTGAAAACTTTCAGCATGATGAACCCATTTATCGCGCAGACAAAGTGATCAACCAGGTGATGGACGGAACCAATTACCTGGATATTGTGGTGGAGACCCCAACACCTGAGAGCTTGTTCAACCCGGACGCGCTTCATCGCATCGAGGCGCTCCAGAGATTTGTCGAAACGTTGCCTGGCGTTGGTGGGACGACGTCGGTGGTCGACTATGTGAAGCAGATGAATCGGTCGATTAACGAAAACCGCAAGGAGGCGTATAGCATCCCCGATAACCGAGACCTTGTGGCGCAACTCTTCTTGCTCTACTCCGCCTCAGCCGATCCGACAGATTTCCAGCAGGAGATTGACTACGAATATCGACGGGCCAATATTCGTGCCAGTATCAAAACGTCCCATTACGTGAATAACCGGGTGGTGATTGAACAGGTTGAACGGTATCTCCTCGAACAATTCAATAACAATGAGATCGTGGGGCATTTGAGCGGACGAGTGAACGTCAACCATCATTGGTTAGAGACTATTGCCTCCACACACTTCGTCAGTGAAGGAATCGCCTTGGTCATTAGCTGGCTCATGGCGTCCTGGTTGTTCCGTTCACTTGGTGCTGGACTCTTTACGCTGGTGCCGGTGTTTGCTTCTGTCCTTCTCGTCTACGGCATCATGGGATTTGGCGGGATCTGGCTCGCTGTGGGAACCTCCATGTTTGCGGCCATTGCGACCGGGTTGGCGATCGATTTTGGCCAGCATACGACCCAGCGGATTCGCGAGCTCATGCGATTCGGTACTGGCACGTTTGAGGAACGAATGGCGCACTTTTTCCCGTCTACGGGGCGGGCGCTGTTTTTCAACTTCCTGGCCATGAGCCTGGGGTTCGGCACCCTCATGATCAGTGTGGTCCCGCCACTGGTCCGTTTCGGGGGGTTGGTGGCTGTGGCCATGGCCGTGAGTTTTCTCGCCAGTATCACCGTTATGCCGGCACTGGCGACGGTGTTTCGTCCGCGCTTTCTTGGGTTTGAGACACCCGATCAGGAAGCAGCTCAGGCAGTGCAACTTAACCCGGTCTTATCCGTATCTACCATGAAGGAAGGAAGGTAATTCATATGCGATTGCACATGCAGAACCTGTTTATTGCGCTCTTTCTGTTGATTCCTTTGTCCGTATCCGATGTTGCAGCGGAATCCCTACTTGCCGGCGAAGAAATTGCTCGACGCATCAATGCGCGTAACGAAGGAGAGGTCGTCTCACGTTTTATTACGATGGCCATGACGGATCGCAGCGGCACCGAACGAGTGCGGGAAACAAAGAGCCTCCGAAAGTATTTCGGGAAAGAGAAACGCACGATCATCTTCTATTTGAGCCCTTCAAATATTAAAGATACGGCATTTTTGACCTATGATTACCCGGAAGCCGATCGAGATGATGATCAATGGTTGTACTTGCCAGCCGCCAGAAAAGTTCGCCGTATTTCCGCGTCTGATCGAGGGGACTACTTCCTCGGGACTGACTTTACGTATGAAGACATTCGCAAGGAAACCAAGGTTGGGATTGCGGATTACTCTTGGAAAACTCTCGGCGAGGAGACCATCGATGGTCATCGGTGCTTTCTCGTCGAAGAGATTCCCGTAAATGAAAAAACGGCCCAGGAATTGGGCTACAGCAAAGTGCAGTCCTGGATTGATGCCGAGATCTGGATGGTCCGTCAAGCCAAGTACTGGGATGTGGCCGGTAATCCGTTGAAGACCCTCCAGGTCAGGGAGATCACATTGATCCAGGACATCTGGACAGCCCATCAACTATCCGTTGAAAACCACAAGACCGGCCACAAGACTGTGTTTACCTTCAAAGATGTGAACTATGGGCAAAGTGTCAAGGATGAAATGTTCACGGAAGATGCCTTGCGGCGCGGATATTAAAGACCCATGGCAAGTTCATATGCGACGTGTGGAATCCTGGCGCTGGCGGGGTTACTCATCGCCGCCAGCGCCCTTGCCGAGAGCACACCAGACGAGACGAAATCGAGTCAGTTGAGCAATCATCGGTTTAGCGCTGTGCTTGAATCGGAAGCGGCGTATGGGATTACACGAGATCGTGCCGATAAAATGGAGATGGTGCTTGATCCGCAGTGGGAATATCGATGGAGTGAAGATACCCGTATCACCGGTATCGCTCGGCTGTACACTGAAGGGTTCGACCATCTAGAACCTGGTCGACTGAGCCAAGGGGAGGTTTCTCCGAATTCCCGACGCCTACAACTCGGCGACCGAACCGACATAGAATTGCGCGAGTTCTACCTGAGGACGCAGCTTTGGGGGATGCATCTTACGCTTGGCAAACAGCAAGTCGTCTGGGGGAAGACCGATGGTCTGAAACTGCTCGACGTCGTCAATCCACAAAACTTCAGGGAATTTATTCTCGATAACTTTGACGATTCTCGCATTCCGCTGTGGACATTGAATGCCGAATTGCCCATCGGAGGCGGCAACTTGCAATTTCTCTGGATACCGGATCGCACCTATCATCGACTGCCTCAAGCGGGTGCCACGTTTGCCTTTAGCTCACCACTGATAGTTCCTCAAGCGCCTCCTGGTGTTGCCGTGAATCTTCGGCCTCTTGAACGTCCTAACAATATCGTGATGGATTCCGACATCGGCATGCGGTTTTCAAGATTTTGGCATGGTTGGGACCTTACGGTGAACTATCTCTACCACTATGCGGATTTTCCCGTGTTCTTTCAATCAGTGTTTCTCGCCCCTGGCGGTGCCACGGTTACGGTGAACCCTCGTTATGAGCGCAACCATCTCATCGGAGGGTCGGTCAGCAATGCTTTCGGCAACCTGACAGTGCGTGGAGAAGCGATTTACAATACCGATCGATTCGTGCTGACCATGAACCGAAGGGACGGTGATGGTGTGATCAAGAGTGGTGAAATCGCCTATGTCCTAGGGCTGGATTGGTCCGGCATTCAGGATACGTTGGTGAGTTTCCAGCTGTTTCAAAGTTGGTTGCTTCATCCCGCCGACGGTATTGTACGCGACACATTAGACACCACGAGTACCATATTACTGAGAAGACATTTCTTGAATGAAACGTTAGAAACTGAAGTGCTCTGGCTGCAAAGCGTAAACCAAGGCGATGGACTCATCCGACCGAAAATCAGCTATGAGTTGCGGGATAATTTAAAAATTTGGACAGGATTTGATCTGTTCTACGGCGATCGCAATGGTTTGTTTGGACAATTTGATCGGAACGATAGGCTCGTGATCGGAATGGAGATGGGTCTCTAGTGGGTACGTGCTTTCAAAGTCATCATTATCTAATCCAAGCCAGAGATAGCGCACTGAACTGAACGTACTAACTTACCGAATCACCTGAATCTGCCGCCAGCGTTCGGACTGATATCGCCAGAGCAACAACCCCATCCGCACAGTCCAATCCGCGATCATCGCAGCCCAGATGAATGAGACGGACTGGCGTAGCCAGAGGGCCGCGACCAGTGCCAAGGGCACGCGGACACCCCACATACCGATCATCGTGGCACCCATGATGAAGCGGGTGTCGCCTGCACCCCGTAGCGATCCGGCTAACACCATGGTGAGGGCCAGCGGCACTTGAAGTAAGGCAACAATCTTTAAAAATGTCGTTCCAAGCTCGATCACCGCGTCATCGGTTGTGAAGGCATGAAGCAACGTGTACGGAAAGAAGAAAAAAAGGATTCCCATACCGGTCATGATCATAATGGCCAGCCGATTGGCTTCCCAGTTTTCGAGTTTCGCTCTGGTATACTTCCCGGCTCCGATGCTTTGGCCCACCATGGTGGCGGCAGCAATGGCAAGTCCATAGCCGGGTAGGAACGAAAAGGATTCAATCGACAACCCGACTTGATGCGCGGCATAGGCCACGGTGCCGTAGAGGAGGACGAGTTTGGTGTAGATGAAGATACCCGCCTGTTGCACGATGCGTTCGCCGGAGACCGACGCTCCAACATCCCAGATCGATCGAATCAGGTCGAGGCGCAGTGTGGACGACTGCTTCAAGATGGGGCGACAACGCAGCAGCAGATAGAACATGCCTGTCACTTCGGCGACGCCGACGGCGATCGCCGCGCCTTTGAGTCCCATTGCAGGAGCTCCCCACTGTCCGTAGATGAGGGGGTAGGCCAGAAATACATGGAGGAGGTTGACACCGATCAGACCATACATCGGGGTCTTTGTGTCGCCAGTGCCTTGGAGGATGGACGACAAGACCTGGATGAGGACCGTACAGGGAATCACGAGGAAGATGAGTGTCGAATAGGGGAGGGCGAGCTCAATGACAGCGGATTCCGCACCGAGTTGCTGCATGACGAGCAGATTGCCGGCGATCCCAAGGCCAGCCAACAGGATCGAGACGCCGATCGAAAGCCATAAGAAGTGACGAGCCGCTTCTCCGGCGTCTTGTCGACGCCGCGCTCCCCATAACTGGGCAACGATCACATTGGTCCCGACTGAAATTCCAGAGACCAGAGTCGTGGCCACGAAGGCCAGCAGTTGACCCAGACCGACTGCGGCGATTGATGTGGCACCCAGCCCCCCGACTAAGAAGACGGCGACAATGCCTTCGGCTCGTTGGAGCAGCGTGGTCAGCGTGACGGGAAGTGCCAACGTCATCACGGACCGTCTGATCTGGGTGACACCGTTGCCCATGGGGCGCTATCCTAACAGAGTTCCTTCTGACGCCATGTGAGAAATCGTCGATCGTTTGGTGGACCATAATGACAATAGCCGACGCTCATAACGAATACCCCACGACATTCGCACCACGTCGCTTATCAAAATCGAAATATCTCTCGGGGTTGCAATGTCACAAGCGGCTCTATCTGGAGATACATCAGCCTGCGTTGGCCACCCCGCCTGACGCGTCGACCCAGGCGATCTTGGACATGGGAACCGAGATCGGGGTGCTCGCACAGCAGCGCTTTCGCGGTGGCGTGCTGGTCAAGTCGGGATTCCGTCAGCGAGAAGCAGCAATCGCAGAGACCGCCGCCTTGCTTCAAGACCCCATGATTCCCGCCATCTTCGAAGGAGCGTTCGAATATGACGGAGTGCTTGTGCGCGTCGATATTTTAGAGCGCGTGCAGAATGGTGAAGGGGGATCGTCGTCCTGGCGATTGATCGAGGTGAAGTCATCAACCAGGGTGAAAGATGTCCACCTTGATGACCTCTCTATACAAAGCCATGTCGTACTAGGGGCCGGGTTGAGACTCGATGCGACCTGTCTGATGCATATCGATACGGGGTATCTCTACCGTGGTGGGGAGGTTGATCTGCAGACGCTCTTCTCGATTGAAGACGTCTCGGAAGCGGTATCCGACCGTCGCAGGTCGGTGCCGGAACGATTGGCCACCATGAAAGTCCTTTTGCTGGAGTCGAAGGCCCCGAGGATCGAGCCTGATCAGCATTGTCATACACCCTACGAATGTCCCTTCTGGGCCCATTGCACAAAGGACAAACCGCAGCGCTGGATCTACCATCTGCCGGGTAAGAAAGAGATTGTCAGTCAGCTTGTCCGGCAGGGTATCGTGACGATCGACGACATTCCTGATGACACAAGGCTGTCGGATGTACAACGAAAGGTCAAAAACAATGTCGAGTGGGTTTCATCCGAATTGGGTCGGACTCTTCGTTTCCTCAGCTATCCCATACACCATCTCGATGCCGAAACCGTCATGTTGGCATTGCCGCGGTTTCCCTTTATGAGGCCCTATCAGTCTCTTCCGGTGCAGTGGTCCAATCACATTGAACTTGAATCCGGTGAGGTGGCGCACCAGGAGTTTCTTCATGGTGAGGCGTCGGACCCTCGCAAGCGTTGGGTCGAATCGCTCATCGAATCACTCGGTGAGACCGGGAGCATCGTGGTCTACTCAGGCTATGAGGAATCGCTCATTCGGCAGTTAGCAGAGACATTTCCTGAATTTAAATCAGCGTTCAAAGCGATTATGAAGCGGTTATGGGATCTGCTCTCCGTTATCAAGAGTCACTATTATCATCCAGCCTTCAACGGATCGTACTCGATTAAGTCTGTGTTGCCGGCGGTGGTGCCATCGCTTGGGTATGACGATCTTGCGATTCAAGCGGGAGGTCAGGCAGCGGCTGAATACTATCGGATGGTCTTTGTCGAAAGCGATTGGGTGGAGCAGGCTGGAATCAGAGAGGCGCTCTTACGCTATTGTGAGCGAGACACGCTGGCGATGGTGGAATTGCGGAGGGTGTTGGGAGAGAAGGCAGATCGTCATATCTGAGAACAAGGTGATGAAGGCTGGCCAGAATGAGAAACACCACTATAGATGTTTATCCGCCGGGACAATGAAGAGAGGCTTCGCCTGATCAGCCGGTGGTACACACGAAGTGCCGTATGGCGGAGAGGGTGGGGATCGAACCCACGGTCGAGTTACCCCGACAGCAGTTTTCGAGACTGCCCGATTCGGCCACTCTCGCACCTCTCCGTTGGCCAAAAGACCGCGAATAATCACATACTTATACGCCGCTTTGCAATAGCGACGACATCCCCAGAAACAGGGGTGTTGTGAATAGTGTTGAACAGCTGGAGGGAGCCATGCGGGCCCTGAGCCTCTCGCTTAGTCGCGAGACCTTGAAGAAGCTGGACAATCTTTTCGCCGGCCCCGGTGGGGCCGCACCGGAGACCTATGCGTGGTAACGGTGGATCAATGGAAGTCATGTCGTAGATGAGGTGAGAGATTTCGCAGGTCGCAGATCTGTCAGCGCGGGACAGCATCTGCAGCCTGGCCACTATCGGTTTCCTTAGGCGGCTGAGGATACAGTTGCGCGAGTCGTTCGATGAGGGGTTTGGCTTCAGATGTGCTGGTACGTGTCGGCTCGCTGGGTGCATGTTCCCAGGCCAAGATTTGAATCCCTGCCTCTATGAACGCCACGCGTATAGTCTCTGCCATCGCCTCGACGGTGAGCTCAGTCCAGGGTCGGAGGTCCAGGACACGCTCCTCTGGTCTGCCGGGCGGAGGGCTTTCATGAATGAGCGTCCAGCACCGATTGAAAATCGTGGCACGGAGGGCATAAGGAATATTGATTGCGGTGAGACGAGAGGTACAGAGCGCCGTGACCAACAGGACGAACTGTAGATTTGGCATCTCGGGGCGATGGATGTCGAGTGTTTGCATGATTGCGGGCCTCCTACCAAAGACGTCGGAAGGATCTTGAGCGATACCGACGCCTCGGTGATGGACGGTTGAGCCTTACACGTCGGCGTACACATCGGCGTAGATGTCGAAGAACGCGTCGATGCTGTCGATGAGCTGCGCCTTGATTTCATCCGCCGTGCCGTTCATCACGTGCAGCGTCATGCTGCCGACCGAGCCATCGGGCAGGAGAATGGGCACACGCGGGTGAGTGAGCTCGCTTGCCGTGCCTTTGTCCAACCGGAGGCCATAGCTCAGTGTATAGCGGGGCTTCGTACTTGTGTCAGTTGATGGCATGTCCATCATGATTCCCCTCCTGTTCGATCGTCGACAGGGCGTACGGCCGACGGGTGGAAGATTCGAGCGGGTCGTATGGGCCATTTCTGGAATCTTCCACCCATGTGATTACACCGTCGTGACTGCCGCCATCGGCTTCTGGGCGAACTCTTTGTACCCGTATCGCTCGGCTAAATACGCCTTGGCATCCTCGCTCACATACTCAGCAAACTTGTACCGGTCATCCTCGACGGTCTTGGCGTCTGCCATCACCTGGTCGGTCGGGATCGCATACTCAATGTTACAAGACGTATAGGCCTGAATATAGGTCGGACCGACTTCGCGAGCGATCAGCACGGCCTTCTTGATGCAGCTTTCCACCCGCCGCGGGTTATTCGGCACGACGGTGGCGATGTAGGCGCAGCCGGCGATCTTTGCCATGGCGACCATGTCCATTTTCTCGAATTTCTTGCCAAGCGGGGCCATCTTGAGCACCGCCCCTCTGGTCGTCATGCCGCTCTCTTGTCCGCCCGTATTCCCGTACACCTCATTGTCCAGCATGATCGTCGTGAATCGCTCTTTCCTGAACCAGGAATGGAGAACTTGCTGGAATCCGATGTCGGCGGTGCCGCCGTCACCAGCTATCACGACGACATCCTTATGCTTGTCGCCGAAACGAATCCGCAATCCACGCGACAGCCCACTGGCGACGCCGTTCTGGTCACCATAGTTGCCGTAGACGAACGGAATCGCCGCCTGGGAAATCGCCAGCCGGCCACAGCCCGCCGTTCCAACGGTAATCGTATCTTCGGGATTTGGGAATGCGATAATCGCAAGCCGGATGAACAGGGTCATCGCACAGCCGGCGCACATGGGATGCTCTTCAAGGATCTCTTTGAAACTCCCCATCTGCGAAACGGTCGTTTTCTTCCCGAAAGGCCCGTGCTCCACCATGTCCCGATATTCTTTCGGCATGAAGGATTCGAATCCTGGTGTGAATTTTACATAATCAAGACTCATCGGATACCTCGCTCTCTCTGTAATCCGCACATGCGGTGGTGATGGTTACATTCTGACGCAGCCGACTGCTTCGTCGCCGTTCCGCCCCTGTGGCATGTTCATCCGCCACGTCCTGCCAATACGCCGGATCGCATACCGATCGCTTTCTTGACTTCCTCCACAATGACTTCCGGTGGCAAGGTCATGCCGCCGCAGACGCGCGGTCCGGCGACGACTCGCTTACTATTCGGGATCGTGGCTTTGATTTCTTTAGCCATCCATCCGATGACATTGAACTCAGGCACGATGATATGTGAGGCATGTTTGGTCGCCTCGAGAAGTTCTTCCTCCGGCCATGGTCGTAGGGTTTTGATTTTCACCAGCCCGACGCGAATCCCTTCATCAGCCAGTAGGCGGATGGCTTCCCGCCCCTGGGAGACGGCTGTTCCTGAGGAGACGATGAGGATGTCGGCATCGACGTCCTCTGTCTCGATCAAGCCATCCAGCCAGGCGATCGTGTGCTTGCGCGAGCGTTCCGCAGCGGCCCAGATTTCCTGTTGCCAGCTCGCGTGCGTGGCGTAGCTGATGTAGTTGCTCTTCATCACGAAGGGATCGCGCATCATCCTGACCGGGGGACACTCCATATCCATGCAGGGGACGGGTGAGCGATAGGGATCATAAGGCGGCAGGCACATGTCGGCGGGTGTCAGGTCAACGACGTCTTTCGTATGGGTCACGAAGAAGCCGTCGCAACAGAGAGCCAAGGGTAAATGCACGTCCGGCTCTTCCGACACCATATAACCCTTGAGAATCCAGTCGTAGAAATCCTGCGCGGTTTCCGCGTGCCAGACGAGCATGCCCGTATTCATCAGGTAGGCGATCTCGATCGTGTCCGGTTGGATCGACAAGGGGGAATTGATGCCCCGGCAGGTGACGATACATTGGATCGGTAATCGGGATCCGGCCCACATCGGAAAGTTTTCCATGGCCCGCATCGTGCCCGGTCCGGCAGTCGTCGTGAAGACACGGGCCCCGCCAAAGGCGGCGCCGGCGCATTGGGACATGACCGCAAATTCACTTTCCCCACGGAAATAGTCGCCGATATAACCCTCGGCAAAGAGCTCGCCGCACAGGGCGGCTGCCTCGCTCTGAGGTGTGATGGGATAGGCCACCATTACATCGACGTTCGCACGCCTGACGGCTTCCTTAATGACTTCGCTGCCGGTAAAAAACGACGCCGTGCGAGGCGCGTCGTTCATCATCACGCGTGGATCGGTGATGACTTGCCCCTTCTTATTCGTGGTTCCGATGATGGCTGTACTGTCCATGGCTAGTTCCTTTCTATCGAACGGCGGTGGCCGGCGATTCGGCGCACCGTGTGAGGACGTTATGCGCTGAATGAACTGCCGCACCCACAGGTCGTTTTGGCTTGTGGGTTCTTGATCTCAAAGCCGGAGCCTTGCACGCTGTCGTGAAAATCGACTTCGCAGCCGACCAGCAATGGGGCGCTCTGGGAGTCCATGATGACCTTGACGTCACCTTTCTCGATGACGGTGTCGTCTTCACTCATGACGGACTCGAAGGCCATCCCGTACTGATAGCCATGGCACCCACCGCCCTTTACGTAGACACGTAGGCCAACCGTATCTTTCTCTTCCTGCATGAGTTCTCGGATCTTTCCTTCTGCCGTCGGTGTGATCGTAATCATGGCAGTGCTCCTTTTCTGCATTGACTGATGTGGTCAATAGACCTCAGCTCCACTCCCGTGTGGAGGCACCTCTGCCACCCCAAGCAATCAAAGCTCTTGGGCCCAGGGCATCGACACAGGGATTTCGAGGAACATTCGGCGAAAAAGCGGCGGAGACCAGGGAATCGGTCGCGCAAGACATGGGAGGGAGAGAATGTGACGCGCGAGGATAGGACGGTCGGCGTGGCTCAGTACGTCATAGGTTCACCCTGGGCGCATTAGGCATCAGAGTCAAGCGCTATTAAGGGTGACGCACGCCGCAGAGAAACCCTGATCAAGGTGTCCGAGGATCTCATCCTTCAGAGCGAGAAGCACGTTCACTCGCCCGGACAAGTAAAAGGAGAACGCCATCAGTGGCTCGCGCTCGACGACCTGTTCCCAGGTCGGGTTGATCTGCGGCTCTTTGAAGCGCTCACGCATAGTCATGGTGCGGCCTAACAACGTTTAGGCGGACCATAAATAAGAACCGGATCCGCCATGTTCTAGCCGCGTAACACATATTCAATGATCATAAACAATATCCCATCATCAATGACGGTGCTATGACTGACGGCCCGTCGACATGTATGACCGGGTCTTATGCGGATCGGCATCAGACCCTCTTCTGGTAGCGGTCAGTCGTGGACTTCTGTTTTGGGTCGGACATGACGGTCGCAGAACGGCCAAAAGCTGAAGTTCGGCGCCAAGATCGCACTACCATAAAGCGGCCCCTGCACAGCCCTGAACGAGACACACGGCCAGTTCTCACGTCCGCACCAGCCGCTGGTTAAAACGCATCGGCACCCCGCGTTTAATCACGAAACAGGTTACGATACTTTGCTGAGTCCCGACTCTCATTCAGATCAATAACGCGGATGTGATCGGCAACGAGGCTAAAACCTTTGTCTAGAGTTACAAGATAGGCATCCTCAATGCGTGCAATACAGGCGAAGATCAAGTCGCCGCCGCGAAGGCTTGAGAAACCAGGCTTATCGAAGAGATCTGCGCAGCGAGAGATAAGTTCCTGGTCGATGGGGTAGACCACGGAGTTCTCGCTCACAATGTAGAAATCACGAAGCATCTTTCGCCCTTCGCGATGTGCGCGCGAAACTGATGCTTGAAGCTCGAAGACGGCGATTGCGGGATAGATGTTGAAGTAAGGTCCGGAGAGCCAACCGTCCGAAAAGTCCTTGTAGAAGCTATGCCCCGGTGAATATCCCTGACCGTTAGGCTCCTTGATGTTGAGAAGCGCAGACGTATCCCACACGAACTTTTTCGTCGCCGCGTCGTTTGGCACTCCGTGCATGGGTACGCTCTAACAATGTTTAGACAGACTGTATAATCCCGTTACAGCAGATTGTCCACTTCTGCCTAAACCGGCGGGTAAGCACCGATCGCCAGCCCTAGCCCATTGCAGCAGGACAAGTTCCGCTCCACTACCGCGATGAGATCGTCGTCTTATGCGGATCGGCATAAGCTCCTCTTCTGGTAGCGGTCAGTCGTATACTTCTGCTTTGGGTCGGAACCTCTCGCTTGCTTCCGACAGCATCTGTCCGATCTTGTCTCAGATTCCACGCAATTTATATCGCTTGACTCCTGCCCTCATTGCGCCCAGGGTGATGGTGTCAGGTGTGAAGCCCCGCTGGCTGTCCCATCTCTCGCGCTTCCTGACCCTTCCCAGCGTGACCGATTCCCCAGTCTCCGCCGCGTTTACATCACAGTCTCTCTGACTCGTTGCTTGTCTGGTGGTATGGCCTGCTGATGGAGGCGGCCAGGACGCCGGCCATGCCGCAGAGGACTGATCGATTCACATCCGTATTCCATCAGAGAGGAGCACCCATGCTCTATTACGCGCTGATGTTCCTGGTCGTCGGCTTGATTGCCGGTGCGCTGAATCTCGCTGGGATCTCGACGGTCGCGGTGCAGATTTCGTGGATGCTGTTCGTAACCGGGATCGTGTTGCTGGTGATTCATTGGATCACGGGGCACACGACCCGCCCGGTGTGACCGAGGGGTGACGGGTTATCTGGTGGTTTCCAGCATGACGACCCAGCCCTCAGGTCAATTATAAATAAGGAGGACCATGCGATGAATGCCGAACAACTCAAAGGAAAATGGATGCAGTTCAAAGGTGAACTCAAAGAGAAGTGGGGTAAGTTTACGGACAATGATCTCCAGGAGATTGGAGGGAACTACGACAGATTTGTCGCCAAAGCGCAGGAACGGTATGGCGATAAGAAGCGTGAGCTGATGAAGTGGGCGGATCAGTGGTACCACAAGGCTCCGTCGGCCAAGGCGGGGAAAAAGATCCAGTGACCGGAATCGATCAATCAGAGATGTCGAATACTGTTATGACAACAAGGAGATGAGGCCATGAACACTATCTTACGCTGGGATCCAATGAGCAGAACTCGGTGGAATCCGTTCAAGGATCGGGATGAACTGGAAAGCCATCTGGCGACGCTGTTTGCCGGTCGAGAGGCGACGGGCAACGGAGGAAAGGAAGCCCTGACGGTGACTCAATGGTCGCCGCTGGTGGATATTATTGAAGATGAGAAAGAATACCTGATCAAAGCCGAATTGCCTGATATGAAGAAAGAGGACGTGCGTCTCACGGTCGAGAACGATGTCCTGGCGATTTCCGGCGAGCGGAAATTTGAGAAGGAAGAAAAGAGCAAGAAGTATCACCGGGTCGAACGCGCCTACGGGAGCTTCGTGCGCAGTTTCTCACTTCCGGAGGATGCGGATGGGAGTAAGGTGGCCGCGGACTTTAACGACGGGATGCTTCGGGTGCATCTCCCGAAATCTGTGAAGGCAAAGCCGAAAGCCATTGAGATCCAGGTTGGCTAGTGTTGCGTTGATCGAGGGATGGGGCATCAGGCAAGGCGTTCTGACGCCTACGCGATGATGGAGTCTTCCTGATGCTCCGCGCACACCTTGTACTTCCCCTGCTTAGGACCAGCTCCCTATCGCCGTCTTCTGCTGTTGGGTGGCGATGATACGACTGATGCGCATGTGTATCTTTCCATAAGCGTTCTTGGCTCGATCAAAAGGCATAGACATGGTGAGCATCCTCATAACGTTCGCGTTCATGGCACTCATGCTCCTGGTCGTTGGTTTCATCTCTTACGCGAATAGCGAGTGACCAGCTGCCGCACAGTGGATCGGGACATTCCCGTTTCGTGCCTCAGCCCGAGCTCTCCTGAAGTATCGACACCTGCAGACGCGATGTGCGTCCTGACTCCCTGGTAGCGGTCGGTCATGTACGTCTACTCAGGGTCGCGACCTGCCGGTCACCGGGACTATGTTCTGCCACGACCTGCCCGATCAAATCCAAGTTCTTACAGATAAAGCGCCGTGACGAGTTGCCAGGTTTTCCTTTTCGAGGAGTTCCCTGTTTAAACGCGTTCATTTGTGAAGGTCCTGGGGGTGTCCCCCCGGGGAGATGCTTTCGATTTATGCATGGATAGGTGTCGAGACTCAAAGACCTACCCCGGGAATCGGACAAAGCCCCGAGGGGTCTTCCGCCAAGATCGACGAAAATACTTTCCGGTTTCAGTCACGGTTCGGGCAGGGAACAGGAGAACACAAGGAACAACGACAGGCCACAAACCCATTGATAGGCTTGCACCTGCCGTTGTATGGTGTGTTCTGCGATGACCTGGTGTTTCTATCTAAATCAGCTTCAAGAGCAGCCCGAGTTCGCCTCGGCGTTCATGTCTTATTTACTGAAGCACTCGATCCGAGTCCAGAAGGATTTAGTGGATCAACTGTTTAATTCCAGCGAGAAGCGGCTGGCGCGGGCGTTGCTGTTGTTGGCCCACTTTGGGAAGGAAGGCAAGCCGGAGACGGTCATTGCGAAGATCAGTCAGGAAACCTTGACCGAAATGGTTGGCACCACCCGCTCACGCGTCAGTTTTTTCATGAATAAGTTCCGCAAGCTCGGGTTCATTGACTATCAAGGTGGGTCGCGCCGGAATGGCGGATTGCACGTGCATAGTTCTCTTCTCAACGTCGTCCTGCACGACTAGGGTCTCCCCTCTGATTCTGGTTCTTTAATTCAATCACGTTAGACCTGGCTACGTTCCGCCTCGCCTCCATTGTGCAATCGTTCCCTACTGAGCAATTGTGAACAGACTGCGGCCGGCTACTCCCGTATGCTTACCCCTAGTGAGGTAGTCGTGGATACTTCCGGCGCAAGAAGAAGTGTATGTGGAGAACTTGCCCAGTCTCGTGAGGGACTGAGCGTGATGGCGAGAGGTCATGTGACGTCCGTGTCTGGTGTGTCATATGTGCGCCATTGGCGCAGAAGGAGGACCTATGGTCTGCCAACGCTGTCGAGGGCTATTGGTGTGCGAGACATTCGATGATCTGAGCAGCGGAACAGACTCTCTCTACAGGGCTACACGCTGCATCAATTGTGGGTGTATCGAGGATGCCGTCGTTCGTGCAAATCGTTTCCGCCGTTCGGAGAACATGCGGGTGACCCCGCGCAGGAGGGTCAGGACGAGGGACGTTGAACGCATCACGATTCCCTCGGAAGTGTATGCATCGCTCCGATGAGCATTCGCTGCTGCGGCGAATGCATCTGGAAGGAGCTAAACCTATGGCGGGTAGTAAGGAGGAGGCAAGGATGAAACTCGAGAAGCACGACGTATCAGGTGTATCCCAGACTTCGGCGAGCGTCATGAACGGTGAGGAGAGTCGGCAGTCCGTTCGCCGCAGGCCGGCCGGTCGGACGAGCAGGGTGCGGGAAATCGATTGTATGTTGGCCGATATCCAGGCGCACATGCAGAGACTTCGGCGGGAGCGAACCCATCTGGGACTTGTGCGGGATGAATTGAACTGTACGGAAGCCAAGTAGAACTGCCTGAACAATGCGACGGCCAGTTCTATTATCGTGATTGTGGTCTACCGCCTTGCCTCTTTCTTCGTCTGAGCTGTTTTGACCAGATTATCAGCTGGCCTCTCGCTATGCTGGAGTCTAGGTGCCCAGTCGTCTCTCATCCCGTGATAGCAGACATCCGTCCGGCGAGCCGAAGTTGTGACGGTGGCCTGTATGGCCACAGAATAATCGAGTGCGCGGTGAATGTGCGAACATAAGGAGAATCAAGATGAGTACTATTATTATTGTCGTATTGGGTGTGTTGTGTGTCGGCGTACTTCCGATCTGGTCGTACGGCGGAACCTGGGGATATATCCCCAGCGGCGGGCTGGGTTTCCTCCTCGTGGCTCACACTCTTCTGACTCTGATGGGCCGGACGGACCGGACGGCAACTGTCAAGCCGTAATGGGCGTGAGCGTTCGTAGTTGAGTAGGCCTCTGTTGGGGGATCTCTGTTCATACCGGTGTCAAGTTCCGTCAGGCGTCACTCTGCTTTAAGTGGTGGTGCCGCGCAGGTTCTCAGGGATATGGCTCATCCTTGGGATCCTGCGTATGGCCTGTTCAAAGGCTAGAGGGCAGGATGATGACCTACGACAAGATCAAAGATCAGATTATCACGAGGTCGAAAGAAGGCAACCAACAAAAAATCAGGATGCGGCGAATCTGACAGTGGTCAGAGCACGTAGCCCGCAAGGAACCGCAAAGGAGGAGAATATGCAGAACAGATCTTGGCTATCCATCATGATCGTGTCGGCATTCATTATGGGCTTTGGGCTGGGAGGGCTCTCTCTGCACTATGCAGCTGCCCAAGGAATCTTTGGGCTTTCGACGTCGGTGAGCCAGCTCGGCAGTGCGTTGGTGGATATGCAGAAGAATGTCGACGATCTTCAAAAGAATATGGGGATAGTGAAACAGGTCAAGGAGCAACTGAGCAGTCTGTCTCCACAAGGTGATGGCACTCCTGGAGGAGACCTCCTGAAAAAAGGTGGCGATTCGTTGAAGGACATGAAGCCGAAATTCTGAATCGCATGACGCGAACACTTGGGTGACAGAGGCAGAGGTGACTGTGGGGAGGGAACCCATGAAGCAGATATCCAACAGTACCGCGAGTACGGGCGCAATCAGTTCCGAACCGCGTCTCGGCATGACCTGGGTCGTGACGGTAGGCATGATGCTGCTGATCGGGACCCCCGTGGCGTCAGCAGAGCAGACCGCCACAGAATCAGTGAGAAACACCATGGATGAGGTGATCCATATTCTCAACAGCGAAGAGCTGAACCAGCCGGGCCGCTCGGTGGAACGACGTCAGAAGATTGAGCACGTCATCAGGCAGGGCGTCAGCTATGAAGATATGGCCAAACGGGCTCTGGGTGAGCCCTGGATAGAACTGACGGACACTGAACGGCAAGAATTTGTTACGCTCTTTGTTCAGTTACTCCGAGACACATTTGCCGGGCGAATTGATCATTACGCCGACGAGCAGGTGCGCTACCTGTCTGAACAATATGAAGAAAACTGTGCTGAGGTGAGGGTGAGGCTGTCTGGCCGCAAGGTGGACACCCTCCTAGATTTTCGCTTAGTCGACAAGATCGGCCATTGGTATGTGTACGATGTGGTCATCGACGGCGCAGGCATCGTGAGCAATTACCACGCACAGTTCGCCAGCATTATCCGCACCCATTCCTACATAGGTTTAGTAAACAAGATGAAAGAGAAGACTCTCGTGGTAAAAGCGTTTGAAACGACGACGGCTCCATAGTTCTGCGCGCAAAGGCAGCGAGTGGGCATGTAGGTGGTGAACCGGAATGTCGCATTGGAATGCCCATGGATACTATGTTTTCACCGGTAGGCAAGCGCGCTGAACTGGAAGAGCCAATTCGCGCCGAGCTCTTCGGCGCCGAACGGCTCGAACAGCATGCGGCAAGTCTCGCGGTGGCACAGGTTGTCACCGATGACGCACGCGTGGGCCGATTACTCACGCCACGAGTCCTTGAGAATGGACGAGTCTTGGTGGCGTCGTATCAGGCGATCGCTCGTACGATCCGCGATGAGCAGACGATTACTCCAGCGGCCGAATGGTTCGTCGACAATTTTCATATCATCGACGAACAACTTCGCGAAATCATCGACGATTTGCCTCCAGGATACTATAGGCAATTACCCAAACTTGCATCAGGCCACTTAAAGCATTACCCACGGGTCTTTGGCGTGGCCTGGGCGTTCGTGGCCCACACCGACAGTCGTTTCGATCCCGACATGCTCCGGCGTTTTGTGTCGGCGTATCAATGCGTGCAACCGCTCACAATCGGTGAGTTGTGGGCCGTGGCGATCTCGCTGCGTGTCGTCTTGGTGGAGAACCTTCGCCGGTTGATCGAGCGGATCGTTCAGAGCCGCGCGGATAGGCTGGAAGCCGACGAGCTGGCCGACAGCTTGTTGGGGACCGGGGGGGGAGTCGCCAAACCTCTAGCCACGATTCTTCGCCATGTTGAGCGCCGACCATTAGCTGCGGCATTCGCTGTACAGCTGGTTCAGCGACTCCGTGACCTGGATCCCAAGGTGCGTCCCGTTCTGCAATGGCTTGATGAGCGGTTGATTGGGCAAGGCACAACGGCCGACGACATGGTGCATGCGGAGCATCAGCAACAGGCGGCCACGAGCGTCACGGTTCGCAACATCATTACGAGCATGCGGCTGACGTCCGCGTTTGATTGGGCGGACTTTTTTGAGAGCGTCAGTTCAGTCGACAATATGCTGCGGGGCGATTCCCGCTATGCCGAGATGGATTTTACCACGCGGGATGCCTATCGCCATGCGATCGAGGATCTTTCCCGCGGTACGGGGTTGTCGGAACTCGACGTGACCGCACGGGTTATGGCTCGTACCAGACTGGCTGGGATTGAGATGCATGCGAGTGAGCAGTCGGAGTTGGATCGGCACATGGACCCCGGCTATTACCTGATCTCCCAGGGCCGCCAGGCATTTGAACGCGAACTCGGTTACAGGGTGTCTTGGAAAGGCTTGATCCTGCGCTGGTGCGTCCAGGTTCCGGCTCTGGGCTACCTGGGATCGCTCGCCCTGTTGACCGCCATAGTCCTGGCCTTCCCACTATGGCATGCGGGCGCCACTGGGGTGACCATTGCAGGCCTGGCCTGTCTCGGTCTCGTTGCGCTCGTGCCAGCTTCAGATCTCGCTATGGCGCTCATCAATCGGATGGTGGTGGCCATCCTCGGGCCGCGGTCATTGCCCCGCATGGCATTGAGAAACGGCATTTCTAAAGAGTTGCGTACAATCGTGGTAGTCCCCATGTTGCTGACAACCAGGCAGGGCATCGATGAGCTGGTTGAGCGATTGGAAGTGCACTATCTAGCGAATGCGGATGATGACCTGCGCTTCGCTCTGCTCTCAGACTGGAGCGATGCCCCGAGCGAAGGTATGCCGGATGACGTCGAACTGCTGGACAGCGCGGTAGAGGGAATCGCGCAGCTGAACAAACGGTACGGCCCCGCGGCGGGGAGCGGCCCGCGGTTCGTGCTATTGCATCGCCGGCGTGTCTGGAACGAATCCGAACAGGTGTGGATGGGATGGGAACGGAAACGAGGCAAACTGCATGAGATGAATCAATGGCTGCGCGGCTCGACGAGCACGACGTTCATGTCCGTCGGTGGGCAGCTTCCTGAGTTGATTCCATCGGTCCGGTTCGTCATCACCTTGGATGCGGATACACGGTTGCCGCGTGGAGCCGCGCACCGGCTAATCGGCACCATGGCTCACCCTCTGAACCGGCCACGGTTCGACTGTTTCGCTGGGTGCGTTGTAGAAGGGTATGGGGTCGTGCAACCACGGATTACCCCGTCGCTCCCAGGCAGCGGCGAGGGCTCGTATTTTCAAGAGACATTTTCCGGACCCAGCGGGATCGACCCCTACGCGTCGGCGGTGTCTGATGTGTACCAGGACTTATTCCGGGAAGGGTCCTACACGGGCAAAGGCATATACGAGATCGACGCGTTCGAAGCGGCACTGGCTGGCAAGGTGCCGGACAATGCGATGCTCAGTCACGATCTTTTTGAAGGATTGTTCGCGCGCGCGGCGCTGGCGACCGACATCGAGCTGTTCGAAGCGTTTCCTGCCCACTATGAGGCGGCGGCAGCCAGGCAGCATCGATGGGCACGCGGCGATTGGCAGCTGTTGCCCTGGTTGTTCGGGCGAGGGCATACCGGGTCTGAGCCGCATCGTGCGGTGGTGATTCCCGCCATTGGTCGTTGGAAGATTCTCGACAATCTCCGCCGGACCCTGTCGGCTCCTGCGGCGTTTCTGACATTGATCGTCGGATGGTTGCTGCCAGAACCATCTGGCTGGGTCTGGTCCGAATTCATTCTGAGCACGATCGCAATTCCCTCGCTGTTGTCCTTCGTGCTGGGGCTCTACCCGCGCCGATCCAAGATTGCCTTGCGCACCCATTTTCGTGGAGCAGGCACCGACCTAAAATTGGCCGCGAGGCAGATCGCGTTGACCGTCACGTTCCTTGTGCATCAAGCATGGCTCATGACGGATGCCATTCTTCGTACTCTCGGTCGGCTCGTCTTCACGCATACACGGATGTTGGAGTGGGTGACCGCGGCTCAAGCCGAGGACGCCTATACGTGCAACTTGACGGGGATGTATCGGCGCATGGCAGGCGGTGTGGCGCTCACCGTCGCGGCAGCTGGTGGGGTGGCAGTGTTTGGGGGCTATGAGTCCTGGGCCGCCGCCGCTCCGTTCGTGCTGCTCTGGATGTCGGCTCCTGCCGTGGCCCGGTGGGTCAGTCTGCCGCCTCGACTCCTGGGGGCCGAGCCGATTTCTCCGGCCGATGCGCGGACGCTCCGATTAATTGCGCGCCGAACCTGGAGGTTTTTCGAAGCGTTCGTGTCTCCCGAGGACCATGCGCTCCCGCCTGATAACTTTCAAGAAGATCCAAAGCCGGTCGTCGCCCATCGCACGTCGCCGACCAACATCGGACTCTATCTGCTCTCAACCCTGGTTGCCCGTGACCTCGGATGGTTGGGGACCCTTGACGCGGCCGAACGACTGGAAGCCACACTTGCGACCATGAACCGTCTCGAGCTGTTTCGTGGGCATTTCTATAATTGGTATGACACACGTACCCTGCATGCGTTGGATCCCAAGTATGTGTCCACCGTCGATAGTGGAAACCTCGCGGGCCATTTGTTGGTTGTGGGGAACGGATGCCGTGAGTTGATTCAGCGCTCTGCCATCGACGGCGATGTGTTTGCCGGGATCGATGATGCCATCCAACTATTACGCGATGCGCTGGAGGAGATTCCAGATCAGCGACAGACCCACACGGTGACTAGAAAGCAGGTGAACCAAGCTGTCGATGCATTGGCCATGGCGCTCTTGTCGAGACCGGTCGATCCCGCTGGCTGGACCGCCAGGTTCAGCAAGCTCACGGCCTTGTCTCAGACGGTTGCGGACATGGCGCAGGCACTGGGACAGGAGCGCGGTGATGAGCACGATGGGGAATTGCGTACGTGGGCCGATGCGGTTCGGGCTTGCGTAGAAAGCCATCTCCGGGACGCGGAATTGTTGCTTCCCTGGGTCCGCTTCAATGCGAAAGATCGGGCGGCTCTGTTCGACCATCCGTCGGGGCCATCGCTGGAGTGGGCGGCTATTGCGCCGTTCTTCCAACCCGTTCCCACGCTGGCGACTGCCCCTGAGCGGTTTGCGGATGCGCTTCGCGCGCTCGATCACTTGCGTGACCAGTTGCTCAGTCGTCCCTCACAGGATCGTGCCACCTTGGCAAGAATCGCCCTTCTGGCTGATGCCATACGGCAAGCGGGCGGAGGCATCACGGGTTTGGTCCACCGTCTGGCGACGATCGCGCAGCATGCGGAGCACATGGTTCACGCCATGGATTTCACATTTCTTTTTGATCCGACCCGCAAGTTGTTGTCCATCGGCTATCGCATACCGGAGAACAGCCTGGATCCCAGTTGCTACGACTTGCTGGCGTCGGAGGCCAGGTTGGCGAGCTTTATCGCTATCGCCAAGGGCGATGTGCCGTCATCGCATTGGTTTCACCTGGGCCGCGCCCTGACACCTGTGGGAGACGGTTCGGCGCTCGTGTCCTGGTCGGGCTCTATTTTTGAATACCTCATGCCGGCGTTGGTGATGCGTTTCCCGGCAGGCAGCTTGCTGTCCCGGACGTATGAGCTGATTGTCCGTCGGCAGATTCAATATGGGAGAGAGCGAGGCGTGCCCTGGGGTGTTTCAGAGTCGGCCTATAATGCCCGTGATCTCGACTTGACGTACCAGTATTCCAGTTTTGGCGTGCCGGGCCTGGGGCTCAAGCGAGGCCTCAGTGAGGATGTGGTCGTCGCTCCCTATGCCACTGCCCTCGCGGCGATGATCAGTCCTATGGAAGCCATGCAAGGCTTTGAGCGTCTCGCCGAGGCCGGAGGGAGAGGAACCTACGGATTCTATGAAGCGCTGGATTACACGGGGACACGGGTGCCGGAAGGAAAAGACGTGGCCATTGTGCGGGCCTATATGTCGCATCATCAGGGCATGTCGTTGGTCTCGATCGCGAATGTCTTGAACAACGGACTGATGCGAAACCGTTTTCATGCCGAGCCGATCGTCCGAGCGACGGAACTGCTGCTCCAGGAACGGACTCCGCGTGACGTGCCGGTGACACGCCCGCGCGCGGAAGAAGTCGCGGCCGCAGCGCAAGTTCGCGACCTCATCCCGCCGGTCGTACGGCGATTTACCGCGCCCCATGAGGCCACTCCGCGGACGCATCTGCTGTCCAATGGGCAGTATGCGGTCATGCTGACCACGGCAGGCTCGGGGTATAGCCGGTGGCGAGATATTGCGGTGACGCGCTGGCGTGAGGATGCGACGCGAGACTGCTGGGGGTCTTATCTGTTTCTGCGTGACATGCAGACGGGGTCTGTCTGGTCGGCCGGGTATCAGCCCAGTGGCGTCGAGGCCGACGACTATGAGGTGTCGTTCACCGAAGAACGAGCCGAAATTACCAGACGTGACGGAGACTGGAACACGACGCTTGAGCTTGTGGTGTCGTCCGAGGACGACGCCGAAGTGCGACGCATCTCGGTCACCAACATGGGCGCGTACGCATGCGATCTACAAGTGACCTCCTATGCCGAGCTGTCTCTGGCTCCACAGGCCGCCGATGTGGCCCATCCGGCGTTTGCGAATCTGTTCGTGCAGACCGAATTCATACCGGAGGTCGGTGCGCTGCTCGCTACGCGTCGCAGGCGGTCGAATGAGGAAGCGACGGTGTGGGTGGCCCAGGTGGTGGTGGTCGAAGGAGAGACCGTGGGCGCCCTGCAATATGAAACGGATCGCGCGCGGTTTCTTGGACGAGGGCACCATGTCCGCACGGCGGTCTCGATGATCGATGGGCGGACACTCTCGAATACCGTCGGATCCGTGCTTGACCCGGTGATGAGCCTGCGCCGAACGGTGCGGGTGCCTGCAGGCGGGACTGTACGCCTGGTGTTTTCAACCATTGTCGGCTCTACCCGCGATGGCGTGTTGGAATTGGCCAACAAGTACAGCGACCCGAGAGTCTTTGAGCGTGCCCTGTCGCTGGCCTGGACGCAAGCACGAGTGCAACTCCATCACCTCGGTATCGAGACAGATGAGGCCCAACTGTTCCAGCAACTAGCCAATGCCGTGCTGCATTCCGATGTCTCGCTGCGACCATCCTCTGAGGTACTGAGCCAGGGTGTGATGGACCGTGCGGCGCTGTGGGCGCATGGTATCTCAGGCGATCTGCCTATCGTGTTGGCCTGCATCGACAATGCGGATGATGTCGACATCGTCCGGCAATTGCTCCGAGCGCATGAATACTGGCGGATGAGGCAGTTATCAACCGATGTGATCATCCTGAATGAGAAGGCCTCGTCGTATGAGCAGGGGTTGCAGGGTTCGTTGGAAGGGCTTGTGCGAGGCAGCAGGTTGCGGCTCTGCCCGGATGTCGGCGGGGCACGAGGTAGCATCTATCTCCTGCGAACTGACCTGCTCTCCGCGCAGGATCGAATGCTGCTGCAGCAGGTCGCTCGGGTCGTTCTGCTCGGCCGGCGCGGGACGTTGGCGGAGCAGCTCACTCGCGTACCGCGCAGGAGCCGTGTGACCTCGACGAACTCCTCTTCCTCACGCCTGGGCAAACGCTTGGATGTGCCGGTGCCTGAACGTGAACTCGAATTCTTTAATGGCTTGGGCGGTTTCGCAGACGATGGACGCGAATATGTCACGGTTCTCGGCGAAGGTATTCGGACGCCACGACCCTGGGTTAACGTCATCGCGAACCCGTCGTTCGGGTTCCTCGTGTCGGAGTCTGGTTCCGGGTTTACCTGGTCATTGAACAGCCACGAGAATCAGCTGACGCCCTGGTCGAACGATCCGGTATCTGATCCGTCGGGTGAGGTGCTCTATATCCGTGATGACGATTCCGGAGAGGTCTGGGGTCCGACGGCGCTGCCGATTCGTGACGATCCGGCACCCTATGTCGCCTGTCACGGGCAGGGCTATAGCCGATTCCATCATGGTTCCCACGGCGTCTTGGCAGAATTGCTGCAATTTGTACCGTCTGAAGATCCGATCAAGATCTCTCGATTGACGTTACAGAATATGTCTGGCCGATCGAGACGCCTTTCAGTGACGGCCTATGTTGAGTGGGTGCTCGGGAGTTCCCGTAGTGAGTCCGCACCTTACATTTTCACAGAGATCGATCCGGGGACCGGGGCGCTTTTTGCGCGCAATATGTTAGGCGGCGAATTTGCCGGACGCATCGGCTTTACCGATCTTGCCGGAAGACACACATCGTGGACTGGTGATCGCAAGGAATTTCTCGGTCGCAATGGAACGTTTGAACAACCCCTGGCGTTGGAAGTGGGAGGTGCATTATCCGGAAGGGTCGGAGCGGGTCTCGATCCTTGCGGGGCCCTTCAACTGTCGATTGAGCTGGCAGCAGGCGAACGCGCTGAAATCGTCTGGTTTCTAGGTCAGACAGCGGACAGAGAGCAGGCTCGTCTCCTGCTCAATCGCTATCGTGGTGCGGACGTGAATGTGCTCCTGCGTGAGGTCACCAGCCGATGGGACGACCTCTTGAGCGTCGTACAAGTTCATACGCCTGAACGTGCGATGGACATTTTCTTGAATCGATGGGTGCTGTATCAAACGCTGGTGTGCCGCGTTTGGGCACGTGCAGCCTTCTATCAGTTGAGCGGGGCCTATGGGTTTCGCGATCAACTACAAGATGGCATGGCCCTGAGTGTGGCGGCACCCGACATCACGCGCGAGCATTTGCTGCGGGCGGCCGCGCGGCAGTTTGTCGAGGGCGACGTTCAGCATTGGTGGCATCCTCCGTCCGGACGCGGTGTGCGGACCCGCATTTCCGACGATCTGCTCTGGTTGCCGTACGCGGTGATCCAATTTCTTGAAGTGACCGGCGATATGACTGTGCTGGATGAAATGGTGCCCTTTCTAGAAGGTCCGGCATTGGGCGAGGGGCAACATGAATCCTATTTTGAGCCGCGTGTGTCCCAGACGAGCGCCACCCTCTTTGAACATTGTGCGCGTGCGTTGGATCGGAGCCTTCTCGTCGGCAGTCACGGTCTTCCACTCATGGGTACTGGAGATTGGAATGACGGGATGAGCCGTGTGGGCCAGCAGGGCAAAGGGGAGAGCGTCTGGCTCGGGTGGTTTTTGCATACGGTGCTCTGGGAGTTCGCCAAGGTGGCGGCTCAGCGTGGGGAGCGTGCTCGTGCCGAAACGTGGCGGCTGCATGTGAGTGCGTTGAAGGCCGCAATCGAGCGGGACGGGTGGGACGGGGAGTGGTACCGTCGCGCGTACTTCGATGACGGGACGCCACTCGGTTCCGCTGCAGATCCGGAATGCCGCATCGATTCCATTGCTCAGTCCTGGGGAGTGATCAGCGGCGCGGCAGATCCGGACCGCGGCGCACGCGCCATGGCTGCGGTGGAACGGCATCTTGTGAACCGGCGAGATGGACTGATCCGTCTGTTGACACCACCCTTTGATCAGATATCGAGGGATCCCGGCTATATCAAAGGCTATGTCCCCGGCGTCCGAGAAAACGGTGGTCAATATACCCACGCGGCGGTCTGGACTGTGCTGGCCTTCGCGGCATTGGGTGAAGGTGACAAGGCCGGCGAGTTGTTCCGTCTGTTGAACCCTGTTCATCGGGTCTCCTCGCGAGCGAGCGTCCAGCGCTACAAAGTCGAGCCCTACGTCGTCGCTGGCGACGTGTACGGCGAGCCTCCACATGTCGGACGTGGGGGATGGACCTGGTATAGCGGCGCAGCTGGTTGGCTCTACCGGGCCGGTATGGAATGGATGCTTGGTTTCCGCTTGCGCGGTGCCACGCTTTCCGTCGATCCTTGTGTTCCGCGCCATTGGCCGGGGTACTCGATTCGTTTCCGGTATCATTCGGCGGTCTATGACATCACAGTGGAAAACCCGCACCATGTATGCCGCGGCGTGACGCTGGTAGAACTTGATGGGAAACAAATAATTGGCCGCGACAATATTCCTCTCATTAAGGATGGCGAGCACCACATTCGTGTCGTGCTCGGATGATGGTCAGTCCAAGAGATGGTCAAGTCCAAGCGACTGTTGAGATTTGCGGAAAGAAGAAATAACGTGTCGGTTTCGGTTGTAATGACCAGTCTGGGTACCAGGAGATCATGGGAAGCGGCGAACTGTTACTGCGAAATTGTAGATGATGGGGGTGGCCCATGAGGAGATGGGAGCGCGCGCGAAGCTCTGTTAGGGAAGGCCGGAATAATTAAGAGTTTCCAGTAGTCAGCGCTCAAAACGCAGAGGAATCCGGCTGGCTCCTATACGGCATTGTGAATTAGTCAGACCTTCCCGAGGTTGCAGGACAGGAATTAGGCGTGCTCTCTAGAATGTAACGGTTTTGCAACAGCTTCCAATTGACCCGACTCATCGATGGATCCCCTTTGCGCCCATCTGAGGGGAAGCTTAGGCGAGAATGGATGCATAAGTCGTGACGTAGAGTCGCAAACAATTGCCTGCAAACAATGCCCCTTCCAGGGAACTGACAGCATGGCGAGCTTGCTCACCTGAGCCCATTTCCACAAAACCATAGCCGGCAGATTTTTCACTGTGTTTGTGTCGGATGACATGGACGCGAACGACGGTGCCATAGGTTCCGAATAAGTCGCGGAGCTGACAATCAGAAGTCGCTTCTTCGAGGCCGCCGACATACACGATGCAGTTACTCATGACCATGGATCATGTTGGATGCCGCGAGCATCTCCATCGATAAGAGCTAGCGCTCGTCTCGCGGTTCGAAGGGGCATAGGAGAGGACACCAAGTACTCCTGTGAGGTAAGGCAATGCAGCCGTACCGATAAGATTGTGAATGAGCCATTGGAGGAAGTTCTGAGCGGTGGATATGAGTATGTTTTCTCGCTTCACCGTTTATAGGTAGGGTATCGCTCAGATGCTGTTTCCTGCCTGGTCGGTCTTTCCATGGGGACTGGTACTGAATGATTTCTTTCTCCCGTCTGAGGCTTTGCTTGCTTTGGCAGTGGAACGCAAACGGGTATCTTCTCCAAGACTATGTCTTGCCAACGAAGCGACTTCGCGTCTGATGACCTCGATTGAGGATGTATTGTCGACCGAATTGGGATCAGTCAACCCTAGCAGTTGCCAGCGGATTTTCGGTTTATGAGCGGATTTTTTCTTTCCTGCTTTGCGACTTTTCCAAACTGAAGCGAGATTCATGGAGCGTCCTTCTGTACAAACTGTACAAACACGAAGCTCAAGTCAGTGGCTGTCTGACAGAGAAACTCAATAGCTCTGTTTCAGCTCCACTAATGGACCTGCCACGCTATCTGGATGTCTGCCTCTACCATTCAGGCGGAGGAGCATCAGGTTGGTGATGTTACCCAGACTATCTTGCCAACACTGGGAGTGAGTACGAGGAGTGCACGGAGAGGACAATAGCTTGCAAGGAAATATCTTATAACATGTAATTTGTGAAGGAGTCAAACCTCGCTACAAGGCTCATGGTAGAGGAGTAGGCGACAAGGTGCATGATCTATCAATTATCTAGTCTTTCGTATCTATTGAAGAACTGGTTGACGTCAGGATGGCCATGCTGTATGGTAACGACACATTTATCTCGTAGTAGTCCGGCGAGGAGATGTTCCAACTATATCGGACTTCGCGATCGCATCGCGACCAGGTCCAGTTTGGAGTTGCACCATTCTCGGTTGTCTCTCCCCTCGGTTCTCTGATCCCGTCATAAATGCGATCATACTGAAAGGATAGTGTAGTGAATACCTCTGTTCACACCAATTTTCACGCCCTCGGTTTGTCCGAGGGGCTGCTCCGGGACCTGGCTGATGCCGGGTTCGCATCACCCACGCCCATTCAAGAACAAGCCATTCCGCCCGCGCTCGCTGGGCGAGATGTCATTGGATGTGCCCAGACCGGGACGGGTAAAACCGCAGCCTTTGTCATTCCAATCGTCGAACGACTCGCTGCATTGCCGAAGGGGCAACCGCAGGCATTGATCTTAGCGCCAACCCGTGAGCTGGCATTGCAGACCCTGACGACGATTGATAAGCTTGGCCGGAGTCGGCGCATTTCCGCGACCGTCATAGTTGGAGGCGCCGATATGCAAGCCCAAGTACGGGGCTTGCGACAGCGACCAGACATCTTGATAGCGACGCCTGGGCGTCTTCTGGATCACATGTGGAACGGCACGATTGTCTTGTCGTCTATGAAGATCTTGGTATTGGATGAGGCGGATCGGATGTTGGATATGGGCTTTGCACCTCAGATCAATCAGATTCTTGATGCGTTGCCTGAAGAGCGACAGACTCTTCTCTTCTCGGCCACCCTGCCAACAGATCTGGCTCGATTGGTTCAAGCCAATGTGAAGAATCCGGTGCGCGTCATGGTCGCGCCGTCTGCCACGACAGCTGATGGGGTCACGCAGGGGATTCATTACACCTCCCAGGGCGAGAAGCCCGATCTTCTCTTGTCGTTATTGAAGGCCGATCAGGATACGGCTCTGGTGTTCACCAGGACGAAGCACCGTGCCGATCGGTTGGGGCGTATGCTGGGTAGCGAAGGCCATCGAGTGGCTGTGTTGCATGGAGACCGGAGTCTCTCACAGAGGCGCGCCGCGCTAGAAGGTTTTAGACGTGGGTCATTTCGGGTGCTGGTCGCGACGGATATTGCTGCGCGAGGGATCGATGTCGCGAACATCGGCCACGTGATTAATTTCGATCTACCCAATTGCCCAGAAGATTACGTCCATCGTATTGGCCGCACGGCTCGAATGAAGACAACCGGCCGCGCCACAAGTTTTGTGACGGGTGAAGACCGGCAGCAACTTCGAGATATTGAGCGCCTCTTGGGACATGCAGTCCCGCTTGCGCCGGGAAGCAGAACTTCGTTGCCGGTGATGCATGGCGAGGATAGTCGGGCACATCGGGACGAGCATTCCGCTCCAAGTCGCTCGAGGTTTGCCAGCCGACACCGCCGTCCGAACCCAAGGGGAGATCACGCCGAGCCATCCTCGCGCAATGCCTCGCCTGCAATACGTGCATAAGTTTCGAAAATAGTTCCCAAACGACCCCTCGTGAGATACTCTGTGTCTCACGAGGTGGATGTGGACCCGTCTTTACACGGCGTGCGAGTGGGCCCTGAGGCATCGATCAAGCCCGGTGATCAGATCTCACTCACCCTTCGATTACCCAATGACACTGTTCCTGCTGCGATCGCACTCGCCGTGGTCCGCCTGACCAAGGGTTTGGTCAACGGGCTAGCCATCAAAAGGCTGGCTCAGCTGTCACGTAAATGGTTGACCTAATGCAACAGGCTGCAGGCTTGGCGAAAGAGGAAACAATATGGAAGATCTAGATTTGAAGGCCATCACTGGGCAAAATACCCCACAATTACGCAAACATCCCCGCGTACGAGTGCCGGCTCCATTTCCTTGTTCATTGGCCCGCGTCGGTGTGGTCAGAAAGGGGGTTGTCGAACAGGGGTTAGGGATAATTTTTGACGTGTCTACTAAAGGGGCACGTGTGATGACGGAAGCGGTGATTACGCCGGGAGACCGAATTGCCATGAATCTTCGCTTTCCAGATCAGACAACAGCAACGGTCATCGAAGCCGCGACGGTTCGGTGGGGTAAAGAGTACACCTATGGTGTGGAGTTTGAGGGACTCTCGCCAGCCGTGAACAAGCATCTCCAGAGCGTCATTACACACCTCTCCCAGTCTGGGCCGATGTTGACGGCCTAACTCTCACCTGCCGCCTCGCGAGTGGCAATTGTCCTCAACTGTAGTATGGGCGTTCAGCAGGCACTGATTTGCCTTTAGGGCAGAGCCACGAACTGTTTCCGGAAGGTGACGACTTTGACGAGGTAGTCCCTCGTTTCCTGGTAGGGGAGGTTGTTGCGTAATCGGTCGTAGACTGCTGGTGGTTCAAGGCTATTAATTTGATTGAGGGCAGCCCTGTTGTCACTCGCAAATGTCTTAAAGACATTTCGTGGGCCTGTATTATAAGCCGAGATAACGCAATATTCTCGCGAGACCTCATTCCCGATGTCTTCAAGCAGATTGTAGGACAGGACATTGAGATAGGCACTGCCTAACTCGATATTGTTCTCTGGATCGAAGAGATATTCACGCGATGGAATCGTATCCGTTCCCTTTGCTTTTCGGTAGGCATCTCGCCCGCCACTAGTGGGTACGAGCTGCATGAGACCATAGGCGGGGGCGGAACTAACAGCGAAGGGGTTGAAGTTGCTTTCCGTTCGAATAACAGCAAAAATGAGGCTTGGGCTGATCTTGAATTGCTCCGCAAATCGGGTAACGGTGGCTCGGTATTTTTCTGCTTGCTTATTCGAGAAGTTTGCCACCATCTTGATTTCGGCGATCAGCGCTTGCTTTGTCCCTCCGTTCAGGTCCACCGTCCGCGTCTTTGCACCCTCAATCGTTGATATTGCCAACGCTTCCGCTTGTGCGGGGGTGCGGATTGACTGTCCTTGCTGATCCTGTACTAGTCCCAATAAATATGGAGGCCGGTCACTGGTCAGCGTGACAGGCTTGTCGGAAAAAAGATCGACAGAGCGCGGATCGTCTGGTGTGAGCAAGGTTGTGATGATCGCGTTTTTCAAGCTCTCTTTCGGTGCTTTATCATCCAAGGTTTCTACGACGATCGTGCCATTATCGAAGTCGACGATGGTTCGGCTCATATAGTTCTGGGTGTACTTCACGTACTTCTTCTGTTCTGGGACCTTCACTTCCTTCTCGCCCCAGGTTTGTCGGACTCGTCCGGTCAATGCGGTCATGAGGGTGTTGAAATCACGTTGAATCGTCCGCAGATCTCTGATCACGGCTTCGGGGTCTCGCTGGTAGGCGTCGACGCGCTCTTTGAGTATTTGCTTGGGGTCTTTGCCTGTGGCAATGTCGAGTACGGTCCTGCTAGTTCGGCTCCCGAGGACCCGTTCAGCGTTCGTGAGGACACGGTCCGTGGATTCACATCCCGTGAGAATGAGCAGTGGGGCCAAGAAAAGCGAGGTGATTCGTACCATAGTATTGGATACTGCGTGGAGCATTTTACATGGTTGTGGGGAAAGAGTGAAGGGGGTGATCCCAGAGCTGGGTCTATTGGCTGAAGTCAGAAGGCCTATTTGATGGCGACCGCTTTGACTTCTTTGTTAGTTGTAAGGCCTTGTAAGACTTTTTGAATCCCGTCCTGCACCAGCGTTGTCATTCCCTCTCCAATTGCAGTTTTGAGCATATCCTCGGTGCGCGATTTCTGCTGGATCATTCGCTTCATCTGATCTGTGCCCAGTAGAAGTTCGTGTAAGGCGACTCGTCCCTTAAAGCCTGAACGGTTGCACGTTTCACAGCCCTTCCCACGGGAAAGGCGGAACGTAGTATCTTGCTTGATACCGAGCTTGTCCCAATGCTCAGGCCCGTAACCCAGTCGGAGTTCTTCGTACTCCTCTTTGCTTCCGACGTACTGCTCTTTGCAGTCTTTGCAGATTCGACGAGCCAACCGTTGCGCCAGCACACCCAGCATGGCATCGGCAAAGCTGAATGGATCGCAGCCCATGTCGAGCAGGCGAGTAACCGTTTCGACGGCGCTGTTGGTATGCAGCGTGCTCATCACGAGATGGCCGGTGAGCGACGCTTCAATGCCGGTGTCAGCCGTCTCTTTATCCCGCATTTCTCCTACCATGATGACATCGGGGTCGGCGCGGAGAAATGCGCGCATAGCAGTGGCAAAGGTGAGGCCAATCTTCGGCTGTACCTGCACTTGGCGCAGGCCATACTGTGTGATTTCGACAGGGTCTTCGGCGGTCCATATTTTGATGTCCGGGGTGTTAATGTTGCCCAGGACTGAGTGCAGCGTGGTTGTCTTTCCAGAGCCAGTCGGACCGACGCAGAGAATGATGCCATAAGGCTTTTCTGAAATCTCTTTCAGCATTTTGAGGTTCCGCTCCGAGAACCCCATTTTGTCGAGTGGCAGTGGTTCGCTCGCTGCGAGGATACGCATGACCACGTCTTCGTTGTATCCGGCGGTGGGGAGGGTCGCAACGCGGAGTTCGATTTCTTTTGTCTCTGAAAGTTTGAATTTGATCTTTCCGTCCTGAGGCTTGCGGCGCTCGGCAATATCCAGGCTGGCCATGATCTTGAGGCGGGAGACGATTGCACGGCGGTAACTCTGCGGAATCTTCATGTACTCGAAGCATTCTCCATCGACTCGGAAACGGACCAACGTTTCACGTTTTTCTCCGTACGGTTCGATATGAATGTCTGACGCACTCTGCCGGTAGGCATCGGCAATAATTTGGTTGGCCAGGCGGACGATTGCGTTGTCGTTTTCGTCGAGTCCGCCACCCGCAGATTCTTCAGTTGCTTCGGCCTGTGCCTCCGTAACCAGTTCGCCGAGAATATCGGACACATTTTCGTCGAGTTTTCGTCCATTGCCACCCCCGTCACTCTGTCCAGTCGCGGAACTCAGAAATTGGGCGATGTCCCGGCGAAGACTGACGGCGAATCGAATGTTAAGGCCTGGAAAGGTCCGCTTGATGTCTTGAACGCGGTCGAGATCTCCTGGATCGTCGGTCAGAATTTCGATTGCCGTACGATCTCGCTTGAGCGGCATCCAGTGGTTCTTTTTGAGATAGTCGACATTGAGGTTCTTCAGTAATTCCACGTCGACGATGGTACGTTCGCTGTACTCGATGTATGGACATTTATGGAACTGGGCGAGCGATTTACCAATATCGAGTTTTGGAATCTTGTGTTTTTCGATGAGAAGACTCTCTAGATCGCTCATCCCTTTCCGCGAGTCAGCCATGGCCTGGTCGAGTTCATTTTGTGTGATGCGCTTGTTGTTGACTAAGAGATCGAACTTCGTGGGGTTCTTTTTTGAGGTTTGACGGAGGTTGAAGAAGGCGATGCCGAGCGCTTTCGCAATCTCATCAACGACCTCTTCATCTTTTCGAGTAAATCGACTGCCGCTTTTCTTATTGAGGAGTTGCAGCACCCCCATTAAGTATTTATTGTCGGCCACGATTGGATACGTCAGGACCTGCTTGGTCCTGAATCCGGTTCGTTTATCATAGGATGTATCGTGGAGCAGGGACGGATGAATGCCTTGGAGTTCTGGGATGTTGTACGCGTCGGCAATGTTAACAGGGCGAAGATACTTGGCACAGAACCCAGCGAGACTTTGTTCAGTGATGGGGATGCGGACTTCGTCCACACCGTCGATGTGAGGAACTTTGGAGAAGATTTCCTTCTTCTCCGTGTCGAATGCGAAAAGAGTCAAATCCTCTGCGTCGAACAAACTTAAGATGTCTTTATGCAAGTCCAGAAGGATTTGATCAAGGTTGCTGGCCGCATGAATCTGGGTGGTAATACGGTTAACATGTTCGGCATGCTCGGCCTTGTGCTGCAATTCCTGAGGATTCTGAGTCATCGGCTTGGCTTGCATCCGACTGCGCTTTCCTTGTGGTTGAGACGTGAATCAGTCAGGTTATGCGCTGGATTAATAGGTGCCTGATCATGAAATGTTGTGAACTGAGACGTCGAGTCTCAGTCTAAACGAACAGATCGGGAAGGCAAGGAAAAGGCATTTTCTGTCGGTGCATTTCTGGAAAGCGTGAGCGATTCAGCTCTGGAACTAAGCGAGAGGTGAGCTCGCGGATGGATGGGCTTCAAAAGAAAGTTGCTTGAGGTGAGTGACAAGCTCACTGGGTGCGATGCGGGATTTGATCCCGGTTCGTCGAATCTTGACTTCCACAACGCCGTCCGCAAGGCCTTTGTCGCCGATGACGAGTTGGAATGGGGCGCCGATCAGATCCGCGTCATTGAATTTAACACCGGCGCGATCGGTACGGTCGTCCCATAAGACCTCGATACCTGCCGCCATCAAATCGGTATAGAGACGTGCAGCGGTGTCGGTCGTCTTTTCTGATTGGCTGACCGTCAGGAGGTGGACATGGAATGGCGCGATAGGAAACGGCCAGATGATGCCCTTCTCATCGTGGTTTTGCTCGATCGCCGCAGCGGCTGTCCGACCAACGCCAATGCCGTAACAACCCATAACAGCCAGGCGCTCCTTGCCCTGATCGTCGAGGATGGTGGCATTCATTTTCTGGCTATACTTGGTACCGAGTAAGAATACCTGTCCAACTTCGATGCCCTTGGCAAGTGTTAGCGCACCTGGTCCTCGGGGAGCCGGGTCGCCGGCTTGCGCATTGCGAAGGTCGGCAAATTGTTCGGCAGTGAAATCACGGTTGAGATTGGCATTCTGATAGTGCGTATCGGCTTTATTGGCACCGATGACGACATTGGTCATTCCCTGAATGGCGTGATCCGCCAGGATTCGTGCGTGCTGCAGGCCGACTGGTCCGGCGAATCCTGGAGGAGCGCCTGTGACCTGTTGAACCGTCACGGGGTCGGCCAACGTCACATCAGTCACCTTGAGCAAACGCGCTAATTTGACTTCGTTCACTTCATGATCTCCCCGGATCAGCACGGCGACGGTTTCGGTGCCTGCGCGGTACAGCAGTGTCTTCACGAGTTGACGGGGTGTAATCTGCAGAAAGGCTGTGACCTCTTTCACTGTCCGGCGCTGTGGCGTATCGATCGGCGTTAGGGGGAGAAGGGGGGTGGTGTCGATATCAGATGGAGGAAGTACTTCCGCCCGTTCAAGATTGGCGGCGTAAGAACCCTGGTCGCTATATGCCACCATCGCTTCGCCGGTATCGGCCAGCACCATGAACTCGTGTGAGACATCCCCACCGATGAGACCTGTGTCGGCTTCCACCGCCCGGAAGGTGAGGCCGCATCGTGTGAAGATTCGGGTGTAGGCGTCGTACATCTTCTGATAGCTGACCTGAGCGCCAGCCTCATCGATGTCGAAACTATAGGCATCCTTCATGATGAATTCCCGCCCTCGCATGAGCCCAAATCGCGGGCGGATCTCATCACGAAATTTGGTTTGGATCTGGTAAAAATTGAGCGGGAGTTGTCGGTAGGATCGCACTTCTCGCCTGAAGAGATCGGTAATGACTTCTTCGTGCGTCGGGCCTAGGCAAAAGTCTCGTTCGTGACGATCCTTGAATCGAAGTAGTTCCTTCCCGTAGTAGTCCCATCGGGCTGTTTCTTTCCAGAGTTCAGCAGGGGAGGCGATCGGCATCAGCAGTTCTTGTGCGCCGGATCGGTTCATCTCCTCTCGAATGATCTGCTCAATTTTGCGGATGACACGGAGACCAAGTGGAAGATAGGTATAGATGCCAGCTGCCACCTTTCGGATCAGTCCGGCACGCAGCATCAATCGGTGGCTGACGGTTTCGGCTTCGCCGGGATCGTCCCGTAGTGTGGGGATGAGTAACTGGGATGTTTTCATGAGAAGGTTAGTGGGAGAAGATGCGTTCCAGGTCGTTCCAGAAGGCAAAGATCATGACGCCAACCAACAGAACTAACCCGACCTGCTGGGCAACCTCTCGTTGCCGTTCTGCGAGTGGCTTGCGCAGAATGCCCTCAATCAGGAAAAAGAGCAAGTGGCCGCCGTCGAGGATCGGGATCGGCAGCAAATTGAGGACCCCGAGGTTGATGCTCAAGATGGCGATCAGGAACACGACACTAGAGGCGCCCTGGGAGGCCGCTTCACCGGAAATATTGGCGATCGTCAGCGGTCCACCGATATTCTTGCTCGAAATATCCCCCACGATCATTTTATAGAGGCCAACCGCAGTCAATTCAGTCCATCCCCACGTAGCTTCGAGTCCTTGATATACAGCTGCTGCTGCGTTGTCGGAGCGCATCAATGAACGGCCAGGTCCCGCGATGCCGATCTTTCCGACTTCGAGCGTCTGTCCGTTCATCGTCACTTTTTCACTGGTTGGCGTGACGGTCAGCGTGGTCCGTATTCCGTCGCGGAGGACGTCGAGTTTCAGTGACTTCTGCGGGTGTTCCCGTACCTGAGTCGTCATCTGTGCCCAGGTATAGATAGCGTGGCCATCGATCGCGACGACTCGATCGCCTGGCTTGAATCCGGCCAGGGAGGCGGGTAATCCGGGCATAACCGAGGTGACGAGAGGAGGCGTTTCTTCAACGCCGATCGTATACAGCGGTTCGTTGCTGCTGGCCCCCTCTCCAGTGATTGGTATAGGCGTGGCTGTCAGTGTTTTTAGCTGATCGTCTCGTCGGACTTCGAGTAAAACAGGCTGGCCCTTGCTCTTGGAGACGAGGTCCAGTAACTCCGTTTTGGTCGAGATGTCTTTGCCGTTCATCTTGACGATGCGGTCTCCAACTTCCATCCCTGCCATTGATGCGGGAGAGCCGGGAGCCAGAGCCTCGACATCAGCACTCAGATCGTGAAACGTTGGGACAAACAATGGTGCACCAGTGGACAGCCATCCGGCGAAGATCAAGTAGGCCAGAATGAAATTAAACCCCGGGCCAGCCGCGACGATAAGAACCTTTCCCCACAAGCCCTGGTGTGAAAATGATCGCCGCCGGTCCTCAGGTGTTGTGGCCTCCGTCTCATCCTCGCCAAACAACTTGACGTACCCACCGAGCGGGACGGCGGAGACGAGATATTCGGTTTCGCCGACCTGGCGACCGAATAACTTCGGGCCAAAGCCGATGGAAAACTTGAGGACTTTCACTCCGACCCATCGAGCGGCGAGGAAATGGCCGAGCTCATGGAAGGCGACGAGCACGCCAAGGACCACAAGGAACCACCAGGCCTTCTGAAGGAGCAGCCACAATGTATCGGGGGACCAGGTAAGAGCGAACGTCATCGGAACTCCCTATCGAGTGTGATCTTCTACTCTAACATTCGCTGCGTGAAATGCAAACGATCGTTAGCGAGGTAACGCATGCACCAACGATTCCGCCTTTTCTCGAGCCCATCGATCCGCTTCTAGCGCATCATCAAGGCAGGTAATCTCTTGATGCGCATGCGCCTCCATAGTACTGCGAATGACCTGCGGGATCTCACTGAAGCAAAGGCCATGGTTGAGGAATGCATCGACGGCGATTTCATTGGCCGCATTCATGGCGGCAGGCATGGTCCCGCCGATTCGAAGCGACTCGTACCCAAGGTTGAGGCACGGAAAGCGATCATGGTCGGGTTTGCAAAAGGTCAATCGTCCAATTTCCGTCAAATCCAGTGAGGGGAGGTCGAGCGCCATTCTGGCGGGGTAACGCATCGCGTACGAGATCGGAGTTCGCATATCCGGGAGACCCAGTTGGGCGATCATGGATCGATCTTTATATTCTACGAGAGAGTGGATAATGCTTTCTCGATGAACCAGCACGTCGATGTTGGACTCGGGAATATTGAAGAGCCAGCGTGCTTCTACTACTTCCAGTCCCTTGTTCATCAGCGTCGCTGAGTCGATGGTGATCTTAGATCCCATCTTCCAGTTCGGATGCTGCAGGGCTTGTTCCGGCGTCACATGCAGGAGTTGCTCCTGGGGCAGTGTCCACAGGGCTCCGCCGGACGCTGTGAGTATCACTCGCCGGACGTCTTCAATCCGATGCCCTTCCAATGACTGGAAAATGGCACTATGTTCGCTATCGACTGGAAAAATCCTGACCCCATGTTTTCTAGCCTCATCCTGCATCAGCTTGCCGGCCATCACCATCGGTTCTTTATTGGCCAAGGCAATGTGTTTCCCACTGCGGATGGCGGACAGGGTCGGTACGAGTCCGGCTGCTCCCACGATGGCAGAAATCACCAATTCGGCATCGAGCCCCGTTGCGACCTGTGTAATGCCTTCTCCGCCGGCCATGACCTCAACCGGAAGATCGGCGCACCGGTTTCTGAGCAATGCCGCAGAGGATTCCGTAGAGACCGCCACGGCGATAGGTGCGAACTGGCGGATCTGGGCTTCAAGCTTGTCGATATTGTTGCCGGCCGTCAGGCCGACGACGCGGAACTCATCGGGAAACCGTTGAACGATATCGAGGGTATTGGTTCCGATCGATCCGGTTGATCCCAAGATGATAATCGACTTCATATCCTCTCCTCTCCACTCTTATAGAGGCGGTGCCAGGTCTCGAACGTAGGCGACATAGTAGTAGAAGGTGGGGGCGGTGAACAAGAGACTATCGAGCCGATCCAACATACCGCCATGGCCTGGCAAGATTCCACCGGAATCTTTGACGCCCGTGCGTCGCTTAATCATGGATTCGAACAGGTCTCCGATGAGCCCAGTTCCCGTCAGCAGTACGCCAAGGATGAACGCATCTAACAGTGAGAGTTGTGAGGCAAACCACCATTGAGCCACGATGGCGGCAGCGACGGCCAATATGAGCCCTCCAAGTACCCCCTCAACGGTCTTCTTGGGACTGATCGACGGCATGAGAAGGTGTTTGCCCCACAGGGTCCCGGCGTAGTACGCCCCGGTGTCAGAAGCCCATGTGACCACCGCCAGAAATAGCACGAGGAATTCCCCGGTCGGCAGCGCGCGGGTCGATACAATACTACTGAGGGTGACGCCCACGTAGAGCACGCCGAACATGGTGATCAGCGCGTCCTTCCATCGATATTTTGCGGATGTGGCAACAAAAGAGGCTGTTACGGCAATCATGAACGCACCGCCGAGAAGAAGCTCGGGAAGCGGGAGAGACACATGAGATCGGGCGAGGGTCAGAACATAGGTTGCCGACCCGACACCGACGAGGACATGATTCAACCGCGATTGGAAGCTGAGACGATACAGTTCGAGCAGGGCCAGAGAGCCGACGGCGATCAAGAGCAGCGTTAAGGCCCAGGGCGTGAGGTGGACGATGATGAGGTAGACGGCCGGGATCAGCACAGCCGCAGTATAGAGACGCCTGATATCGAACTGTTTGGGGCGTGCAGGTGTGGTGGTCACGGATGTCGAGCTGTGGGCGATTGCTTCGGTGATGGATGGATGTCCCACATAGGTTACGAAGACACAGTACTCAGCACTCGGCCGAAGCGACGCTCCCGTCTTTGATACTCGATCAGCGCGAGCAGAAACTCCCGTCGTCGAAAGTCCGGCCACAAGGTCGGCGTGAAGCACAATTCTGTGTAGGCCAGTTGCCATAGGAGAAAGTTGCTGATCCTGGCTTCTCCACTTGTCCGAATCAGTAAGTCCGGATCTTGAAGCGGGTGGGTGTAGAGGTACTGTTGAATCGTGGCTTCATCGATACGGTTCGGTTGGAGGGTTCCCGCCTGGACGTTCTCGACCAGTGTTTTTACGGCATCGACGATTTCTGCTCGTCCTCCGTAGCTGAGGGCGACCGTTAGGATCAGCTTATCGAGATGCGCTGTTTCCTTCTCGGTTGTGCGAATCCAGTGTTGAGCCGATGAAGGAAGCAGCTCGTGGCGACCGATGGTGCGGAAGCGCACGCCTTGCTCAATCAAGCTGGCTCGCTCTGTGGAGAGGTAATGTTCCAAGAGTCCCATGAGAGCGCTGATTTCTTGTGTCGGACGGTTCCAATTTTCTTGTGAAAACGCATAGATCGTCAGGGCATGAATGCCGAGTTCCAGACAGAGGGTGATCATCTCCCTGACGGAATTGATGCCTTCGCGATGGCCTGCGATGCGAGGGAGACCACGGAGTTCCGCCCACCGCCCGTTGCCATCCATGATGACCGCGATATGTTTAGGGAGCAGTTCCGGTTCCAACTTGGCGGTCAATTCGCTCTCGGACAGGTGCTCGAAACTTGAAGCCGGAGGGTGTGCCATAACGAGCCTAGAGCGCGTTCCTCATGTTCAATGTTAGCAGGGAGAAAAGTGGGGAAAGTCTACTGTCGGGGGTATGGAATGTCAAACGATAACTCGGAAACGACTTCAGCAACCCAAATCAGTGAGGAGTCATTACATTGCGACGGCAGAAATGAATGGGCTATACTCGCCCATTACTCAACAGAGACAAGGAGGCGTCCATCACTATGCTCGAGCCGGTTCAGCTAGCCAAATTCGGTGTCACTGAACTCGAAGCTCAACACGCACTCGATCGGCTCAACATGAGGGATATTGACTATGCGGACCTCTATTTTGAGTCCCGCACCTCAGAGTCGGTATCGATGGAGGAAGGCATCGTGAAGCGTGCAGCCAAGAGTGTCTCTCAAGGCGTCGGCGTCCGTGCAATTGCCGGTGAGAAGACAGGGTTTGCCTACTCAGATGAACTCACAAAAAGGGATCTGGAGATTGCGGCCGACACGGCACGCTACATCGCTAATTCTCCTCAGGGAGCTTCTCCTGTGCCGGTGCCCACCCAGTGCCGACCGACCAGAGACCTCTATCCGATCGAACGAGCGAAGGCCGAGGTTGCCACGGCTGATCGCGTGGCGCTGTTAAACGCAATTGATGCCGAGGCCAGACGGTACGATCCCCGCATTAAGAACGTCATGGCTTCGTTTAACACCGAATACAAGGTGGTGGCGGTTGCGACCTCTGATGGGACACTGGTCGGCGATAGTCAACCGTTGTCCCGTCTGCAGATCACCTGTATTGCCGAGGACGGTGACAATCGACAGGTCGGGAGCTTCGGCGGGGGCGGTCGGGTTGGATTTGAGTACTACCTCGAGGACAATCGACACTTGAGCTATGCGCGAGAAGCGGCGAGAGAGGCGATCCTGAACTTGTCTGCTGTGGATGCTCCGGCCGGGGTGATGCCTGTGGTGTTGGCCGGTGGATGGCCCGGTATCCTACTGCACGAGGCGATCGGACATGGCTTGGAAGCCGACTTCAACCGGAAAAAGACGTCGGCCTTCTCAAGCTTGCTCGGGAAACGCGTGGCGTCGGACGTCTGCACGATCGTCGACGATGGAACCCTTCCATTTCGCCGAGGTTCGTTAAATATGGATGATGAGGGAACGCCAACCAGCTGCACGACACTCATCGAGAAGGGCATTCTCCGCCGCTATATCACCGATAAGCTCAACGCTCGCCTCATGGGCATTCCTCTGACCGGTAACGGTCGGCGTGAGAATTACCAAAGTGTGGTGCTCCCCCGTATGACGAATACCTTTATGTTGGCCGGTGAGTCGGATCCTCAGGACATTATTCGGTCGGTGAAGAAAGGGCTCTATGCCGTCTCGTTCGGCGGTGGACAGGTTGATATCACCAACGGGAAGTTCGTGTTCTCTGCCAGCGAGGCGTACCTCATCGAGGACGGACAGATCACGAAGCCGGTGAAGGGCGCAACATTGATCGGGAGTGGGCCGGAGATCCTCACCAAGGTTTCGATGGTGGGGCATGATCTGAAACTCGACAATGGGATCGGGACGTGTGGGAAGGACGGCCAATCGGTGCCGGTCGGAGTCGGCTTGCCGACCCTCAAAATCGACGAAATCACGGTCGGGGGTACGCAGAGGTAAGAGAGTCACAAGTCATTATGGTCTCACGGCCCACCAAAGTGGCCGACCACATGACAACTGATAGAAAAGAGGGCGTGTGCATCAAGGGCAACGAGGGACAGAGCCTGCCACAATCACCAACGGCTATGCGCAGCTGGCTGCCAATGTTCTGGCTCGTGCGAAAGCCTGCGGCGCGACAGAGGCCGATATCGTGGTGGCCGATGGTGAGACCTTTTCGGTCCAAGTACGGGTCGGTACGGTCGATCGATTGACGAAGGCGAGAGAGAAGCGGCTCGGACTACGCGTCTTCATCGGAAAACGCTCGGCGACGACCTCGACATCTGACTTTTCACAAGACTCTCTTGAACGGCTTATTGCCGACACCTGCACCTTGGCTAAGGCGGTTGTTGAGGATGACGTATCGGGGTTACCAGATGGGGCTCAGATGGCGACGGACCAGCCGAGCCTTGATCTCTACGATGAGACTGTGCTCGATACGGAAACGCAGATTGATTGGGCCAAGCGCGGAGAAGCGGCAGCGTTTGCCACGGATCCACGCATTACGAACTCGGAAGGTGCGGAGTTTGATTCATCATCGGGACGAGTGGTGCTGGCGAACAGCCATGGGTTCGTCGGGTCCTACAAGAGTTCAAACTTTTCGCTATCCGTCTCTCCGATTGCAACTGAGTCCACAACCGGTGCTATGCAGCGGGATGCCTGGTATGAGGTGCAGCGAAAATTTGCACGGCTGGCCTCAGCGGAATCGATCGGGCAGAAGGCGGCCGAACGAGCCGTTCGTCGCTTGGGCGCACGCAAAGTGGCGACCAAGCGAGTACCGGTGGTGTTTGACCAAGAGATGGCTGGGAGCCTGCTCGCAAACTTGTGTGGGGCCATTTCCGGCTACGGTCTCTACAAGCGGGCCTCGTTCCTTCTCGATCAGCTTGGTCAGACGATTGCGTCCGATCGCATGACTGTGTACGACGACGGCCGGATGGCCGGAGGCCTTGGATCTCGCCCGTTTGACGGCGAAGGATTGGCCACGCGCAAGAACACGATCGTGGAGCGAGGTGTGTTACGGAGCTATCTACTTGATACCTACTCTGGACGGAAACTGGGGTTGCCCTCGACCGGCAACGCATCACGGAGTGTGGGCGAGAGTCCGTCTGTCGGCCCGACGAATTTTTATCTCGTCCCAGGACTGAAGAGCGCTCAGGAGATTATCGGTTCCGTCAAGGAAGGGCTTTACGTCACCGAGTTGATCGGATTCGGAATCAATATGGTCACGGGTGATTACTCACGAGGGGCCAGTGGGTTTTGGATTGAAAACGGAGAATTGGCCTACCCCGTCGAAGAAATCACCATCGCGGGGAATCTCAAGCAGATGTTCAAGGATATCGAAGTGATTGGGAGCGACCTCGTGTTTCGGGGGCGAATTGCGAGCCCGACGCTGAAAATTTCAGAACTGATGGTGGCAGGCAACTAGCCGCGCATTAGGCACAGGGTTGAATTGTGAGTCTTGAGCGTGGTCGGACCCATGGCTGAATCCATTCGAGAAACGTCCGTTCAGTATCAGAGTGGAAGCGTGACGATGAAGGCGTTCGTCGCAGCTCCGCATACCAAAGAGCAACGACCGACCATCATCGTCCTCCAGGAGTGGTGGGGACTCACGGATCACATAAAAGATATTGCGCGGCGCTATGCGGCAGAAGGCTATGTCGCGATCGCGCCGAACCTCTACTCGCGCCTAGGATATGCCCTTACGACAGATGCCGGAGAAGCCGGAAAACTCATGAATACGCTGAAACAGGAAGACGGCCTCGCTGATTTGAATGCCACCGTGGGGTATCTAAAATCAGTTCCAGAGGTCGATGCCACGAGGATTGGTCTCACAGGGTTCTGTATGGGCGGCTCCTATGCGCTCATGCTGCCCTGCGTCAATGTGGAGATCAAAGCGGCAGTGCCGTTCTATGGCCAAGTGCCCAATCCTGATACGCCGATTCAGAAGCTGGCCTGCCCGGTGCTGTACCTCTACGGTGAAGACGATGGCTGGATTACCAAGGCGGATGTCCAGCGACTGGCCACGGCGTTGAAGAAGTATGGGAAAGCCGGCGAGATTAAAACCTATCCTGGTGCTCCTCATGCGTTTTTCCGAGATGCCGATCCATCCGTGTATCGGCCGGAGGCTGCGAAGGACGCCTGGGCGAGGACGAAGGCCTTCTTCAAGCAACAGCTCGGTTAGCTCGCGCAACACGAGACGAACTCAGAGGACTTTTTCTACATTCAAGAGAGACTCGGCGTATGAGACTGATCTGGAGCAGCATTCTATGTGCGATCGCGCTCATGCCTGGCATCAGTGCTGCGGCCGATTTTCAGCTCACCAGTCCGACCATTAAGCCTAAGGGCACGATCGGCAGGGCGCATGTCTTCGACGGATTTGGATGCACCGGCGACAATGTGTCACCGGAATTGCGTTGGACCAACGCTCCGAAGGGGACCAAGAGTTTTGCCGTGACCATGTATGATCCGGATGCGCCCACCGGTAGCGGCTGGTGGCATTGGGTCATCTTCAATATTCCTCCGGATATCTCGGCACTCGCCGCGGGCGCCGGAAAGCCGGGCGGCTCCGGTGAGCCGCAACGCGCGGTGCAAAGCATGACGGACTTCGGTGAGCCCGGCTACGGTGGCCCCTGTCCTCCTGCCGGCCATAAATCACATCGCTACATCTTTACGGTGTATGCATTAAAAGTAGATCAATTGTCGTTGAAGCCTCAGGCATCCGGCGCAATGGTCGGGTACTATCTCAATCAGAATGCTCTGGCCAAAGCTTCCTTCACCGGCCTGTATAGCCGCAAATAACGACGAGTAAGAATCTCACGCTATGCCACTTGATACTGAGCTGGGAAAGAAGATGCTGCAGCTGATCACGTCACGGTACGACGATCGGCATTGGCGAAAGCACATAGAAAAAACGCTCAGTCTCCCACAGACCGGCGTCACCGATCCGGTTCAACAGCAGATCTTTATATATCTCAAGCATGGCTTGAAGGCCTACAAGTCTCGCCGAGCCGATCCAGACTCCTGGATCATCGGCGGCTATGCCACGAAGGAAGTTATCAATCGCGCAAAATTCCAACCGCAGCTCGTTGGTGCCACCATCAAGCAAGAGGACGTAGCCTTCCTAGGGGCCGACCCAGGAGAGGAAGTGACCGAGGCCTGGTGGGAAGAGATGCTGGTCCAATGGTTCGACGTGCCGGAAGAAGAAAAACCTGCCGAACTAGAAGACAGTCAATCTGCTGATTCAGACACCTCGTCGACCGCAAGATCGAACGCCTGATAGGGTGACCTCGGTTGTCAATAGTGGACGCCATGAATGACAGCCTCATGCCGCCGGCTGTTGACGGGCCCACTGAAGGGCAAATGCCGCAGGTGAGCAATTCCCCAGCCGAGAATGTCGCCGCTGACGGTTGTAGAACAGCTCGATGTACTCCGTGATTTCCCGCTGGGGCTGCTCCCGCGTGGCATACCGCCGATGATGCACCAGCTCATTCTTCAGCGTCCCCCAGAAGCTCTCCATCGGCGCATTGTCATAGCAGTTGGCCTTCCGACTCATGAACGCGGTCATGCCGAACTGCCGCAGCTGCGCCTGATGGTCCTGAGCACAATATTGGGACCTACGGTCGGAGTGGTGGATCAAGCCTGGGCGTGGGCGCTTCGTCCCCACCGCTTTCCTTAAGGCGTCGCTCACCAAGTCCGTCGTCATCCGAGCACCCATGGTATGCCCGATCACTTCACAGGTGAACAGATCCTTGATGCCGGAGGCTTGTTGCGGGGTTGGAGAAGAAGACGCCCTCTCATTGACCCACTCTAATCTGCGGAGAACCTCTTTTCGGTTGAGCGAGACCGTTCCCGGTCTCAGTAGCTGGACGCGGTCACCAACCACGATTTGAACATCGAGTGGTGTTGTGAAGATAGTGACGGAGTGATGGTCGCCGTGCCACCAGGTGCCACATCCGGAGAGCGAGATCAATGCCAAGAGCAGAGTGATACTTCCAAATCATAATTGGCTGGCCCAGTGCGTCATAGCGCGCACTCCTCGCTGATAGATCTCCTGCGAGGCATTCTTCTACTGACCAGCTGGTTCTTTTAGCGGATTCGCAAATCTTGCAGGAGAAGATTCAAGGGGAGAAATCGGGTCAGATCTTCATGGCCTCGTTTACTTCATGTAGCGTTGCACTGGCGACTGCAGCAGCTCGTTTGCTGCCGGTATCGACAATTTCATCGACGCGGGATGGCGCTTGCGTGAGTTTGGCGCGTTTGTCCCAGATCGGTGCCAACTGTTCCACCATGCGGTCCGCCACGAGTTTCTTGCAGTCGATACAGCCGATCGCAGCGGATCGGCAGTCTGTGTTGACCTGGTTTTTGACCTCTTGTGGGGAGTAGATGTTGTGGAATTCGTAGACGGGACAGAGGTCGGGATTGCCTGGGTCGGTCCGCCGCACACGGGCTGGGTCGGTGACCATGGTCTTGAGCTTCTGCCGAACGACTGGTTCGGTATCAGAGAGGTTAATCGTATTATTGTAACTCTTGCTCATCTTTCGGCCATCGGTGCCAAGCACCTTGGGAAACTTGGTCAGGTGTTCCTTCGGCTCAGGAAAGACTGCTGTTTTGTAGATATCGTTGAATCGCCGGGCGAGCTCTCTCGTCAGTTCTAGATGGGGGAGTTGATCCTTCCCTACTGGAACAAAATCGGGTTTGTACAGGAGGATGTCGGCGGCTTGGAGGACTGGGTAGCCGAGAAAGCCGTAGGTCGTGAGGTCTTTTTCCTTGATCTCCTCCTGCTTCTCCTTGTAGGTCGGGTTGCGTTCCAGCCACGAGACAGGCGTCATCATCGAGAGTAAGAGATGCAGGATCGCATGTTCCGGAATCCGCGACTGGATAAAGATCGTAGACCGGTCCGGGTCGATACCGCCGGCCAGCCAATCGATCAGCATCTCCTGCACAAAGGTACGAATGCGACTGGTGTCGGCATAGTTCGTCGACAACGCGTGCCAGTCGGCGACGAAGAAATAGCAGGCATGCTGTTCTTGCAAGGCCTTCCAGTTTTCTAAGGCACCAAGATAGTTGCCGAGATGCATGAGGCCGCTGGGCTGCATGCCGCTGAGTACGCGTCTGCGAGGTGTGGTCATTCTGCAACTCCTGGACGGAGGCCGAGTGCTGTTGACAAGATTGTTCCGGACAGTCCCTTGGCAAAGGTTCCAGTGATCATGTGGATAATGCCTAGCTCTTTGTCGAATACAATGAGCCCCACCAGGATGAGCATGCCATAGGGCTCCAATCGCGCGAGTGTCATCGCTGGTTTTGGCGGCAGCAGCGCCGTGAGGATCCGGCCGCCGTCGAGCGGTGGGATGGGAAGTAGGTTGAACAGTGCAAGAAATACATTGATCATGACGGAATAGAGCGCCATGACGGCGATTGGACGAGAAAACATGGTTGTGAGGAGACCTGAAGACTCTTCAGCCTCGGTGGCGCTGCGAGGCGACAAGGTCGGTTCGAACGTCAGGATCAACGCCAAGAGCAAGGCACTGACGACGGCGAGCAGCAGGTTCATCCCCGGTCCGGCAGCTGCTACAAGTGCCATGTCGCGTCGAGGCTGGTGCATATTCCGAGGGTCAATCGGAACCGGCTTGGCCCAGCCCAACAGAAAGCTCCCAGGCAATATCAAACAGATCAACGGCAAGATGATCGTGCCGAACGTATCGATATGGGCCAGTGGATTGATGGTGAGCCGTCCTTCACGTTTTGCGGTCGAATCGCCGCATTTCTCCGCCATCCACCCATGCGCATATTCATGGAGCACCATCGCGAACAACAGGGGGAGTCCCATATACGAGATTGTGTGGATGATTTGTGAGAGGGAGTTCATGAGTGGTCAGTTCTCGCCCCAGTTCGAATAACCTGGTTAATCCAATTGCACAAACTTACCCTGTTTCACCTGTAGAAGAAAGAGCGGGCGGTGCAGGGTACCATCCGGTCCAAAACTGGCCGGTCCGGCAAGTGTCGGTAGGTTGCGCTGCGTCATGAGGAAGTCGTGAAGCGCTTCGCCGGAGGTTGCTCCGTGGCGGACGCCTTCAATGACGACTCTGGCGGCGTCATATCCTTGCATGGTGAAGAGCGAGGGGGTGGACTGAAAGCGCTTGTGGTACCGCTGAACAAACTCCTGTACGGCAGGATTCGGGCTATCGACGAAGAAGCCATCCACGAATGTTGCACCGTCGACTGTCCGATCAGCGGTACGGGCAAAGTCCTGCGAGTTCCAGCCGTTGGTCCCTAGCAGTGGGGCTTTGATGTCATGAAACGCCAGCTGTGCGGCGAGGAGGCCGATCTCGTGTGAGCGACTTGGGATGAAGATCGCGTCAAACCCTGGCGTGTAGAGGACGCGCTTTTCGTTTCGACTGAGGGGCTTACCGGGCTGTCGTGGTATGTCAACTGGAACTGCCAGCCCATACTTTTTCAGGTCTTCGGCTTTGAGCCGCTGGATCTGCGGGCCAAAATCCGTTTCGCCTTCCTTGAAGGCTTCTATCGCAATAATTTCGCCATCGAATCGGCGCACCTCCTGGGCGAAGAGCCGTGCCAGTTCTCGTCCATAGACGGTGTCGGGGTGGAGAATGCAGAATCGTCGATAGTCCTGCTGTTTCGCGGCGTAGGTCGCGATGCGTTCGGCTTGCATGGCGTAGGTCAACGACGTACTGAAGAGGTAACTGCCCAACCGACGGACATTGGGGAGAGTCGCTGCCGGGGTAATCAAGGGGATCCTGGTTTTTTGTGCCATTTCGGCCATGACCGGAAGGTTTTTTGACAGCATTGGGCCAATGACGACGAGTGGACGGTCGTCATGAAGTAGCGTCGAGAGATCGTCCAAAAAGCCTGGCCGATCGGCATCATGATCCTTCACGATCAAGCCAACGGATGGGCTGCCAGGTTGCTCACGAGCCCGTTCCACTGCCAACTGAATGCCCTCTAGGACGTCATTGGCGAAAGCGGACAAGTGGCCTGACAACGGAAGGACGGCTGCGATAAAATATTCGTTGGATTTCAACCTTGAATTGATGAGTTCCAGTGATTCGCTGGCTTTCGGGACGGAGGGGTGAGCAGGAAACGCAGCGAGAAAATGCCGGGTCTCCCGTTCTGCCAAGTGGTCTTCGCCTCGCACAATGTAGTAGTCGATCAGTCGGAGGGAGGCAAGGTCGCCAGGATAGGAACGAAGATAGGCATCCCGCACCCGGGTCAACCCTTTTTTGTCCAGCTTTTCATTGATGAATTGACGAATCTGTTCCCGGGTCTCCGCCATCTGTGTGTCGGTGCTGCCGGCCATGCCTTCCAGTAAGGTATGGATGGCTCGGACATAGTCTTTCTTTTGGGCGAAGGCCTCGGCAGTCAGCTGCTGTGCCTCGCGCTTTGTTACGTCGTCGAGTGCCGTTGTCCGTACTTGTGTCAGCAACGGCAATGCCAAGTCGATATTGCCCATCGCGGCATGGATGCGGGCCAATATGAGCTTACCTCGATCCACGAGGTCGGACTCGGGAAACTCCGTCTGAAGTTGGTTCAGAGAGCGGATTGCCTCTCCATAGTCCTTCATTCCATAGAGCGCGGCGCCCAGCAGAAGATAGGTATCATCGAGGTATTCAGCTGGTGGAGTGGTAGTCAAGAATCGACGCAAGGCTGTGGCTGCGGATTCTGGATCCCCTTTCTCGATCAAGTGCTTGGCCTGGTTCAAGGCCGGTGGGTTGGGAGGAAGGATCTTGACGGGATCTGCCGCCTCTGCTCCGCTCAGTTGAGTCGACGTGAGGCCGACTCCGAGCGTCAGCACAAGCGCCATTGCGACCATCAGTGGCGGCCATGCAGAGCTGGAAGAGGGGTGATATGAGTAGGTGAGCATTGCGTTTGATCGGCGGTAGGCCGTAGGCAGACTAGTATCGGAAAGGGTGCGACCTGTCAAGGAGAAGTACGGTGGCATCATTGTACTGATGAAGCGAGTTGGCTATAGTTCATTCATCGACCGCCATGGCTGAACCAACGGCACCATTGCTGGACCCTTTGCTTGAACGGTATCTCAGTGAGCTGCGGATTGAAGGTGGATTAGCCGCTAATACGCTGGAGTCCTACCGGCGAGATCTTTTACGTTTGCAGCGATACTTGTTGTCGCACCGACTCAGTATCGGAGACTCCGTTCCACCGCACACGATCCGGTCCTTTCTCGCAACCCTCAAACACGAGGCCCTCGCGGCTTCATCGATTGCTCGCCTTCTCTCGGCGATGCGAGGGTGGTATCGCTTTCTGGTTCGGGAACACCTCGTGAAGACCAGTCCTCTCCGTGATATGACGGCGGCGCATCGGCCGGTTCGATTACCGAAGACGCTGACACACCAGGAAATAACGGTGTTGCTAGAGCTGCCGGTTCGCGGTCGTGCTGAGGATCAACGCGACCGCGTGATGCTGGAAGTGCTGTATGCGGCGGGTCTTCGCGTGTCAGAGCTTGTTGGACTCAGTCTGTCGCAGATCGATGTGAATCTGGGCTGTGTGCGAGTCGTAGGGAAAGGTGCTAAGGAGCGAGTCGTCCCGATTGGACAGACTGCGGTCAAGATCCTGGTTGATTACGTCGAACATGTGAGACCCCTTCTACTCAAAGGGCGATCGTCCCGTGTCTTGTTCATCAGCCGGCGAGGACGAGGACTGACGAGGCAGGCATTTTGGAAGCTGCTTCTGCAGCGAGCCCGACGCGCTGGTATTTCGAAATCGATTTCTCCGCACATGTTGCGGCATTCTTTTGCCACGCATCTGCTGGAGGGGGGAGCAGATTTGCGAGTGGTGCAATCCATGTTGGGGCATGCAGACATCGCGACGACTCAAATCTATACGCATGTGGAAGGCAGCCGGTTACGGCACGTCCATCGCCAATACTTTCCGCGACAGCGCGGTCGACGACAGTCAGGTGTGGAAACTTCTACGAAGCGCAAATAGCTAAGAATTAGCATCGTGTGAGGTTGAATGAACGGTAGTGAGCCCGTTGACAAGGAATCATGGACTTGATACCCTCCGCATCGGTTGCCAAGAAAATTGGGCGGATAGCTCAGTTGGGAGAGCGCTGCCCTTACAAGGCAGAGGTCACAGGTTCAATCCCTGTTCCGCCTACCATGCAGAAGTGGTGGTACGCAGATCGAGGGTGTGTGTGCTTGGCGGAGGATCTGTTCCTTGCGCAGGGTTGATTGGCGACCACTGATTTCGTCTTGTCGTGCTGTTGTTCTGCCATCGATAGACTTTGCGGGGCCGTCGTTCAGCCTGGTTAGGACGCCAGATTGTCAATCTGGAAGTCGCGGGTTCAAATCCCGTCGGCCCCGCCATTTTCTTCAGAGTTTGGTACAATCCACCTTGCCAAGAAATCGTGAACGCTGAGGAGGGACAGTAGAGACTCGTATGTTTCAAACCGGACCACTGGGAGTTATTCTGTCGCTCGGGATCGTATCCAAGGTGGTCCTCGTGCTCCTGGTCTGCTTTTCCGTTGCGTCCTGGGCCATCATCTTCTACAAGTTGGCCGCATTTCGCACCGCTGATGCAAAAGATCGTCATTTTATGACTTTGTTGCTGCGGGCCAGAGATGTGGAGGACGTGACTCGGCATGCGCAACAGACGATCGGGAGTCCCTGCGCAAAGATTTTTCATGCCGTGATTCAACGGATCGGCTACCTCCCCACTGAGAGGAATGAAAACGGTTCCGTCGCCTATGATCGACATGTGATGGAGCGGACGGCGGCCCATCTTGCGCAGGGGCAAATCGACAAGTTGGAAGCGTTTCTTCCGTTTCTTGCGACGACCGGAAATATCTGCCCGTTCGTGGGCCTCCTGGGAACGGTGATGGGCATCATCGATTCATTCCGGGAAATTGGAACCCAAGGGACAGCCAGTATTGCGGCGGTGGCTCCCGGCGTTTCCGAAGCCTTGATTGCGACCGCAGCCGGATTGTTTGCCGCCATTCCAGCCGTCATTGCCTATAATTACTTTCTCGTACGTATCAGACGTGCCGCCATGCATATGGATTCGGTTGTGGTGGAGCTCCTGGCGTTGATTCCAGCCCAAACGAGACCCGTCGCTCCGGTCTCCGTCGGAGCGAAGGGATGATGTTTGAGACGAGGCAGCGACGATTTTTAGCCGAAATCAACGTGATTCCGCTCGTGGACGTGGTATTGGTGCTTCTGGTGATCTTTATGGTCACGGCGCCGATGCTCTATCGAGGCATGGACATCAAGTTGCCGACTTCCGCGTCGAACACGATCAAGCCGGAGATCCGAGCGGTGCTGACGATCGAAAAGGATCAACGCCTGTACCTCGACAAGGATCCGGTGAGCGTCGCTCAGTTAGAGCGAAAGCTGCGCATGATGAAAGCAGAGCATGCCGATGTGTCGGTGTATTTACGCGCTGACCGGGACGTGCCATACGGAATTGTGGTTCAGGTGATGGATGGAGTCAAACAAGCTGGCATCGAGAAGCTTGGTATGGTGACTGACCCCACCGGACCTGAACGTGTCAGTGAGGGTACGTCATCCCAACACAATTAGTAGGATAAGGTCCACGGTGCAGGCTTGGGCATCAGCCGGCATGGTTTCGGATGATGAATGGCAGGCGACACTGACTCGTCGCTTGGGCGTTGCTGTTATCGTTTCTCTGGTCCTGCATATTGGCATCCTGGCAATGGTGGGTTGGGTTCGACTGCCACGACATGGCGAACGGCCTCTGACGTCGATGGAGATTTCCCTTGCGAGTCTGCCGACGCTTCAGGAGAAAGCCGTTGAACCTCAGAAAAGTCAGCCGATTAAGAAAGAGGTCGAACAGCCCAAGCCGGTACAGCAGACGAAGCCTATCGAGCAATCCAAAGCTCCTGAGCGTCCCAAACTCATTGAACAGCCTAAAACTGCTCCTCCGGTGAAAGCGGCACCCGTGCCCCTTCCGCCGGTGGTGGCAGCACCTGTTCCTTCTCCGGTGGCTCCAGCCAAACCGTCGAATGATCTCATGCGCGATATTATGAAAGATATTGAGTTGCCTCCGGATGCTCCAAAGCACGGCGACATCAGCCCGGAGGACAAGCCGAGAAAGTCACCGGTGATGAAGCTGCCCGATGTACCGGTTGTGACGGAAACAAAGGAAACAACGCAAAAAAAGCTGGTTGCTTCTGCTCAGTCCTCATCCTTGACGGAAGATGTGGCGAAGGAATTAGACGAGGAATTGAAGAAGATCAAGACGCTTGAGGTGCCCAAAGCAGCACCACCAGTAGACGTGCCGTCAAAGCCTGTGCCTCAGCTTGAAGCGAAGATACAGAGCGCCAAGGCTGTCGACACCACATTGAAGGTTCCAGGGATGGCTGCGGGATCCAATGCGTATCTTGCGCTTGTGCGACAACGAATCAGCAATTCTTGGAATGCCCCGCCCATGGATCTGACCAGCCATGCGTACGTCGTGGTCGTACAGTTCAGACTGCATAAGAACGGATCGGTCACCGGTGTGGCGATCGAGCAATCGTCGGGAAACGAGTACTATGATTTGGCCGGGAAACGGGCTGTTCTCAGTGCAAACCCATTACCGGTGTTCCCAGCTGATATCACGGATCTGTATTTTGATGCGCACTTCACCTTTACCGTCGGAGAGCCACAAGGATAAATCATGGCGTTTCGAGTTGTTGTGTTCGTCAGCCTGTGTGTATCGATCGGCGTGGCGTGGATCATTGAATCCGGTGCCGCCGACGTCTTTCTTGAAGCCACCAGGCAGGATTTCCAGAAAATTCCACTTGGAATCGCCGGGATTGAAAACCTGGGCGGATCGGAGTCACCTGAGGCACGTGTGAAGCTGGGCACGCGCATCGAAGACGTGCTGAAGGCGGACGTGCGGCGCTCGCTGGTCTTTTCGCTTGTCGATTTGCCGAGTCTTGGCATGAAGGTTGGTCATCTCGGGGCGGAGCCTGATCCCTCATTCAAGCAAGCCGCCGAGAATGGAGTATCAGTCATTGTGTGGGGTCAGGCGGGGATGAAGAGTGGGAACAAGGATGCTGATCTCAGCATGGATGGCTATGTCTATGACGCCGGGAGCAATGAAGTCGTGGGGGGGAAACGCTATGTCGGTTCGGCGTCCGTCGCCCGCCTTATGGCCCATCGTTTTGCCGATGAGTTGGTCTTTCGCTATACGGGCGAGCCGGGAATCGCTCGGACGAAGATCGCCTATGTCTCGGAATTGGGGACGGCTCGTGAATTATTCGTGATGGATTACGATGGATATGATCCGCGTCAGCTGACGGCCGATGGGTTCTTGAATCTGATGCCACGCTGGTCGCCGGATCGCCGATTTCTGGTCTTCACGACGTACCGTAATCGAAATACGCAGGATATCGACATGATTGAGCTGGCCACGGGAAAGCGGTGGACACTCGTCGCGCAAGGGGGGCTGAACATCACTCCGGTTTTCTCTCCCGATGGGAATTCGCTGGCCTACTCATCAAGCCATGAAGGAAATGCCGAACTGTATCGTTTGGATACTAAGACGAAAGCTGTTCAACGACTGACGACGCATGCGGCCGGGGACTTGTCGCCCTCGTGGGCGCCCTCGGGCCGGGAGCTCGTATTTACGTCCGATCGGAGCGGTGGCCCACAAATTTTCCTCATGAGTGCGGATGGATCCAATGTGCGTCGATTGACGTTCGAAGGAGACTATAATGCAGCGCCGGTCTGGTCTCCTCGAGGCAATTTGATTGCCTATGTGTGTCGAACTCCAAAAAAAGAGTACAAACTGTGTGTGATCACCCCCGATGGTCAGAAACGTCTGCAATTAACGACAGGACTGGGCGTGGATGATTCTCCGTCCTGGTCTCCAGATGGACGGCATCTCGTGTTCAGCTCGACGGTGGAAGGGAAGAGTCAGATCTACATGATCGATGCGGACGGTAAAGACCTCGAGCGCATTACGTTCACCGGCACACATAATAGCGCGCCGTCCTGGTCCCCCGCCTCGTGAATTTCCAGGAAGGCATTGACGGCAATCGTCCTAGGTTGTAAGAAAAAGGGACGGTATCTCACAGGAGGGAAGGAATCCAATGAAAAAAATACCAGTCAGCTATCTGCCGTTGATTCTTGGTATTATCGTACTGGGAATGCCAGCCTGTTCGAAGAAGGCGGTTCGATCTGGGGGTGATATTCAGGCGTTACAAGACGAGACGGCCAAGGGAGGGGGAAGCAAAGACGGAGCCGGTTCCAGTTTTCCCGATACGTCGTTCTCTGGACGTAATGAGTCGAACAACTTACGAGGGTTGGATCGCAATCCTTCGGAAGAACGGTTGGGTGGACATGCCGGTAATACAGGGAGTCCAGGCGGTGTTGGCCATGCCAATGTGATGGTTGCCAAAGCAGATTCCGGCGCGTCGGCCCGCCAGTTGGCTGAAATTCGCGCGGAGCAGGTGGCTTCGGTCGCTGCCGGACTTCGGGATGTCTTTTTCGCGTACGACAGTTTTTCAGTCACCGATGAAGGACGTCATGCCCTAGCTGGTGATGCGGAATGGGCCAGATCGAATCCGACCTCACAGCTCAAAATCGAAGGCCATTGTGATGAGCGCGGCACCTCAGCATACAATTTGGTGCTGGGTGAGAAGCGCGCGAAGGCCGTTCGGAATTATCTCGTCGAGCTGGGAGTGGCCCCCACATATTTATCGGTCGTCTCCTACGGCAAAGAACGGCCGTTCTGCACAGAACATACAGAATCGTGTTACTCGCAGAACCGCCGAGGACATCTCGCTGTCAAGGCAGAAAAGTAGTGAGCTGATTGCGCCGCTCGCCTGAACGTGCCCTGATCGTAGGTGGTCGGTAGGATCTCAGAACATGATGTTTCAACTACGAACCGCGCATGGTGTGCTCCTCGGTATTGCCGTGGGCGGTCTCATTCTGCCTGGATGTGTCGCGCAGCAGTCTGACCTGAAAAAAGCGGAAAAAGATCTTCAGCAGCAGCTGTCTCAGACCAGAGCCAGGCAGAGCCAGGAACTTTCAACCTTACGCGAACAGGAACTGCCGCAGCTGCGAGGAGAACTGGAAAAGGCTCTGCACCAGGCACGAGAGCTCCAGGGCAAACAGGAGGATTTTAAGCATCGGTCAGCCCAGTTGGAGCAGCAGACCAAAAAACTGGAACAATTAGCGGCCAAGCTCGAAGCCGACAGCAGCACACGGTATCTGTGGATGCAGAAGAGCTTCGAGACGCAGGACGTGAAGGTGTCGGCTCGGCTTGATGAACTATCGAAGGCCATGGAGGCGTTGAAAAAAGAGGTCATTGATGTCGTTCAGCGCACGAACGAGGGGTTAACCAAACGTATCGATGTCAAGCTGGAAGGGCATCAAAAAGAGCTGGCCGAGCACCAGAATAAGATTGAACAGATCTCTCAAAAGTTCACGCAGTTCAATCAGGCGCTCACGGGGTTTCGAGAGGCGCTGACCGGACTCAATGATCGCGTGGGCGACCATGAGCAGGTTATCAAGCATCTGACGTCGAGAATCGATAGCGACTCAAAAGCGACCGCGACCCATGCGGAAGATGTTAATAGAAGCATGGTGTCCATCTCAAGGGCGCTTGAAGCTGTTGGGAAAAAGGTCACGGCTCGTCTGGATGATCAGGACGGACGAATCGATGTCTTGGCGAAAACTCTTGAGCACGTATCCAATAAGCCTGCTCTTCTTCAGCAGGCTCACAAGCCAGTGCACCATTCCGCGCTAGGCCCCAATGAGCCCATCATGGACGGAGCGGAAGCCTCAAAGTTGTCTGCTGGGTCAGAGACGGCGGGTGGTTCGACAATAATTGTTCCTCCCCAAGAAGTACCAAAATTTGAACCGGCTCAGGCCAGCGCCGATCCACCTGATCGGGTTCGTTATGAGCGGGTGTTAGGGTTCTTTCGGGATGGGGATTTGGAAGGCGCTCGGCAAGGATTCACTGGATTTCTTGATGAGTATCCAAACTCCACTCTTGCGCCGAATGCCCGCTTTTGGCTGGGAGAGTCGCATTTCGGCAAGAAAGAGTTTCAACGAGCGATTGATGCCTACGATAAAGTGGAGATCGACTATCCTGGTAGCGAAAAAGTCCCCGCTGCAATCTTGAAGAAAGGGTATGCGTATTTGGCTCTGAAGGATAAAAGGCGAGCGTCATCCGCCTTCAAGCAGGTTGTCACACTCTACCCGAAAACGGTTGAGGCGGGAAAGGCTTCGGACAAACTGGTGCAACTTAAGGAGGTGCGGTAGCAACATGTGTGTCCGTACACTTGTATCCCGTTCTGCGGCATGGGGAGTATTGGCATCGACCGTCGTGCTTGCCGGCTGTGCCAAGCATGCCGATTTTATGGAAATGCGTAATCAGCTCTCGACTATCTCGCGAACGCAGGATCAGGATCATCAACGGGTGGATAGCGCGATGCGTCGATTGGATGCCGTCGAGAGGAGCAAGGAGACGGATCCAGCGAAGTTGCGATTCGATGATCTAGTAGCTCGCTTTCAAAAACTTGAAAGTCGATTGGCAAAACTGGAAGAGGTTGCCAGCCAGGTATCTGCCAAGGTGGATTCCCCGACTGAGCCGCGCGCTTCCAGGCCGGTCAAACAGATGCAATCTGTAGAGCCGACGGGGACGGTGTCTGGAATTACCCCGACATCCGCGTTCAATCTGGCCTATAATGATTATCTCAGTGGAAAGTACGAGCTTGCGGTCGCAGGGTTCCAACGGTTCATTAAGGATTTTCCCGGTACGTCTCTGACGCCGAATGCGCACTATTGGTTGGGAGAGTCGTATTACAACGTGAAAGACTATGGGCGGGCCATCCACACATTCGACTCTCTTGTGGCGGAATATCCAGGGAACGAAAAGGTGCCTGCGGCGCTGTATAAGCTTGGTTTAGCGACGGCTGAGACCGGTGATCTCCCTCGGTCAAGAAAGAATCTGAAGCGAGTGCTTGAAGAGTTCCCCTCATCGGACGAATCAAAGCTGGCCAAGAATAAGTTGGCCGAAATCCGATGATCGTCGCCGTGACGCGACATCCCCGCCTCATCACCGCCTGCTCATTCTTGAGGAGTATCGTGTCGTGCTGAAAACCGACGGCAGTAGTCGGATCTGTATTCTTCCAGAAGAGGTTATCGGTCGCATTGCCGCAGGAGAGGTGGTCGAACGTCCGGCGGCGGTTGTCAAGGAGCTCCTCGAAAACAGCGTCGATGCGGGAAGTCGGTCCATCACGATCGATGTGAAGGACGGAGGACTCTCCTTGATTCGGGTGACTGATGACGGGGAGGGGATGAGTCAGGAAGACGCCCCGCTCGCGTTTCAGCGGCATGCCACGAGCAAGCTCCGATCCGACCTCGATCTCTGGTCCATTCGAACAATGGGGTTTCGAGGCGAAGCGCTGCCAAGCATTGCCGCAGTGGCCCATGTTCGGCTGATGACGACGACTCGTTTTGCCGAAGTGGGGACAGAGTTGGAAGTTGTTGGGGGAGTGATCGGGAGGATTGCCGATGCTCCTCCGGTCCGGGGAACACGCATCGAAATCGCAGAGCTGTTCCACAATCAGCCGGCCCGGAAGAAGTTCCTGAAGTCGACCATCACGGAGTTCTCGCATATTAGTCGGGTCGTCCAGCAGGCATCGCTTGCCTGGTCGTCCATTCATTTCCGCTTGTCGCACAATAGCGCGGAGATCCTCAACTACCCGTCCGCTTCGTCAGATGATGATCGAATCGCGCAGGTCTATCGGCGCACCTTTCTCGACCACAGTCTTCGGATCAAGGCTTCGGTCCCCGGGGTTCAACTCAGCGGGTACATCGTGGATGCGGTCCATGCAAAGCCTGCTCGCATCCCGCAAGAGTTATTTGTGAACCGTCGTCCTGTGCGCAACGTGGCGGTGTCTCATGCCGTTGGGGAAGGGTATGGGGCATTTCTTGCCAAGGGGAGTCACCCGCGATTCGTGTTGTTTCTGGACATTGACCCGGACCGCCTCGATGTCAATGTCCATCCCACTAAACGTGAAGTGAGATTTTCTGATGGCGAGATGATTCACCAACTCGTCCGGCGAGCGGTCCGCCAAGCCTTGAGCGGCGGAAAGACCGATGAGCGTGGGAAGGCCTTGTTCGTAGAGTCCTCCGTCCGACGGATCTTGGGTTCTATCGTGACAACTCTCCCTGTAGCCGAATCCGTTGACGCGGCATCGGCAACTCTGTCGCCTGGCCAGGAAGCCCAATTGCCGTTAGTGAGCGAAGCGGCGGAGCCCTACGTACGAGTGCCTTCAGCTGAGGTGACTGTACTGGGGCAAATCAATCGGACGTTCTTAGTCGCTCAAGTCGGCGGTGACCTGACGGTGATCGATCAACACACGGCTCATGAGCGGGTTCTGTTTGAGCGACTCTATCGCGCGTGGACGACCCGTGGTATTCAGGCCCAGCCTTTACTGATCCCTGATCCGGTCGAATTACCGCCACTGCAAACGGCGGTGCTTCAGCGTTACCAACATGACCTGGAACGGTTGGGAGTGGACATTGAACCTTTTGGTTCCTCAACTGTGTTGATCAGGGCAATTCCCGTCGGTCTCGGCAAGATCGATCCAACTACATTTCTGCAGGATCTTTTGGATGACCTCACGCAATGGGACAGTGTTCCCGGTCTGGAGGCACGCGTGCGATCAGTCTTGGCATCGTTGGCGTGCCACGGCGCGGTTCGGGCCGGGCGCTCGATGAAATCGGAAGAAATCAAGGTTCTGATTGAGGACTGGCGTACTGAAGGGGAGATCACGACCTGCCCGCACGGGCGGAGAACGTCCTTCCGACTTAGCATCACAGACCTCGAGAGAATGTTTGGACGAGTTGGTTGGTAAGCTGTGTTGCGCGGAAGCGGCGACCGACAGTGGTCGAGCGCGCGGTGCTGCGGTGCATATGATTAATCTGTTTCGGCAGCGCTGACGTGAACATGCTATCAGAAGGTGTGCGTCACCACCGTCCTTTGGTTGTGCTCCTCGGACCGACAGCCGTCGGAAAGAGTCGGGCTGCATTGTTGGTGGCCAAACATTTCAGTACCGAGATACTGACGGCAGACTCTCGTCAGGTGTATCGAGGGATGGATATCGGAACGGATAAACCGACTGCGGAGGAGTGTCGGGATGTGCCGCACCGACTGATTGATGTGGTCGACCCCAGCGAAACGTTCAACGCCGGTTGGTATCGGCGGGTTGCGGTAATAGAAATCGAACGTTTATACAGTGCGGGGCGGTTACCCTTCGTTGTGGGTGGAACGGGGTTATATCTCCGAACCTTGGTGCGGGGGTTATGTCCAGCGCCCCAGGCCGATCTTCAGGTACGGGGAGATCTCAAGAAATTGAGAGATGAACGGGGGCGAGACGGTCTCTATGCAGAGCTGATGCGCATTGACCCCGAAACAGCAGCACGATTACACCCAAACGATGAATCCAAAGTCATGCGGGCGATAGAAGTCTATCGGCTATCGGGCCGCCCCCTGTCGACCATGCAGGCCGAACACAGGTTTCAGGAGGCTTCGTTTTCCGCTCTTCTGATCGGCCTTGAGCGTAGAAAAGAGACCCTGTATCGAAGGATCGAGGAACGAATCGATTGGCAGTTGACGCATGGAATGGTAGAAGAGACTCGAGCATTGCTTGATCGGGGATATGGGCGCGAGCTCGGTTCGATGAAAGGTCTCGGCTATCGCCAGATCGGAGCCTATTTGGCGAATGAGTACGATTACGCCGAAATGGTGCGTCGGTTCAAGCGCGACACGAGACATTTTGCGAAACGGCAGATGACCTGGTTTCGAAGCGAAGTGGGAGTTGCGTGGCTATTGATCGACGACAATGAGCCCTATGAGCGGACGGCGGAACGAGTGATCGCACGTATCGAGCAATTTATGTGCACACTGGGACAACAGAAACCGCTTGCTGTAGTGCCGCCAGCCTCTTAGTAAAAGGATCAGCATGAAGACAAAAAAACAGGATAAGCGGGTGACCGTTGGGGTGATCGGAGGCAGTGGACTCTATGACATTGAAGGGCTCACTTCCGCTCGGTCAGTCCGAGTTCGTACGCCTTTTGGAGCGCCGTCCGATGCGATTACTGTGGGGTCACTTGAAGGGATTCGAGTTGCCTTTCTTTCACGGCATGGGCGCGGCCATGTGTTGAATCCGAGCGAGATCAACTACCGTGCGAACATTTTTGCGCTCAAGTCTCTGGGGGTATCCCATGTGATTTCGGTCAGCGCGGTCGGTAGCATGAAGGAATCGATTCAGCCGGGCGACGTCGCTGTCCCAGACCAGTTTATCGACCTGACCAAACGGCGTGTCTCGACATTCTTTGACGACGGAATCGTGGCGCACGTCGCCTTCGGTGAGCCGATCTGTGCCGAACTGAGACAGGCTCTTCTGACGGCTGGAGAACACGTCGGCGCCCATCTGCATCGCGGTGGGACCTATCTCTGCATGGAAGGTCCGCAGTTTTCAACGAAAGCCGAATCACGCCTCTATCGGCAATGGGGCGTCGATGTAATCGGGATGACCAATATGCCCGAAGCGAAATTGGCCCGTGAGGCAGAGCTCTGTTACGCGACCTTGGCGCTGGTGACCGATTATGATTGTTGGCATGAGACAGAAGAAGCGGTCACCGTGGAGGCGGTGTTGGGGACGCTTCATCGGAACGTCGTGTTGGCCAAACAGATCCTGCGCGCGGTGATGCCCGCATTCACCAACCCTATCGAGTGCCCTTGTCATCGGGCATTGGATAGTGCCATTCTGACGGCGCCGAATCGAATTTCTTCAGCTGCCAGGAAGAAACTCTCCCTGCTCATTGACCGTGCGCTGTCACTAAAGAAAGGAGTTCGTTAGCCATGGGGAAGCTGTTAGTCGTGGGATCAGTTGCGCTTGATACGGTCAAAACGCCGTTCGGCGAAGGAACCGAGATTCTTGGGGGGTCAGCCACCTATTTTTCGACGGCGGCCAGTTTCTTCACGTCCGTCGCGCTCATTGCCGTCGTCGGAGAGGATTTCCCCCAACAGCATATTGCGTTTCTGAAAAGCCGTGGGATTGATCTCACGGGTCTTGAACAGCGCCCCGGGGCCACCTTTCGTTGGAAGGGGGAATACACGCATCAGCTGAACGAAGCGCATACCTTGGATACGCAACTCAACGTGTTCGAAACATTTCGTCCTCAGATTCCTGAAGCCTATCTCTCGCCGGACGTGCTGTTCCTGGGGAATATCCACCCGGAGCTTCAACTCGACGTGTTGCATAAAGTGAAACGTCCTGGGTTGGTAGCCTGCGACACCATGAATTTTTGGATCAACGGCCAGCGCGATGCGCTTTGGAAGGTATTGGAGAAGGTGGATGTGCTGATCATCAACGATGGTGAGGCGCGCGCATTGGGCCAGAATTCCAATCTGATGAAAGTGGCCAAGCTCGTGCTTTCCCGAGGGCCGAAGCATCTCATCGTCAAGCGGGGCGAGTATGGTGTGCTCATGTTCAACGAACAACAGATTTTCGGTGCGCCAGCCTTTCCGCTCGAAGACGTACGGGATCCGACCGGCGCCGGAGATACCTTTGCCGGTGGATTTTTGGGCTACTTGGCGGCGACAGGAAACCGGTCTCCGGAGGCCATGCGACAAGCCATTATCTTTGGGAGTGTGATGGCGTCATTTACCGTAGAATCCTTTAGTCTTGACCGATTACGAATCCTGGATTACAAAGAGATTCAGGCCCGGTTCGCCGAGTTTAAGCGGCTCACGCATTTTGAGGATGTTCGATGATCAGAGGCAATTGGATCTTCGGTCGGCAGCGAGCCTATCGCTTGCTGGTCTGTGTAGGCCTCCTCAGTCTCCTAGGTGGCTGCGCGACCGACAAAGACCTGATGCAAAAATCGCAAGGGCATTATCAAGAAGGTGTTGCGAGTCTCCCGGGAGATCGCCAACAGGCCTTCGTCTCGTTTCAGAAGTCCGTCCAGTTGAATCCGGCCAATAAGGAGGCGCGGTACGCGCTGGGACACGTGTATGCGCTGCAAGGCAAGTTGTCTTACGCAGAAGAGCAATTCCGGGCGGCGATCAAGGCCGATGAAACCTACTCCGAAGCGCAGACGTATCTAGGGCAAGTGTTGGCCAATCAGGATCGGTGGGACGAGGCGATTCAATTCTACCGGCAGGCGCTGGCCAATCCTCTCTATCCGACACCGGACCTCGCTCGGTTTCATCTCGGCCGTGCGCTGGCTCACCAGGGTGATCTTCAGGGTTCGATGGAGGCGTTGGAAGATGCCGTATCAGCGAGTCCTCCAAGTGTCCCACCTGCGATGACGCACCTTGAGCTCGGTCGGGTGTACTATAAAATGGGCTATATGACCAGAGCCCGTGACATTCTCAAGAAAGTAGCAACCTTAGATAAGAGTGGTGGAGAGCTGGCGGTGGCGGCAGCGGAGCTCTTGACGCGAGTGAAGTAGGAGACTTATGGAGTCGGTTGGAGAATTTTTCAAGCAAGTCCGAGAGACGAAAGGGTTGACGGTTGACGAGGTGGCCTCGAAAACCCGCATTCGCACGGATTTCGTCAAGGCGCTCGAGGACGGGAATTTCGCCAAGTTACCCGATCAAGTCTTCGCAAAGGGGTTTGTCCGTTCCTACGCCCGATCGCTGGGCTTGGATGAGGAAGATGCGATTCATCGCTTTATCCAATCTGCCGGATCTTTTTACGAAAAACAGGATGAGCGTGAGCGGCTCAAGGTGCGACAGATTGAAGAAGACCGGAAACGCCAGTCTAATCGGAAAGCCGTGACGATTGCGATCAGTATCGCCGTTCTGACGCTGATTTTTCTCCTCAGCCGAGAGCAATCATCGGTCTTTCGGCGTGGGACTGCTGAGCAAGGTTCGGCGACGAAACGCACGACCCAATCGGCGAAAGAAATTCCGTCCGCAACGGCCCGTGAGCCCGAACGTCCCGCCGAGGTTCCGAAACCGACCGAGATGCATGCCGGAGCCCCAAAGACAACAGTTGACACCCTGCCGAGACAGGAACCTGTCGCATCTGCTAGTGCAGTCTCACGATCAGAGCCGGAAACGGTTGTGATGGCCTCTCCCGGAAGCGATGGCCCGTTAGCTGGAATAGCATTGAACGCAACGGAGACTGTTGTGGACGGCCAGCTGGCATTAGACCTGGAAGCGACGGAGTTGAGCTGGGTCGTTGTGCAGATTGATAACGGGAGTCCTCAAGAGTCATTGCTCCGGCCTGGCGAAAAAGCTCATTGGAAGGGACAGGACCAATTCATCTTGACCCTTGGGAACGCCGGGGGAGTCAAGGCCGAACTCAACGGCAAACCTCAAAAGCCCTTCGGCCCAAGCGGCAAAGTCGCTCGGGACATCGTGCTAAAGCGGTAGCCCTTCGTCTCACCTCTTTCGTCATTTCTGTTTCCCGTCAATAAAGCACGCTTGTGTTGCCACCGATGCCCATGAGGCGTGGATGGAGTGGGTGAGGCGCAAAGGTGTCACGAAATCCATGAAAATCTGGAATGAGCCTACGGTGAACCACATAAGTGCCGACATTTGCTTGTCTCTTTTTGAGTTCATATTGGCACGAGGTTTGATCTTCTTTCGGTCAGAAGGAGACGGGAGTGAGTGCAAGATGAGCGATAGAGAGGGGGATGTTTTCTTGACAGAAATTCAAGGGCATTGGTATAGTTCGAGCGTTTAACTGGCTCTTGAAAATTGCGAAGACGAGTCGGCAATCTGGGGTGTCACTCCAGCTCAGTGGGTCCAACACAAAGGAGGACGTGTAATGGGGTATCTGTCCAAGTTTTTAAGTATCGCAGCAGCAGTGATGTTTCTCTCGGTCTCAGTCGTTGGGGCTGAAGAAAAAGAGCCGTTGAAGCCTCGCGTTCCGCCGGATCAGATGGCCGATGCCAAAGCGGTGAAGAATCCGGTTGCGTCCACTCCCGAGAGTCTTGCCAAAGGCAAGGCGATTTACGAGGGGAAGGGCACATGCTTCAATTGTCATGGTAAGCTCGGGGACGGTCAAGGTGAAGCTGGGAAGATCCTGAGTCCAAGCCCGCGGGATTTCACCAACTGCAAGTTCCATAAGAAACGGAAAGATGGTGAACTCTTCTGGGTTATTAAGAACGGCAGCCCCGGAACGGGGATGGTGTCCTTGATCCCTGCTGCGATCACGGAAGAAGAAGCCTGGTCGGTCATCAACTATGAGCGGAGCTTCTGTAAGGGCGAGTAGTTGCTGAGAAGCTTCTGGTGAGTCACAAGAGAAGGGTGGAGAGGCAACTCTCCACCCTCTTTTTTTTGCTCCCAGTCTGATTGCATGCGCACAGCTGTCTATCCCGGTCTCGTTCTTCTTTGCTTGGCTAGCCCCATATAGTTCCTCTACATCTGATGGAAGTGACGTGCAGAACCTCCATGGATCTGATCCCCTCATTTGGGGGGATGGTACAGACAATCATTGAATAGGAGCCTAAGGGGATTGCGTCATGGACACAAAAGAGGGTAGAGTTCGCGCGTTAGCCTACATATCTGTATACCAACTCACACGAGGTGACATACCACCAAGAGCCGTCGGTTTTTATCAATAGGAGGGCGACTATGGACAGCCTATGGCCGTGGGTGAAGTGCCGAGTACCAGTGGCAACAGCGACTTTTCTGCTTGCGTCAGCGGGAATCATTTCCAGTCCTGCTACCGAGAGGAGTTACGCCGGAGATCCTGCTCCACCGTCCGGCGTCGCGGCAGCGGACATCGAGTACAACGGTCGCATCGCTGTGAATGGAGAATCCACGACGGCGACTATTTCGACTCCAAGTAAAAAAGGCTCAGTGACCTTTGATGGCACGGCAGGCCAGCGGATCAATATCGGCTTCAGTGGCGTCACCCTCACACAGTTCAGAGTCCTCGTCCATGGGCCGGATGGTACGGCGGTGGCCACTCAGCCTTCTGCGGTAAAACACTATTATGCGACCATGTATCGGGAACCTTCCTCCCTGACGCAGGTCCAGACCTCCACGTCATCCTATCAGCTGACCGGTGATTCAGGGGCTGCCTGGATTTCGTCCAGCGAGATCAACGGCAGTAGTGTTGATCTCAAAGAATTGCCCGCGACAGGCACGTATACGATTTTCCTCGATCCGATGAGTGGGTACACAGGAAAAGTCACGATCACGGTTTCAAACGAGTTGGGGGGCGAAATCGTTCCTCAGGGATCGGCAGTATCGATTCCCATCAGCCGCAGCGGCCAGAATGCACGGTATACCTTCTCGGGCACAGGCGGACAAGCGGTCAGCTTACAGTTGAGTGATGTGACCATCCGGAGTGGGCACGTCGCCATCCTGAAACCAGACGGAAGCCCACTAAGCCAGCCAACCTCATTCGCAGGTGCAGGGGCTGTCCTCGATACTCAAGTTCTTCCGACTTCCGGAACTTACGCCATCCTGATCGATCCGGAGCTGAGTTACACGGGCAATGTGAAGCTTGCGCTCTACAACGCGCCGGACCTCACCGGTACCATCATGACCGACCAAGTGGCCGTGACGCCGACAGTGACCGTGCCGGGCCAACGAGCGATCTATACGTTCAATGGGACGGCGGGCCAGTGGGTGAATCTCGGTCTCACGGGGGTCTCGATCGCATCGAGCACCGTGTCGATGTTGAAGCCGGATGGCACCAAGTTGGCGTCAACAACGATTGGTCCAAGTGGCGGCAGTCTCGATCCGAGCACAGCATTGCCAGAGTCGGGTAGCTACACGATCGTGGTAGATCCAGTCAGCAACCACACAGGCAGCGTCACGCTCGCCCTGTCTTCTCCAGTCACTGGCACAATTGCGCTCGATGGAGCGCCGGCGATCGTCAGTCTCAACAAGCCAGGCAAGACAGCACGGTATACGTTTAATGGTAGTGCCGGGCAATGGGTGAGCCTCGGACTCACATCTGTGGGGCTCACGTCGAGCAGCATTTCGGTTTTGAGTCAGGAGGGCACCACACTCGCTTCAGCTGCGATTGGTACGGCGGGTGGATCGCTCGAAGTCCCCAATCCCTTGCCGACGACCGGGATCTATACCGTCCTCGTCCGTCCAGGTGGACCCTATACTGGCAATATGACGGTGACCCTCTCAACAGAAGTTGCGGACTCGCTGAAGATGAATGCCGCGTCTCGGATGATCATGATCAGCCGGGCCGGTCAGAATGGCCGCTATACGTTTGCTGGCACGGCGAACCAACAGGTCACGATCAAGGCCACTAACAATAAGTTCGGTAACGTGACCGTGAACCTCTACACGCCGAGTGGAGTCTTACAGGCTGGGGCCACGAGCTCAGCTGGGAGCTTCAATCTGAGTCCGGTGACCCTGGCGACTACGGACACCTACACGATCACGATCAATCCAGCGATGACCGACACAGGGAGTATTCAGCTACAAGTCACCAACCCATAGGGGTGGAGATTCAGCAGGGGCGAGTCATCGCCTCTGCTGAGATGATGACAGATTGAAGGAGGGTGGGAAGGTAACTTCTCACCCTCTTTTTTGTCACGAAATAATGATGGGCATGATGTTAGGGCGGGCAATATGTTCAGCATAGTGGAAGAGATTTAGGGCGCTTTGGAAGAGGTGAGCAAAGGAAGTGAGGTTAAGATGAGTGATGCGGCGGTCATCCGGCTTGAGTGGGGGAAGCAGTCAGGGGCGTTGCTCCTGATTGAACCGAGTCTTCGCCGCCCAGGCGACTTTTTGGCGCACATAGCCGGCAAGTTCGCCGGCGGTTGGTATCAGCTTCTCCTCGGAGTCCTTTCAAGAGGTCGCTAGGTGAATAGGCCGTGGCGGTGCTCTCTCGATGCATAGGGCCGGGAGGCGATGTGCGTATCGCGATAGACACTGGCTCCCATGGAGACTACGTAGGCCTGGGGTTGGTGAAACTCCGAGACTGGAGCAGGGATCTGGTCCATGCCGTTGGCTCCCGCGCCAGCCGGCTGAATGATGAACAGCAGCGTCTGACGCCGTGCAGCGGCTCCCCCTGATTCGGTGACGGACACACGGATCTCGACCTGTTGCGGTTGAAGGCTTGAGGGCAAGGTTGCCACGAACTCCAGCGACTTGGTTTCTCCCGGTTGTAGCGAGGGGATCGTCAGCGTCGTCGACGGGAATTGTTCGATAACCGATGGTGTGCCGGTGAGGGAGGCCGAGGCATTCTGGATCGGGCTTGAGCCGGTATTGACAACTTCCACGCGCACCCGAACCTCTTCGCCACTCTCCAGAAACAAATTGCCGTTCCCATCGAGCAGCAGGGCTTTGAAGCGAAGTTTCGACAGCGACGCAGAGGTGGTTTTGGAAGGAGATGACTCGAGGGTGACCGTAGAGGGCAGTGTTTCTCCCTTGGGAGGAACTCCCAGGTGCCAGGCGCATCCGGGGCTCAGCAGGACGGTACATCCGGCCAGGATCAGATGTGCAGCGGAGAATGATTGGAGTGAAGGTGTCTTACTGTAAGGGGGCACAACCGAACCTGTTGCGACAGTTCCACGCCACCGTACTGAACATATAGGGCGAAAGCAACTGGCTATCCAGTGGACAGCTTGGCGTATAGACTGGGATGGGCTCAATGTGCTCACACCCGAAGCGTCGTGGGATGCTCAAAAAGGCAGCCCCGCAAGGCCGCAGTGAGCGAAGAGGCGAGGATGTGCATATTGAACTGCTCGCTTCGATCACATGCGAGCAGATAGGTATCTTGCCTTCGCCTTCTTTAGTACGTTGAGCTTCTGAGCGACGCGAGAACGCCGCTGGCGGACTTTTTAAGCCTCCTGCCTAATTACTCTCACCACCTTTCAGGTATCCAAGTCCGATCTTGACCGCTCGACGGGTGATTTCCGCCCAACGTGCTTGGGGGTAGGCCGAGAGGACCGCCGCAGCCTTGGGATCCTGGATCTCAAGGTTCAGAATTCTCAAGATGCCGTCGTCAATCTGAATGTCTGCCACTAACCATCCTCCTTGTCTATGGGAACACTGCTGAGAATACCGCTCAAAGCGGGCGGTGCGTTGACTGATCTCTGAACCCATGTTAGCATGAATCCAACGTTTTTTCTCGGGATGTTCTACGTACGGTAAATATACGTATTAACCACCTCCAAGGAGGAGTGTATGATCCGGTCACAATCGCTTCACTCAAAGCTGGTCGGTCCTGCTCTTATTATTCTCATCGTGGGGCTGGCGGCTTGTGGCGGTCCTCCTAAATGGGTTGAAAAGGGGTCCGGAGCGTTTAATGAAAAAGACAGCAAAGCGTTTTACGGGGTGGGGGCTGTCGCGGGCGTCCGGAATGCGCCGCTTGCCTGGGATACGGCTGAGAATCGCGGGAGGGCTGAGATCGCCAAGACGTTTGAGACCTACAGCGGGTATCTGATGAGAGACTATGCGGCCTCGACGACCGCCGGAGATTTCACCCGAAATACGGAAGAGCAGAATATCGAGCGAGCCATCAAGACCATCACGACGACGACACTCAGCGGAGTCCGGAAAATTGATCAGTATATGGATTCCAAGACCAACACCTATTACGTATTGACCAAGCTGAGCTTGGAGGATATGAAGAACAACTTGGAGCAGGCCAAAGAGCTGAATTCGCAAGTGCGGGACTTCGTCAGGAAGAATGCTGACCGCCTGTTCGAGCGCTTGGAGACCGAAGAGGAAAAGCGAGGCGTTCGCTAAATCTCAATGAAGAGTGAGCTGTCTACCCCTTCTCGGAGGCTTATGGTGATCAAGAAGTTTGGCTCTTTGCTTGTCGCCACGGCGAGTGTCGTTCTCGCATTGTCTGGATGTGGACACGAAACAAAGGTGACGCGTGTTGATGCCGGGGTCGTGACCGATTTGAGTGGACGCTGGAACGACACAGATTCTCGAATGGTCGCCGAAGCGATGGTCAAGGATGCGCTGCAATATCCGTGGCTAGGGGGGTTTGAAAAATCGAATCAACGGCAGCCCGTTGTTGTCGTGGGGACGGTCCTGAATAGCAGTCATGAACATATCAGCGTGCAAACCTTCATTACGGATTTGGAGCGAGAACTCACCAATTCCCAGAAAGTCACGTTCGTGGCTGGGAAAGGTGAACGCGACGAGGTTCGAACCGAGCGGAAAGAGCAAGCGATGTACGCTCGCGAGGACACGCAGAAAGCCCCTGGGAAAGAGATCGGTGCCGATTTCATGATGAAGGGCACGATTGCCACCATCCTTGACGAAGCCGATGGGACCAAAGCGGTTTTCTACCAGGTTGATCTTCAGATGATCGATCTGGAGAACAATGCGAAAGTCTGGTACGGGCAAAAGAAGATTAAGAAGGTGGTTGAAAAGAAGCGTACCGTCTTTTAGTCGCTGCGGTTGATGCCGACAATGTAGCCGGCTTGTCTGTACAGTGCCAATGTCAGAATCACTTCAGGATGCTCAAGAAAACTGCCCAGCAAGGTTGCAACGAGCGAAGAGGCGAAGCGCACGCTTCCGTACGTTGAGACTCTAAGTGATGCGAGAACACTGCTGGCGGACTTTTTGGCATCCGGTTAGGTTCCGCGAACGCTGTTGAACTCAATCTTCCCACGCTTTGCCCACGGGGCTTCTGTGCGGTGGGGCGTTGTCACCCCGATCTCGTTGTGGCCGTTTCTTGCCATTCTTGTGTTGTTGGCCGGTTGTGGTCCTTCAGTCAATCACTATCTCCTCATTGAACAAAGCCTCTTTGCCGGTGATCCGCAACGGGCCGCGGCGATCGTCGCGCAGACCGAGAAAGAGTATGGAACGAAGGCGCGCCTACTGTATGCAATGGATCGTGGAATGGTGCTGCAGTTAGCAGGGGACTATCAGCAAAGCAGTGCGGTATTGGAGCGAGCGGAAGAAGAGGTCGAACGGCTCTATACCAGAACCATCCGTTCTGAAACCGCTGCATTTCTGACCAATGATAATGCTCTGCCGTACGAAGGGGACGCCTACGAACACGTCATGATCAACGTGATCAAGGCCATCAACTACGCGGTTCAGGGGCAGCTTCAGGGCGCACTCGTGGAGGCACGACGAATCGACCATCGGTTGAATGTGCTCAGTGACAGAGTGAAGGATGCAACCAAGTATCGGAATGACGGGTTTGCGCGGTATGTCTGCGGTATCTTGTACGAAGCGGTTGGGGATCTGAACAACGCGTTTATCGCCTACCGCAATGCCTATGAAGTGTATGGAGCCATGAGCGGGTGGATGAAAATGTCCGCTCCTCCGGCGTTGCGCGCCGATCTGCTGCGGACGGCGGAGGCGCTCGATCTCACAACGGAATTTGCTGAATATCGACAAGCATTCCCTGATGTCGTCTGGCAGCCTCTTTCATCCCAGGAGCGACTCGCTCAAGTCGTGATGATCAGCTATAATGGTCGGGCTCCGCGCAAAGAGGATCTTTTCTTGGACTTACCTATTAGTCTTGATGCCGCACAGTTAGTCTTGCTGAATAGGGGGGTCTTCAGGTCGCCCTATCAACGAGATCGTGTCGCAGACAGCGTACTCTACGGACTCAATGGGCGCGTGGTTCGTGTTGCACTTCCGCAGTTAGTTCCACAGAAGACGCAGGTCACATCTGAAAGTATGACATTGACGGATTTGATCGGCCAGTCAGTCACGGTTCGGTCTGAACGGGCACACAATGTGACCGCGCTGGCTGAAAAAAGCCTTTCGGAACGTCTGCCGTCGATCACAGTGAAAGCGCTCGCGCGAGCCGCGACGAAATATGCGGCGGCGGAAGGAGCCATGATCGGAGCGCAATATGCCGCTGGAAAGGATGCTGCCCCCTGGGTCGGACTGTTGGTCGGGCTGGTGGCTCATGGAATGGCAGTGGCATCCGAAGAAGCCGACAAGAGGAGCTGGCAGACGTTGCCCGACGAAATTCACGTGGCTCGAGCGTGGGTCCCGCCAGGCCAGTACAACCTGTCCGTTCGACCGTCGGGACTAGGGGCGACGACAGCGAAAGATGGACAAACGATCGTGCTGGCTGAAGGCCAGACGATGTTCATTGTCCAGCGTGTGATGCAATGAGGCGTGTCGGCGGGCCTGCTTTCGGACAAGGCGTCGCGGTTTTCCTCTGTCTGGGGTTGATGATGTCTGCATCGACTGGCTGTACCTGGTTCACTGGAAAAGGGAAGCCGGGGTGGGTGGATGGCCGGAGTGCGGACTATCCATCGAGTCAATACCTGACCGGGGTCGGCCAAGCAGATACTCGAAGCAATGCAGAGGATCAGGCGTATGCGGCCGTGGCTCGTATCTTCAAGGCAGAAGTCGCGGCGCAAGCGAAGGACTGGGAATCGTATTTGGTCGTTGAGAATCGCGGGGTCTCCAACACCGAGCGGCGGCTCACGATCGACAGTGTGACGAAAGTCTCCACCGACAAAGTGCTGGAAAACGTCAGGATCGTGGATGTGTGGTACGACTCGGAGAGCCGGGTGTACTACGCCTTGAGTATGATGAATCGTTCTCAGGCCGAAGGGTCATTGATGGAGAAGGTCGTGGCCTTGGATCGCATGATTGACACGGATGTCACTGAGTCTCGGCAAGCACTCGACAAGCTTGCCAAGGTTCGCGCCCTTCGCCGAGCCGGTCGAAATCTGGTTCTGCGCGAGGTGTATAACACGGATTTGCGAGTGATCCGTCCCAGCGGGCAAGGGACCCCGTCTGCCTATCAGGTAAACGAATTATCTAGTGAGTTGGAGCAATTTCTTGCTACGAATCTGGTGCTTGCGGTACAAGTGTCCGGTGACCATGCAGAACCGGTTGGACGTGCGTTGGCGGAAGGGCTGATTCGAGAAGGACTTCGTGTGACCACAAAGATGGAAGGTAAAGAAGGTGGTGCTCCTGAATTGATCGTCCGAGGCACCGTCCGTCTGTTCCCCATCGAGGTGCGGGACCCACATTTCAAGTACGTTCGGTGGTGCAGTGATTTCGAGGTCGTGGAGCCGGGGACGCGGCGGGTTGTCGGGGCAACGGCGCATGGTGGGAGGGAAGGGCACCTGACGGAGCGAGAAGCCACGGCGAAGACGTTGCGTGTCATGCAACAAGCGTTGTCGTCGGATGTCGCGAAGGCGATTGCCGCGCATATTTTCGGCGAGATTGTGCTGCCTGAGACGGCGACGATGCCAGCGAGTTGCCCACGAGAAGAATCAGGGGTGAGGCGGTAAATGGACGTTCTTTCATGAGGAGGTATTGATCGTGAAAAAGACAGACGAACTCTCCGTCAGCCGAGCTCCACGCAGCCGTGGGCGGGGGTTGACCAAATCTGGGCAAAAACTTTCAAGTCGTGTGGCCAAGCGGCGATTGGGCGACCGGCTGAAGGAAGACACGGCGTCCTTCAATAGCGGGAATCTTGCCGACACCTTGCGAAAAGAGGGGTATGAAGAGGTGCCACTCGATGAACTACAAGATCGGCTCTCCAAGCTTCAAGGGCCACTCGCGGAAATCATTCTGAAGGGGAGGGTGTAAAGGGATGCCATATTACTATTTTGACTCAACCGCACTCATTAAGCGCTATAGCATGGAGCGGGGCACGAGGATCGTGAATAGGCTGATGGTGAAGCGCGGTAAAGTTGCGATTGTCCCGACATGGTCCGTGACGGACTTCTATTCGGTCTTGTGCGCACGCGCTCACGAGGGGCAGATTACGCGGGATGATTGCTACTCTGTTTTGTATAAGTTCGAGATTGAGTCCAAACAGGGACTCTACCAGTTTATTGAACCGAAGATGGAGACCTACCTGGCAACCAAGGAATTGGCCTTGGAGTATCCGTTCCTTCGCTCGCCACAAGTGATGCATCTGGCGCTGGCGTTGGAGTTGAAGCCGTTGCGATTGACCGTCGTCAGCGCGGATCCACAGCTGTTGGCGGCATCAAAAACTGCAGGACTGCACATTATTAATCCGGCCGAAGACTAGCCTGCCTCGTCTGTCGGAATGTGTGCGTTCAAGTGGCTTGGATATTGACTGATCGGCCATGGGATGGTTCTTCCGAGGCTTGTTTGAGTAATTCCAAGACAGCCTGATTCCATCCGGTTGGGCCGATGCCTGGCGCGCGAATGAGATTCGGCAGGTTGATGTCGGGGTCATACGAGCCGTCCGGTTTTTGTACCAAGACCGGATGATCCACCGTCAGTAGGAGCGGGAGATCGTTCAAGCTATCGCCGATGCCGATGGTTTCGATGTCGTCTGGCAGGTTGGCCAGTCGTTCTTGTCGTTTATAGCAGCGAAGAAGGATTTCTGCGGCCCGACCTTTGTCGTTATTTCCCGTCAAGTGAAAGAACCGTCCCCCTCTGGTCCAATTCAGCCCTCGCGTCACGATTTGACGGCAGACTTCCTCGATCAGTTTAGTGGGGCCGTTGACCAAAAACGGCTCATCGAACTCCCGCAGCATCGCCCGCAGGGCATCTTCTCGGGCGAGTCCTGTGTTCGCCATGACTTCGTCGACCGATAGGTCGCCGAACCCTTGGAGCGGCGTGCCCACTGCTTCTTCAATTTGCCGAAGCACATCCCGGAGGAGGGCATAGGGTGTGCCGAGTTCAATGATTTGATAGCTGGAGCGGCGTCGTGATCGTTCCAAGGGAAAGTCAAAGGTATTGAGGGGCACAAACACTGCCGCGCCATTCTCGACGATGAAGGGATTGTGGTGATCAAGACGCTCTCGAAGCGGTTCGATTTCCGCGCGGGTCTTTCCGGAGACGATAATGACCGGAATGCTCTCCGCACGGAGGGCGTCGAGCGCCGGTCTCGCCTCGTCAAAGGAATAGGTATCGTTGTCTAAGAGACAACCGTCCAGGTCTGTGAAGAGTAGATAGCGTGACATAGGCTTAAAGATGTCGGAGGTCCTCGTTGATCTGCGACCGGGAATGTCCGGCCAGACGTCGTTCCAGGAAATCCTTCGCCAGATCCTTGCCACCCAACCCCAGGGCTAATGCAGCCGCAAGGACGAGTCCTCCCCAGGTAATGCCGAATCCGACCACGACGATGTGCTGAGCAATCCCCAACTGTTCAAACGCCATGGCCACGGTCAAGAGCTGAATGCCCCAGCGCGTTCCGGCTGCGATCCAGCGGGCCGGAGGTAACCCCGCGTTCACCGCCGCGATGAGGACGGCCTGCGACACGAAATTCGAGACGAGGTACCCGATGATCCCGATCACGGCCGCGGTGACCAAATGAGGAATATAGGACAAGAGTGAGTGGGCAGCTTCATTGATCGGGGCCACATCGAGCGCGCCCAGTGATGCCGTGGTGGCGAAGATCACGATCAACCAGTAGGTAATGCGGCCGATAATATACGACGGATCGGCTTTGATGCCTCCCCGCAGGAGGGCGGCCGCGATACCGATTCGATCACAGAGTCGATCCAGGCCAATGACGCGCAGCAGCCGTTCCATCAAATGCCCCATGCCCCAGGCTGCGCCCAGACCAACCAGCAAGAGAATCAGCATGGCCAGGACATTGGGAAGGATGGCAAAGACGCGCTCGCCAAGTGCGGTCACTGGTCCGAGTAACGTATGTTCCCAGCTTGAGGTCATGGCTCGCTCCTTTCAGACTTTCCGCGAGCAGCCCCGATGACTTCGCGCGAGTCATGAGACTGAGGCCAACGTGCGATTAGATACTCTTTCTGTTTCTCGAACGTCCGGCAGAGCGTTTCGATGAGCTGCTCGGCTTCCACCGTGGTCAACCCTTGGCTATCCAGCACGAATGACGCGGTCTTTCCTAAATAGAGAGGGGTCAGCGCTTTCAGGAGATGTTCTTGTGGGAGCACGTTCCGATGATGCGCGAGGGCGGCGTCATAAATAATTTGAGCCCAGAGCGAATCTGGAATACGGAAATCCCGGAGGGGGACGTTCCGAAGGCTGGACAGCTGATCCAGGGCGTCTTCCGAGAGCATGCGTGCCCAAATATCGTGCAGGTCCGTCAGTCCGAGCTGAAACAAGTCCACCATCCGTTCGACGTTGACATTCACCGGCTCAACGCCCACCTCATATTGGAAGCCGAAGAGAGGCACCTTTCGCGAGTCTGTGACGGGGAGCCAGGTGGGGGCATGGGCATCCATCAAGGCGAACAAGGCTCCCACGACCTGTCGCAACATGGAGGAGAGGTCGGCGGCAGGGTCTTTGGGATCATGAATCTTGGCCCCGAGAAAACTCTGACACACCTTCGCTCCGCTCGTGATGGCCTCGGTCGTCATCCAAATATCGATCCCGAAGCGCGCGACATCGGACTCCCAGACGTGCTTTTCGAGATAGTGTTGGGCCAGTTCGCCGGTGAATCCAAAATCTCCGCCGATCGGCTGACGAACCTCCTGCCCGTAGAGGGCTCGGGTCAGAGGATAGGCGATGCTGTTGGTGATCGTTCCGTCGTACTTGTGGCGTCGATAGTACGGGGCCACATAGTCGTAGCCTTCTTTGAGAATCGGATGAAGGAGCAGTTCCATCCACTCAGGGGTGATGCTGCGGACGTCCGAATCAACGACGGCACAGGCTTTGACTTTGAGCCGTCGAGCGATCTCAAAAATCGTGCGAAACGCGCTGCCTTTGCCTGGGATCCCATGATAGGGCGTGATAATCCGGTGAAGCGTGCTCTGTCGATCGCTGATAAAGAGAGGTTCCAGATCAACCATGGTATGGGCGACGATGGTAGGGGTGTCGTCGGTGGAGCCGCCGTCGGCGTTGACCAGGACGGCACGATGGCCGTGAAAGTATTTTGCCAGCCCCGCTCCGACGGCGCGGACGACGTGGCCGACGGTCCTTGCATTGTTGAAGCTGGGAATGCCGACCAAGATGTCGGCACTGCGCACGGCTTCCAGCAGGTCCTCGGTTTCAGCGGTGAGTGGAATCACGCTATTGTTCATGAGACAGTCTGCCTGGTTTCCGCCGTAGGATCCCAGGCATGGTCCTGTTCGACGGCGTCCATGAGCCGATGAAAAATATCTGGGACAGCATGGGTCACCCGGCTCCAGTTCGAGATCATGGGGACGCCCAACGGGTCGCCGAGGAAGCTGTCCGTGGCCAACGTCATGCCGCGCAGAAACACTTCGACAGCACGCCGCTCCTCATGGCGGTCAAAGCGCAAACTGTTGATCGCCGCGTCATTTTCGTACCGACTAATCGCTTCTTGCGCGGCCTGGAGATAGGTGGCCCGCAACGTCTTAAGAGTGCTTTCCGAGAGGACCAGCCCTTCGCTCGCCAGGTTGCGGAAAAGCGATTTGGTGATATCGACGCACATTTTCAAGAGGCCCGCGTCCGGATTGTGCGTCGACAGCGTTTGATGCTTGTGCTCATAGGCATCGGCGATATCGGCTTGGCAAATACGACGGAGCGCGCAATTGCGGTACACCTCGGCCAGCATGCCGACCTCCAACCCCCAGTCGCCGGGAATACGGTTGATCCAAGCAAGATCTCGCACCATCGCGAATTCACCGGCCAGCGGGTACCGAAAACTATCCAGAAATGAGAGGAGAGGGTGTGCCCCGACCAGCAGTTTCAAGCTCCGGATTAGCGGAGTGATGAAAAGACGGGTCACCCGTCCATGCATACGGTCTGTCACGCGGCTGTAATACCCCTTACAAAATTCGTAGGCCAGGTTCGGATTGGCGACGGGGTAACAGAGGCGAGCGAGGTACTGGCGGTCGTAGCTCACGATGTCGCAGTCATGAAGGGCGATGACCTGGCTTTGCCCACGGGCCAGCACATAGCCGTAGGCCGTCCAGCACCCGCGTCCTTTGCCCTGGTGTCCGATGTCGATCTCATGCGAGACCAAGGTGTTCAACAGTGCCTGGATACGAGTCCCGTCGTTCCAGACGACGCGGACTCGTTGGGGGAGCTGAGCAAAGAATTGCTTGGCCAGCCGGAATTCCAATGCAGAGGCCTGATCCAAAGAAATAACGATCTCATTGATATAGCGAACCTCACCCAGGATTTCCACGATGCGCTTGAGGGCGGGACGCTCCAGTTCAGAATACAGTGAGGGGAGGACCAGCGCGATCGGCGTCGTTTTCGCATACCGCTCAAGCTCGTGCTCAAGCTGCTCCGTATTGGGCTGACCAAGACGGTGGAGAACGGTCACGACCCCATTTTGATAAAAATCAGACACGATGACCTCTCTGCGGATCGATGATTATTGCTGAACGTCGATCCCGTGTAAAGCCGGGGGAGCGAAGAGAGCGGATGCTTCTCAACCGATTCTACGCTGAAGAATGCAGGGGATGTGCCATCGCTCAGTATAACGAAAGGCGAAGACTCTTGTCACTTTGTGCCGGGGGTTTGCTCGAATTTTGAGAAAATATCTCGCAGGGGTGCAGGGAAAAGCAGACAGGAGTGGAGGGTTTCCCCTATGGCTTATCCGTCGACAGCTTCTTCCCTAGCCGCCTCGCCAATCGCACCATGCCGGGCGATCGATCGCTGGGGTTGAGGAGCACGTTCAGGACATGCAGCTGGCTGTGATCGGTAAAGGCAGCGGCAAGGGTCTGTTCAAATTCCCGCTGCGTCCCTACGCGCGAGCCTCTTCCGCCTCCGATTAGGTTGCACACTTTGTCATACTGCCATTCATGCACATCGTTAAAGGGGCCCTCCAAGATCTCTCGCTCCGTCGAATAGCCTCGATTATTCAAAATAATGACAATTGGAGCTTGTCCATAGCGCACGCAGCTGGCTAATTCAGTCCCAGTCATTTGAAAGGCTCCGTCTCCTACTAAGACGATGGGTCGCAGGCTGGGGTCGGCAAATGAGGCGCCTAAGGCTGCGGGAACGGCAAACCCCATCGAGGTGTAATAGGCCGGTGACAGAAACTCAAACCGGTGGCGCACATGGAGGTCAGCGGCGGCAAAAAGCGATTCCCCGACATCGGCAATGACGACTGTTTTCTCAGTCAGGACCGTATCGAGATGTCGGAAGAGTCCACTCAGTGTGACCGGTGCATCGAGGTCAGGTGTAGCTGGAACTGCAACAGTTTGCGCAGGAAGCGCTCGCTGAGCATGAGAAAATGAGGGCAGTGGAGATTTCACAAGGCCCTGGACAAAGTCCTGGAATCGAATTGATTCATACCGATGGTGTTTGATGGCGACGCGGTCGGCGGTGGCATGGATAGTGCGGCCTTCTGATAGTAAGGGTGACGTGGCATCGAGGTCTTCCACATCAGACAGAACAGATCCCAGGATCAGGAGGCAGTCGGAATCGTTGATGAAGTGCTGCACTTCATCACGTCCAATGAGCCCGCCATAGACACCGACATAGAGCGGGTGATCCTCTCGGATAATCGATTTACCAAGTAGGGTCGAGGCGATGGGAATGTTGAGTCGCTCCACTAAGCGAGCCAGATCATCCTGGAGCCCGAAGCGGCCGACCTCCGCGCCCACCAGCATGGCCGGCTTCTTGGCCGACGCGAGCATGAGTCGTACTTCACTGATCGCTTCTTCCAGGGCCGCCGGGTCACTCGGCGTGTCCTCGATACAGATTGGATTCAGGCCACCCATGAGGGGACAGTGGACCATGTCTCTAGGGATTTCGATATAGATCGGACGGCGGTAGCGAAGCAGGGCGGCAAAGGCCCGATCCATCTCGCGTTCGGCGGTTAACGGATCATCCAACGTCACGGCGGCCACGGTCATCCGCTCGAAGACTTCTCGTTGCGTGGCAAAATCCCGAACCATATGATGCAAGTAGGGAGTGCGAGTTCGTTCAGACAGACCAGGTGAGCCTGTCAGTAGGACCACCGGCGAGCGTTCCGCATAGGCGCAGGCGATGGCGTTGACGGTATTGAGCCCGCCGACGCAGTAGGTCACGCAGACGGCTCCAATGCCGTTGATGCGAGCATAGGCGTCTGCCGCGAAGCCGGCGCAATCCTCCCGCGTGGTTCCGATGTGCGTGATCGGCGAGGCCTCGATCAGTTGATAGAGAGACAGGACATAGTCACCGGGAATGCCAAAAATATGGCGAACGCCCAGGCGATACAGGCGATCCAACACGGCAGAACCAATGGTAGCTTTGTCGCCCATTCTTCATTTATCCTCACAGGAACGATTGTACTGCTCTGGTGTCAGGAAAACATACTGACCGGGGTTCGTCAAGCAATGAGCGTGTGATGATCGGGCTGACGACAGCCGGCATGTGACCACTCTCGCATAGAGTTCGCTGCACCATGTTACAGGAGATACGACGATGACACCGATGGCCCAGGTTCGCCTTACGACACTACGGATCCCGGAGGGGCGACCGCTCTGGCTCTTTGCCGGTCATGTCGGACCGCTCGTCGGTCAAGCAGCCGCTGGGGATCTGGTCGATGTCCTGACACCCGACGGGCAATTCTACGGCCGTGGTCTCTATAACCCTGCTTCAAAAATCCGTGTCCGTCTCCTGACATTCGAGGATGAACCCATCGACGAGGCGTTTTGGCGGGGGCGAATCCAACAGGCGATCCGTCTTCGACAGCGAGTGGTCGCCCAGTCCAATGCCTATCGGCTCATTTACGCTGAAGGTGATCGACTGCCGGGGTTGATCGTGGATCGGTACGATCAGCTGCTGGTCATGCAGTGCTTGTCGTTTGGCATGGATAGCCGGAAGGAACTCTTAGCCGACATACTGATGAAGGAATTGAATCTGACGAGGGTCTATCTACGGAATGAGGCCAAGAGCCGCCAACTCGAAGGGCTGCCTCTCGAACGGAGGTTTCTCTTCGGTAGCGGCTCGACGCAAGTGGAGATTCACGAAGGGGCAGCAAAGTTTCTCGTGGATGTCGAGAAGGGGCAGAAGACCGGCTGGTTTTGCGATCAACGGGAAAATCGGTTGGCAATGGCCAAGCTGGCGGCAGGCGCCGAGGTGCTGGAAGTGTTTTGCCACACCGGCGCGTTCGGCATTCATGCCGCGCTCGCTGGAGCCGTATCGGTAGAAGGCCTCGATGTCAGTCTGGACACACTGGCCATGGCCCGAACACAGGCCACGATGAACAAGGTCGCGGATCGCTGTACCTATCGCCAAGCTGATGCGTTCGAGGAAATGCGCAAGCTGGTGAAGGCGGGGAGACGCTATGATCTGGTGATCCTCGATCCTCCGGCCTTCGCTCGGAGCCAACAGGCCTTAGCTGGGGCATTGACTGGGTATAAGGATGTTAACCTCTTGGGCTTGAAGCTGCTGAAGCCAGAAGGATTTTTGGTCACGAGCTCCTGTTCCCATCCTGTCTCTGAAGAGGATCTTTGGAAGAGCATCCGCCTCGCAGCCCGCGACGCCAAGCGAGAGATTCGGCTCATTGAACAACGAGGCCAAAGCGCCGACCATCCGATCCTCGCCAGCATGCCAGAGACGCGGTATCTGAAGTGTTTTATTGTGCAGGTGTTGTAGAGGACGACCCTCTCTGAATTTATCAAACTCTCCATCGGAAGAATGGCTACTGGTAGACCTATGAAAGCGCAAATCATCGAAAAACACGGCAAGAAAGAATTTGCCGTCATGCCGCACAAGGATTTTCTTCGATTGCAAGAAGAGGTTGAGGACTATCATGATTTTCGCGACCTGCGCAGAGCCAAGGCAGATCCCAAAAATCGACAGGGAAGACCACTGGCTCTCGTTGCCGCAACATTAGGATTGAAAAAGAAATCTTAACTATGGATTCCGAGGGACGCCAGCCCCTCATGACCTGTCGAGCGGTGTGTGGCACGGATCTCCTGGTTTGATCATATCTCTCTAATTTGAAGCTGCTGAAGCCAGAAGGATTTCTGGTCACGAGCTCTTGCTCCCATCCTGTCTCTGAAGAAGATCTCTGGAAGAGCATCCGCCTTGCAGCCCACGACGCCAAGCGAGAGATTCGATTGATCGAACAACGAGGCCAGAGCGCCGATCATCCCATCCTCGCCAGCATGCCGGAGACACGGTATCTCAAGTGTTTTATCGTGCAGGTGTTGTAGAGGGCGGCCACTGCTGAACTGCCTCGATTTTTAACGGTAACAAGTCAACACCTCCGATGTTTCTTTCTTCACGCCCGAGTAGACCTACTGGGCCAGAATACGTAGAATGTCCGCGTTTTATGGGTTGAAGTGAATTAGATAGCTTCAATTGCTGACCGCTTAGGCATGAGCAACAACGAGCCCAATCCCAACGCTGAACACTTTGACGTCTTCCTCTGTCACAACAGCGAAGACAAAGCCGAGATCCGTCAGATTGCGGACGAGTTGTCTCGCAGAGGTCTCAAGCCATGGTTGGACGAGCTGGAAATACGGCCTGGGCAACTATGGCAAGTTGCTCTTGAAGAGCAGATAAAAACCATTAAAGCCGCGGCGGTTTTTGTCGGGAAGAGTGGTATCAGCCCTTGGCAGCAGATGGAAGTACGGTCCTTCCTCAATCAATTTGTCAAGCGAGCCTGTCCTATCATTCCAGTAATTTTGTCGTCGGCGACTGGAACGCCCGAGCTTCCTATCTTTCTCCAGAACTTCCATTGGGTGGATTTCCGAAAGAATCATCCAGATCCATATGAGCAGCTAATAAACGGAATCGCAGGAAAGAAATCTGGCCCTGAGATGGAAAAGGCCTCGGCCAGTGTTTTATTGGACCCGGGTCAAGACAATGCAGAGGAGCGGTTACATTCTCCTATCGCGAACCCGCCGGACCAAAGGCAGCAAGAACAACTCGGGATTCTCCGGGATCGGGTGCAAGAATATTGGGTCGATGGCGTACTCAGGCAGTCGCTCTACCATGAGGTGCTGATCTCGCTGGGCAAACGCACGATGGATGAGGCGGTAGAACGGCCTCCCTGGAAATGTGATCTCGTAGACCTGCCGAGTCGCTGCCGCGATGTTCTCCCTCAAGATTACACCATCAACACCGTCTTTGATGCGACGGGTCTTCTTCTCATCTTAGGAGAGCCAGGATCTGGGAAGACGACGAGTCTGCTGGAACTTGCGGCTGTCCTGATCAACAGAGCAAAAGACGACCCTAAAGAACGAGTCCCCATTGTCCTGAATCTATCGAGTTGGCAAAAGAAACAGTCTCTTGAGGAGTGGATCGCAGCTGAGCTGTCAGCCAAGTATCGCATTCCGGTGAAGATCGCGAGAGCGTGGCTGGTGAAAGGCTATCTCGTGCCGCTGTTGGATGGATTGGATGAAGTTCAACCTGCCATCCAACCGGATTGCGTCGCGGCCATCAATGCATTCATCGAGACCCATAACTCATCTGGGATGGTGGTCTGTAGTCGCTGGATGGAGTATCACTGGCTCCCTAGGAAGCTCAAAATGAACGGTGCGGTCTGCCTTGAGCCGCTTAGCCTTGACGATGTGAATAACTTTCTGGCAGCTGGCGGTCCACAATTGGCTGGCCTTCAACAAGTTATGAACAACGATCCTGTCTTGCAGGAACTGGCACAGACGCCGTTGATGTTGAGCGTTATGAGCCTGGCCTGCGAGGGAGCTGATGGAAAAGCCCTGATGAGCCCCAAGGATGATTCACCACAAGCGCGTCGAGAGCACATCTTCCAGCTTTATGTTGAGCGGATGTTCCAACGGAAGAAATCAATCACGAGTCGCTTTTCTCAGGATGAAGCCATTCGCTGGCTTTCGTGGTTGGCCCGAAAGATGAAGGAGCAGTCGCAGTCGGTCTTCATGGTGGAAGCACTCCAGCCTCAATGGCTCAGCTTAGCGGGACAACAGTTCGCCTATGAAGCTGTGGCGGCCTTGAGCAGCGGGTTACTCGTAGTCTGGCTAATCGTCATACTGAATCTTGGATCGAGTCTTGGGTTGTACGAAGTGCTGATTCCAGGACTAGCTTATGGGCTGGTCTTCGCGGCGAGCATCATAGTCGGTTGTCACTGGGCATCGCCATGGAAGAATATCGCCGTGACTGGTCTGGTAATTGGGATCTTCTTCGGGCTATTTGAGTTTAGACCTAGCGTACTGGTCATTGGGTCGCTTGGAGGTCTCCTTGCTGGTGCGGGTATACAATCACTAAAGGAAATACATCTTGTTGAAACAATGGGTTGGCAAACTAAGCGTTTCAGAGCAAAGGCAATTACAGGATTGATAAGCGGTTGGCTCTTTGGGGAACTATACTGGCTGGTTGCCAGGTTGGTTGACGGGGTGAGAGACGGTTTCGTTTATTGGTTATCCTCCGGAGTGATGTTTGGGCTGCTCTTCGGACTGATCTCTGGGTTGCTCTTTGGACTCGTCGATTCAGTTAGGGCTAACAAATCCTCTCCAAATCAAGGTATTATATTTTCTTTGAAAAATGGTCTGGTAGCGCTAGCGATCGGCCTATTGATTTTTGGGCCAGTTGGCTTGCTATCCCTTTACGTGAAAGATAACTGGCTGACCTTCCCCCTGTTCTTTGGACTGTTACTAGGGCTCAACCGTGGTGGTTCAGCCGTGCTGAAACACTATGCACTACGACTAGTTCTCTGGCTGACTGGGGCCACACCTTTTCGCTTCATTCCATTCCTGGACCACTGCGCCAAGCTTATCCTCCTCAAGAAGGTCGGTGGTGGCTACATGTTCATCCACCGAAGCCTCCTCGAATATTTTGCGGCTCTTCCTCCGGAGGGTAACACTGTGAAGAAAAGCTCACCGTGCGCCGCTTCATAGGCCCAAAGAATAAAACCGAACGCTGGGGAAGAAAATTTAACGATACGTTTTTCTTGATACCGACACGCAAGTCGTCTGTGCGTCGCCGCGGTTCACCCCTTCACTTCCATACCGATCACGATGAGCACCGCATAGTTTTGTTTCGTGCAGCCCTCGACCGGAGGCATCACACACTCCTAGTGTGACGGGAAACGCCGTCTGCTTTGCGTTGGCCAGCGAACACGAGCCACCCACCGTCGCCGGTGTATCGCGCGTGGGCCGGTTGGTTGCTCCATGGTCAACCGAGAATAAAGAAAGACTCCCGACCCATTTTATTCGACCACCTTAATTCAACTTCTCAGATTGCGGAGATGACACTCTGACGACACGGCGCACCGCCGTGTCGTCAGCAATCTACCAGGTGCCAGGTTAGGAATGGCCTACACTGTCCAACCAACTGGAGCCACCTCTATCCTGCCATCGATCATTTTCCTACTTTCAAGAGCCATCCGTCGCCTCGCTCACAGAGGCTGGGGCCTTTCCCCGTAATAGCAACTCTGATGAAGGTGCCTTTGGCCGAGGCGGGGATCTTGCCGCTGACGAGAAATCCACCGAAGTGAGGCGTCACGGTGACCGGGACGTTTTCGTCCTTGATCATCACCGTAATGGTTTTGGGAAACGTCGAATTGGATGCCACAAACGAAAATGCCGATTGCGGCGCGACTTCTACATTGTTGTCTATTTGTGAGTATGGCTTTGGCAGGAACGTGGAAAACGATACGCCGTCACAACCATCTACGCTGCCACCGGAAGGGGCTGAATCATAGCCGGCTCGGACATCGCCGATGTTGCCGAAGGCACTTAGTACCATAACGATCGCTAGGGCATGTCGAATATTCACGATAATACCTCGTTGTTGATTGTTGATAGTGGCCGGGATGGCGGAGATTAATACATATTTTCTATTGTGTAATCCCTGAGGGACAAAAAGCAAACCTTGGATGACTCGCAAAGACCGAGGTGAGCGGCTCGCTCGTTGTGGAGACCCTGCACTTTGCCGACGGGAGCATCGCGAATCTGGCTGACAGTTTCCTTCGAACCAACCCTCGACGGTGGCGAATCCGCTGGCAGATCAAACCGTGCGGCGGATGCGACGTGTAGCTTCGGATGGATAGAATATACCGGGAGTCTTGTATTGCAGCGCGCCGCGCAAGTCGTTGGCGTGCCACCGCGGTTCAGTTGTCCACGCCCATACTGATCACAATGAGCACCGCATAGTCATGCTTCGTGCAGCCCTTGGCCTGAAGCATAGCTCCTCCAGGCGCAACGCGAAACGCAGCCTGCTTTGCGTCGGCCGGTGAGCATGCACTACCCACTGCCGCCGGTGTCTAGCGCGTGGGCCGGTGGGTTGCTACATGGTCAACCGAGAATAAATAAAGAGTCCCGACCCCTTTGCTGAAACTTCTTACCGCGCGGCGACGGTCCGGGACTCACGGGCTGCCAGACTCTTTCGGCGATTGTTGGAAATGGTACGGTCGATCATGGCCCCGCAGTTGATGCATTTCCATGCATAGAACACCAGAAAGAAATCTGAGAACCGCTCTAACATCATCATCCCTGTACACTTCGGACATTTCATTGATTCCTCCTCAGGTGGTTAGGCGCATTGCTATCAGCGATGTGAAGCAAGAGCTGCGCCAAATTGTCAGATGTCAGTATCTTAAGGATTCAATACATACGTAGTTAAACTGAGCATGGAGTGTTGTCAAAATTGACGGTGCGAAGACAGGAATCTGTCAATGATTTGTCAGGTTGTGTCAGATAATTAAGGGGTCGGGAATATTTTTATGACATCATTGTGTCAGTTGTTGAATCAGCTATCCCTTGCACTCGCTATTTCTGGTTCGTCACAGAGAGGTTGGAGATGAGCTAGGAATCCTTCGTCGAGGTCGCCGCGCAAGCTGTCGATGCGCCACCACGGTTCAGTCTTCCACGCCCATACCGATCACGATGAACACCGCATAGTCTTGCTTCGTGCAGCCCTCGACTGGGGGCATCGCGCCTCCTGGCGCAACTGGAAATGCCGCCTGCTTTGCATTAGCTGGCGAGCATGAACTACCCACTGCCGCCGGTATATAGCGCGCGGAACGGCAGGCGAGGTGGGTCACGTCGTAGAGTGTCGCGCCTTGATCGAGCTCCCAGCGCCTGTCGCCGCGGCTGTCGGCCGGATGAATCGTCAGCACAGCCGTCACTTTGCGGGCGCCCGTGACCACATATTTCCCTGGAGGGAGTGGAATGGTTGGTTGCTCCATGATCAAGCCGTGTTCCTCAAGCCACCAGTCTGTCTCGTTGAATTTCCAGCGCGCCGGGGCGACGCCACCGGAAAGTTTTAGTGATTGATATCGGCTCAGCTTCACGCCTCGAGGACCTGGGTCCAGCGGCCACAGACCCCACAATTGCGCGCCGTTTCCCGAGGTCGCATCTGGAGTGCCCAAAGCCGCGATGTACTGCGTCGAGATGCGTGTGAACTTCGTCTGGCGCTCGCCTGCGGCGTATACGCCCTGAGCTACGATGGTGATTGTCACCAGTAACGCCGTCGCAAGGCAGGCGCGGCGCACGAGGCGCTGTGTGCTCCTTGTGCGTTCCGATGCGGTATCTTGCGGTACAGGAGTGCGTATCCTGATCATTCTGAGGATTGACATCATCTCGCCACATTTCCTTCGGGGCGGGGGAGCCACCACCAGATCATCACCATCTTGTACCAGTCCGGTCATACGGATATCCAGCGTGACATCAACCGTGAACTGTGGGACCGATTCTTCAGCGAGGATTGCTTTGAGAGAAGAGAATGGTCTTGGAGTCTTTCTGTGGTCACATATGAGGTATCTCAAACGACCGATGAAGCTATGAAGCTGAGTCAGCCAGGATCAAGGAAGGATTGAAATGCATGAGCCACACCTGACACACTGCTCAGGCTATGATGGACACTGTCTCACCATTCACGAATGCTCAGGCCATGCTCCTCACGCGTTTCTTGTCTTCGCCCCAGCGACCCAAAGATACACTGACCTATCCTCAATTGGCCGGGTTCTTGTTCAGTCTCGCGAATGGGCCGGAGTTAATCCCGCCGTCGGAATGGATTCCGCTCGTCTTCAATGACCAGGAAGCGCTGTATGAGACCAACGACGAGGCGGAGCGGGTGCTCGAAGCGATGCTGACGCTCTACAATGATTGTATTCGTGAACGAACTGGGGGGATCGTGTCTCTCCCACCAGGGTGCGAGATCAGACCCTGGCCGATGGATAACCTGAGTGCTGGCGCACCGATGAGTCAATGGGCGCAAGGATTTGGAATGGGCTATGACTATCTTGCTGAGGTATGGAACGAGTACAGGCCTGATGAACTTGATGAGGATTTTGGAGCGTTGCTGATGACGCTCAGCTTCTTTACGTCTCCGACACTTGCCGAAGTCTACCATCAGGAAACAAAGGGAACGGGGAGTCTGGAGCAGCTTGCTCAATCGGTGATCGAGATCTTTCCTGATGCGATGCGTGAATATGCGCATCTGGGACGTGCGATCTATCAAGCGCGGCTCGAAACGGGCGACCTCGATCTCGCATCGTCAGGCTCTCTGAAGATTGGACGCAATGATCCCTGTCCCTGTGGCAGCGGGAAGAAGTTTAAGAAGTGCTGTAGCGCAAAGGTAGGCACAGGTTCTGATCCGGTTTTCCACTGACATGCCCTGTTGCTGTGGATGTGTGTGTTCAGGACTCCTGAGACAGACAGCGGTGGTGGGCTTCGTTTATACTCGGCACATGCCTTATCGATCTAACTCTACTGCTTCTTTCTCAACTGAGTCCCGCCGAACCTTCTACGAAGGTCATCGGTCGCTGGCCCTGTTCATGCTTCTGGTTGTGTGTGCGGCACCGTTTGCAGGGCTCTATGTGGCTGGATTGCTTGGTGTGGTGGTGGGGGTGTTGGTCTCGGCTGCGGCCTATGTACTCACACCCTCTGTCTGGAAGTGGATTGGCGGCTGACCTTGTGAGTCAGCCGCCTTCCTTCGGGGATTATTACTGGATGGCCGACAAAAGCCAGCGTCCATCACGCACGCGCATGAAGGTCCAGACTTCGCCCGATTCGGTCGATGTGTCGTCGCTGCCTTCGACCAGGTAGCCTGGTTCTCCGCGCGGGATTGTTGTGGAGACCGTATAGTCACGGGCATTCCAGCGTAGGTCCACGGTGGCATAGTCGGTTGTATCTTCGGACCAGGCTTCACGCACATCTCCCTTGAGCAACTCCACGCCTTCAACGTGATTGTGTACCCCTCGACTGTGATCCTCGGCCAAGGCGGTGCTGAAATAACTTAACATTTCCGGCGTCAGACAGCGTCGTAGTCCTGTCACCTCTTGCGCACTCCAGGCAGACTGAATATCGGTCAGCAGTTGCTGAAAGGTGGCTTTATCTTCGGTGGTCACCGTGTAGGTCGTATCAGTGGTTGGCCTGTTGGCGCTGCCGTTGGTGGACGAGATGTCGAGGAGGCTACCCCTCGTCGCTGTGCTGCGCGAGAGTCCGGTGAACACGGGAGCAGGTGTTTGGCGGAATCTTTTGAAATAGTAGAGCGCACCGCCTCCGACCAACATGAGCAGGAGGATCAGCCCAAATGAGTTGGATGACGAAGCTGGCTCTTCGGTGTCCGTCGTTTTGGCGCTGCTTTCCGTCGCGCCGAAGAGCATATGCCCGATCCAGCTTCCGGCCAGACCACCGGCGATTCCAGCGAGCAGGGGGTTGCGTTGCAACCATGATGGTGATGTGGTGGGAGCAGGCTGGCCCATGGGGCTGTTGGCGGCGGTTGACGGCGGGGCCGTCGACGGCTTGGCGGTAGTGGACTGTTCAATCGGCTTCGCGCCGTTGTCTTGATGGGTGCGGGATCCACGGCTGCCCATGCTTCCGTAGCCCCCCCCTCGTGAGCCGCTTGAAAATCCTCCGCCTGATCCCCCGCGGGCCTTTGCAAACGAGAGGGTCGGGAGGCCGATGAGTGAGGCAATGATACAGACCGCTATGAGCTGTGAACTCTTGACCATGGGTTTCCTTTCGCAACAGGGTGGCACGCGTCAATCAGCACAAGCCCCATCTTAGCAGCTTTGAGTATGAAAAGCCTGAGGCGTGTTCCTTGGATGAAGTCAGTGGTTGACTCTTGAGTTGGGTCAGTTGTTCACGCGGTGATGTGAACAACTGACCACGGGTACTGGCAGAGGGCGAGAACAAAGGTATTCGCGGACTACTGAGCTCATTCCGTCAACAGGTCGCCATTGGCGGACGATTGAACTCAGCGACCACGGGAAACACCAACGCGGCGAAATCCCAGTAGCGCATGCGGATCGCCTCTGAGTGGGTGCCCCCTTCAAACACGATTTGCTCGTCGCCAGTGAGTGACCGATCGACATACACCGGAAGCCCATAGAGTGTGCCGAGAGGCGGCATGGCGCCGACTTCACAATCGGGGAAGAGGTGTGAGATTTCCTCTTCAGTTGCAAGCCGAACGCGGTGAGTTCCAAAAATCTTCCGTAGACGCTGGACGTCCACTTTCGCCGTCGCCGGCAGCACCGTCGTGACAAATCGCTCCTTGACTTTCACGATCACCACCTTTGCCATTTCTTGCTCTGATACATGGAGCGTCTGAGCGACGGCAGCCGCTCGGAACATTTGCGAGTGAGGCAAGACATCGTAATGAACATGCTCACGATCCAGATGAGTTTTAAGCGTCCGTGGAATAGGCATGGGAGGACCTCCTCTGGTAGCCGATCTCCAGACGGAGACCGTTGGTGGGTGTTCTTGCCGAAAGATTGCTTGGGAACGAGGGGACGATGGTTGGGAGAGAGTGCATGATTACGACTCCAGGTCGATCATGACGCCCAAGAATTCATAATTAGTATAGCCCTTTTACAAGTATGCGCAAATGTGTCTGGCGAATTCAATAGGCCGTTCTCTGTGAGAGGCTGTGTGTCGGGCTCTGGTTGGTGAGGGGAGCTTCGTATCTGCTCACTGCGGAGGGGACTGGCGATGTAACCGATTCAGCCCGTCGAGGGCCGCGGTGCGGTAACATTCGGCCATCGTGGGGTAGTTGAAGACGTTGTGAACGAAGTACTCCACCGTTCCCCCATAGGTCAGGACCGATTGGCCAATGTGAATGAGTTCAGTGGATCCCTGGCCGATGATGTGGACGCCCAGGAGCGTGTGCGTGTCGCGGTGAAAGACCACTTTCAATAGACCGTGGAGCTCGCCACTGATATGGCCTCTCGCCATTTCCCTAAACAAAGCCCTTCCGGCAACGTGCGGGACGCCGGCAGCGGCGAGCTCTTCCTCGGTTTTCCCCACCATTGAAACTTCGGGAATGCTGTAGATGCCGTAGGGAATCACTTTGATGTCGTGCGACTCGGACACCTGAAAGGCGTGGCAGGCGGCGAGGCGGCCTTGTTCCATGGCCGTCGCGGCGAGCGCGGGAAACCCAATGACGTCACCTGTCGCATAGATATGGGGAATGGCCGTTTGGTACTGGCTGTTGACGGAGAGCTGCCCTTGCTGGTCAGTCGAGAGGCCGATTGCGGGGAGGTTCAACGCCTCTGTATTGCCGATCCGTCCCATGGTGTAGAGCAGCATATCGGCGGTCACCATCTCACCATCGTGGAGTTGGATCGCCGGGCGCCCAGCTTCATTCACGGCGATGCCAAGATGCTCCTCTCCGAGTCGGATCGCGACGCCATTCTGCAGCATCTGGGAGTCCAACGCCTGCGCAATTTCCTGGTCCAGGAACCGCAACAGCTGAGTTCGCCGGTCGATGAGGGTGACCTTGATCCCAAAGGCGGCCAACATCGACGCATACTCTGTTCCGATGACACCGCCTCCGAGGACAATGATACTGGTAGGGTTCTTGGTCGTGCGGAGAAATGAGTCGGAATCGCACACCGTGACGTCATCGAAGGGGACCTCCGTGGGGCGGCGTGGCCGTGACCCCGTGGCTAGGATGATGACTGAGGCCTGGACGTGATCGACAGGCCCATCCGATCTCGCCACGCTCATGGTATGGGGATCGACAAAACTGGCTGTGCCCTGGATGATCTCGATGCCGTTACGCTGCAGCTGGTTGGTGATCACAGCCACTTCGGTCTCGATGACCTGGTCTTTGCGTGTCATCAGGTCTGGGAGCGTGAGCTGCTTGGTGAGCGCTGCGCCTAGCTGGTGCAATCCTCGCCGTCCCAAGCCATGAATGTACTCGATCGTGTCCTTGAGGGTCTTGCTGGGTAAGGTGCCTGTATTGAGCGAGGTTCCGCCGAGTTGTCGGGCTTTCTCGATGATCACCACGCGTTTGGACAGCTTCGCCGCTTGGACTGCGGCTTTCTGGCCGGCTGGTCCACTGCCGACGACCACCATGTCATAGGATCGCATAGAGGATTTCACTGCTCCGTCTTATCCGTGCGCAGCGCCTACGATATCGTGGCGAGCCCGACTCGCCAAGAAAATAGCGGATGTCGGAAGCGTAGCTGCCCACCTGATTGCGCCGGTCTGTGTGAACCTCCTACAATGCTCCCCTGATTCGTTGCGCCTATTTGTGTGCGGGTGGGAGCATCGTTCATGCTTCTGTCTCGTCTTATTCAGGAGGCTTCATGGATTTGGATCTGATCAAGCAGCTCGGGCCGCTGGCAGCGTTGGCGGGTGTGTGGGAGGGAGACAAAGGCGCGGATGTGGCGCCGTCGGACGATCGGGGTACGGAGCAGAATCAGTTTCGCGAGCGGATGACCTTTGAGCCGATGGGACCAGTGCGCAATCACGAGCAGGTGTTGTATGGCTTGCGGTATGCCACGGTGGCCCGGCGTATTGGAGAAGCTGATCCGTTCCACGAGGAGGTGGGCTACTGGCTCTGGGATCCTGGCGAAGGGCAGGTGTTGCGCTGTTTTATCGTCCCGCGCGGGGTGGCGCTGATTGCCGGTGGCACGGCAGCGCCAGCCGCCACCACGTTTACGTTGGTGGCAGAGGCGGGATCGGACACCTATGGGATTTGCTCAAATCGGTTTCTCGACAAGGAATTCAAGACGGTGCGCTACGAATTGACGGTGACGGTCCTCGACCAGAACCGGTTTCATTACAAGGAGGATACTCAACTCCGTATGCCGGGGCGGCCGGATCTCTTTCACCATACGGATGAGAATACGCTCACACGCGTCATGGAGTAACGGACTGGGGGCCAGTTTCCGCGTCGTGAACAGATCAGCGCTGACCCATACCCGCTGATGTCGCCGTTGTTCTGAGAGGGCCCGCCCCAGCTGTCAAATTCGACGACCGCTCGTAGCGGGTTTTGGGTGTGTGGTTTCTTGACCTGGTGCCGGACGGGTTGTATGGTTAAAGAGTCTATGCGGCACTGTCTAAGAATGAGATGGGTCTTTGGCATCAGCGCCACGATCGGTTTTAGTTTGTGCTGGTCGCTCTCCTCTGCAGGCCCAATTGGAGATGGACGTACAGTGATCGGGCCGGTAACCTCCAGCGTCGTGGCATCTTCGGGTGCTGTCGTGGTCACGGAGGCGGCAACGGGGCAGGGGCCATCAGCCTTTCTGACAGTGGAGAGCATGGGATTCCTGAGAGCTGTTCCGAGCCTGACGAAACAGATTGTGGTGGGAGGAACGAAGCTGATGCCCTATATCGGTGCAGGGTTTGGGGGCGGCTATCTCACGGAGTTTGATCGTTCCCTGCATGCGTCGCCATCCTTTTCGTCTTCTTCCGGCTCCACCAATGCCGGGCTGAGGAGCCTGTTTGGACAACACCTCATTCCAAACGAGGTTCAGCTGGGCATCCGTTTCCCCTTCTAACCATCTACGATCCTGCTCGGTCCGTGCGACACGTCAGGGCTCATCGCCTACAGCGAGAAGGGAGGACCTACTGTGAAAGCGGGTTATCGGTTACTCTTGGTCGATAGAGATGGGGTACTGGTAAGTGAATTTCAACTGACGGAGCGTGCCCTCGCTCAGCCGGAGGCCTTTGTGGCGGCGTTGCAAGAGTCGATCGAGTCTGTGGAGGAAGCAGAGTAGTAAGGAGGATGTCGGCGAGTGTCGGGACAACGACATGGGCAGGGGAGTCCCGCCCACATCGTTGTGGCAACGGTCAGTTCCCTACCTTGAGTAGCCACCCATCGGTTTTGTCACAGTCACCGGGTCCTTTGGCGAAAATATCGAGTCGGATGTAGCTGCCCTTGATGCTGGGAGGCAGCTTCCCCTTGACCTGGAATCCGTATCCGACTGAAGTGACGGTGACCGGAACTTTTTCTTCCTTGATCTTTACCATGATGCTTGCGGAAGTCGTGGCTTTGGATGCAAGGAATGAAAACTCGGATTTTGGTGCCACGGTGACATTGTTCTTCTCTGCGGAAAAGGGAGGCGGTGTGAACGTAGAAAAGATGACCAGGTCACACGCAGCCAGGTCGGTACCGATATTTGGACTTGGATCATACGCCCAGACTGGGCCGGCGGTACCGAAGACCCCGACTGCAAGAATAAGCCGTAGAAGATTTCGCAGACTCACGGTTGTGCCCCTCTCTCTTATGGTGGTTGACGATTAGGTCCGGACTGACAACGCGGGGATATTTTGTACGCGTGAAATAGAAAAAACAACCCCCTGATTATTGAATCCTGTAGGTCGTGTGGAGGCGAGCGTTGCCTGAGAATTGGTGGGAATTTCTTTCCTGACAACTGTTGCTCCCGAGTGGAAGCCTCAAAGAAGCAGATCCAGATGCGCTACGATTCTGCCGCACGTGGGCGTGTGACCCGGCGGGAGGTCGATCCCTACCGGCTCTGGTATGCCTCCGGCGGCCTGTATCTCATCGGCTATTGTCATCTTCGGAAAGAACCGCGCATGTTCGCCATCGAGCGAATCACGTCTGTCACGCCCACCGATCGTCCGTATCAAATCCCCTTGCATTTCGACTTTGAGGCCTTCGTCGAAGACTCGTTGACCGTCATGAGGGGGCCACGCATCGAGGTGGAGCTGATCTTTGAGAAAAGGACGGCTGCCTGGGCGAAAGATCGTGTCTGGCATCCGAGTCAACAACTGACACGGGTGCCTGGCGGCAAGTTGCGGATGGCCATGACCATCGCCGACAGCCGGGAACTCGTCGGCTGGATTCTCAGCTTTGGAAGCGGGGTCCGGGTCGTCCGTCCCAACGGTCTTCGAGTGGCTGTTGTGGAAGAGGCCGACTCTATTCTACGAAGGAACTCCGGCTCAACGCTATGAGAACGATCGGCGTGATGCGGGCAGATACAGACGCACACCCGGAATCTTTTTGAAGTGGGTATCCAGGCTGTACACCGGGCAGTGGTGTTCGATCGCCAACGCGGCGATGATCAGATCCGACAGCGGCAAGGTCAGGCCTTTCCGAAGCAACTGTGCCGAAAGGTCACCCGTCTGTGACCAAGTGGATTGAGTCACTTCATAGTAGGGCAAGGCCAGCAAGGCTTCGGAAAGGGTCTCCCGTTCCGATGAGGCGCGGCAACCCTGGAGCAATTCAGCCAGCACCACCCCGACCAGGACGACCTCGTCGGCGTCAATGAGCAAGTCGAGGGCGGCTTTTTCAGGCGAATCCGGGCGATTAAAGAATGGAATCCAGACGGAGGTATCAGCGATGACCATGACGGCGGCGTTTCAACGAGGCTTGATGGTGGATCTCGGTCTGTTCTAGCGTTCTCCAATCCAGGTCGAGATGGATCTTGCCGCTCAAGGACTTGAGCTCATCCAGTTTTTTTCTTCGAATCAATTCCGATGCCGCTTGATGGATGGCATCAGTCTTGGTTTTGGCGGAGGTCACATCCATCAGTTTTCGAATAAGCTTCTCGTTGAGATCCAAGGTTGTCCGCATCCATCACCTTTGTTTGATATGCCGGTATCGTATGCATAGAGGAGGCAGATGTCAATCGTTCTCCCTGGAACGCCGGGCTTGGCCGGATCGTGAGCGGGCGGCACGCCGGCATCGGCAGGGACCTTGGATGTCACGCCAGGCTCAGCGCGAGGACCGCACCAGCTGTCGGAAACCCTTCCCTGAGTCGAGGACAATGCGCGGCAAGGAAATCTTTTCAGATGGGACCTCCGATGTCACAGTCATCCTGTATGCTAGGCCGCGATGAACTGGTTGCAAGGAGGCGGCCATGAGACAGACGGCGCTGCTGATCATGCTGGTTCTGACGTGGACCACAACGAGCGACGCCGACATGGGTTTTGATCCGAGGTATGAGAGTCTGTTCATAATCTTTTGAGGATGTTTTGATAATGTTCTCCTTTTCACCGCATGTGCTGAGCATCCGGCACCAAGGCAGTGGGGCGGGCCAGATCGGCGTGAGCGGCAGCACGGTGACCTATCAAGGGGTGACCATCGGGACGTTTACCGGGGGCAGCAGCGGCAGCCACTTGGCGATCACGTTGAACAGCAGTGCCACGCCTACGGCAGTCACCGCGCTGGTGCGCAACATCACCTATCTGAACACCGACACCAATGCGCCGACGACGGGGGCGCGTACCGTGCGGTTTGTGCTGACCGATGGGGACGGGGGCACCAGTCCGAACTATGACACAACGGTGACGGTCAGTGCTGTCAATGATGCGCCGGTGTTGGCGGATACGGCGTTGACGCTCACGGTGACGGAAGATGCGGGGGTGCCGAGTGGGGCGGTAGGGAGTGTGATCAGTACCTTCACCGGGGGCATCACCGATGTGGACAGTGGGGCGTCCAAGGGCCTCGCCATCACGGGGAGCAATCAGACGAACGGGACCTGGTACTACACCAGAAACGGAGGCACGACCTGGACGGCGGTGGGTACGGTGAGCAACACCTCGGCGCTGCTCCTGGCGGACAATGCCAGCACGCGCCTGTATTTTGCCCCAAGGGCCAACTACAGTGGGACGAGCAGCGCGGCCCTGACGGTGCGGGCGTGGGACCAGAGCAGCGGCACGGCGGGGACGAAGGTGAGCACGGCGAGCAATGGGGGGATCACCGCCTTCTCCAGTGCGACCGACACCGTGAATGTGACCGTGACGGCCGTGAACGATGCCTCGACGATTGCGAGCTTGAGCGGGGACAGCCGGGCGTACAGCGAGGGGGCAGGGGCGGTGGTGATCGAAAGTGGCAACGCGCTGGTGGCCGATGTGGATAGCACGAACTTCGACACCGGGACCCTCACCGTGTCCATCCCGGTTGGGGGCGACAGCGCGGAAGATGTGCTGAGCATCCGGCACCAAGGCAGTGGGGCGGGCCAGATCGGCGTGAGCGGCAGCACGGTGACCTATCAAGGGGTGACCATCGGGACGTTTACCGGGGGCAGCAGCGGCAGCCACTTGGCGATCACGTTGAACAGCAGTGCCACGCCTACGGCAGTCACCGCGCTGGTGCGCAACATCACCTATCTGAACACCGACACCAATGCGCCGACGACGGGGGCGCGTACCGTGCGGTTTGTGCTGACCGATGGGGACGGGGGCACCAGTCCGAACTATGACACAACGGTGACGGTCAGTGCCGTCAATGATGCGCCGACGGATCTGGCTCTGTCAGCCAACACGGTAGCGGAGAACGCGGCCAATGGGACGCTCGTGGGCATCGTCACGGGAACCGATCCCGATACCAGTGATACGCAGAGCTACAGTTTAACCGACACGGCCGGCGGGCGCTTTGCGATCAACAGCGTCACGGGTGAGATCACCGTGGCTGATGGCACCTTGTTGGATTACGAGAGTGCGACGATCCACAGCGTGACGGTGCGGGTGACGGATGCGGGGGGCCTCACCTATGACGAGACCTTTACCATCAACCTGACCAATGTGAACGAAGCGCCAAACTTAGATGGTTCTTCGGAGTCGAATACGGTGATAGCGGTCCTAGGAGCTGTGAAGCCGGTGGCTCCGGTAGTGGGGAGCGCGAACACAATCAGTGAGGTGGAAGTCCATCCACTGGCCGACTTGGGGATGTCGATCGAAGTGAGACCTGAACCGTCATTCAGAGGGGACGCTATCATTGCTTCAGCAAAAGATCTTCCACACCTTGCTCATACAGCGGTTGTTGAACAGGCGGCTATTGTAGGAGGGAAGCAGAATCTACCTACCTCTTCCGACAAGAGGGAGGGGATCGCAGCAAATCTCGAGGCAACGGGGAACCAGGACGTTGCCAGCCTGGAATCACACAACCCGACTGTGCAGCATGCAGAGGGGATGGAAACGACATCAGACGAATCCAGCGGACTGGATATGCCAATGGCCGCTGGGTTAGCGGGTATGACGCTGCTGCACGGACGTACTGGGATGAAAGACAAGATGACGGTCATGAGCAGGCGAATACGTGGGCTTCCTCAAGGGCCTACATCCGATACGAAACCTGGGAAATCGAATGAAGATGAAGAGGGATCGGTTCCACGATCAAGCAAATAGGCCGACGATCCAGGTTGCCGTAGTTTGTCCTCGAAACACATTCCGTTCCCCTCACCACATCAGCTAAAGGTTCTTTCCAGGTCGTTCCTAGCGGTTGATGCGCGTTCTTTCTGTCTCCATATGCTTCTTACTGGACCAATATCTGTACGCCGTGCACCGGATCTCTAGTCCTGGCTATCTTGAGCCGATAAAGATGAGACCCATTTTGTAGCGGGCCGGGGGGAAATCGAGCGATGTTCTGGCGAAAGAAAAAGCCACAGCAACAGACAAATCCTCAGCCGAGCAGCACCCCCAAGCCGGCGTCCAAGGCGCCAGGGGCGGCTCGACCGAAGCTGTCGCTTCTCTCCCTTGAATCTCGCCTCATGTTTGATGCTGCAGCTACGGCCACGGCATCGGAAGTCAATCAAGAACAAGTCGCACAGGAGCAGGCCGAGTCGGCTGTGTCTGCAGAAGACAGTGGCGAGCCAACCGCGGTAGAGAATGAGTCGCCAGAACTGCTTCAAGCCATTACGACCTATAACCCTGGCGAGTCCACAACAGAGGTGGTCTTCGTAGATCCGACCGTGCCCAATTACCGAGAACTCCTGAACGGGATGTACCCCAACATCGAAGTGATCATGCTCAACGGCGCGCAAGACGGGGTCGAGCAGATGGCTGGCGCCCTAGCAGGCCGGACCGGGATCGATGCCATTCACATCATCTCGCACGGCGATGCCGGTACGTTGCAACTCGGTACCGGCACGCTCAACGTGGACACGATGTCTGGCCAATACGTCGACGAACTCGCGACGATCCAACAAGTGCTCTCGGAACAGGCCGACATCCTCGTCTATGGCTGCGACTTCGCCGAGGGGGAAACTGGGCAGGTCGCAGTCAACTTGCTGGCGGAAATGACCGGTGCGGATGTGCAGGCGAGCACCGACGAGACCGGACATATTTCTCTCGGGGGGAATTGGGAATTCGAAGTCCAGACTGGGGTTATCGAGACGTCGCTAGCTGTCGGCTACGACGCGCAAATGAACTGGGCCGGAATTCTGGGGATCGAGACCGTGAGGGATACGTTCTCGGCGGACTCCTACAGCAATAACAACGGGACACAATCATGGTCCACTAGCTGGTCTGAAACGGATGCTGGCGGCGGTGGCGCAAGTGGTGGGGATGTGCGAGTGAACTCCTCACAGCTCCGTATCGACACCGATACCGTCGGGAACGCCATCAGCCGTGGCGTCAACCTCAGTGGAGCGACAAGCGCCACCCTGACATTTGATTACACGAACTCCCTCCTTGGTGCCGACCGCATCGAGGTGCGCGTCTCGACCGACGGAGGTGCGAACTACTCCACCTTGGGTGGCGGAATCTTCTCCAGCGCCGCCAATATCGGAAGTGGCGCAGCGAGCCTCGACCTGTCCGGATACATGAGTGCCAACACCAGAATTCAATTCATCGTCACAGGAACCGGCGGGGGCGAGCGGCTCTACGTCGACAACGTGCAGGTCAGCTACCAAACCAACGACGCGCCGATCATCACAAGCTTGAGCGGTGACAGTCTGGCCTATAACGAGGGCGATGGGGCGGTGGTGATCGAGCAAGGTGGCAACGCGCTGGTCGCCGACTCTGATAACGCCAACTTTGATACGGGGACTCTCACGGTCAGCATCACTGCCGGCAGTGACAGCGTGGAAGATGTGCTCAGCATTCGCAACCAGGGGACCGGCGCTGGGCAGATTGGTGTGAGTAGCAACACGATCACCTACGGCGGAACCACCATCGGCACGTTCACGGGCGGCAGCGGCGGGAGCAACCTGGTCATCACGCTGAACACCAGTGCCACGCCGACAGCGGGGACGGCGCTGGTGCAGAACATCACTTATGAGAACACCGACACCACTGCGCCCACGACGGGGGCGCGGACCGTGCGCTATGTCCTCACTGATGGCGATGGCGGCACCAGTGCGAACTACGATACGACTGTGACGGTCACGTCGACGGGCAACAGTGCACCTTCGGCAATCGAAGCCGTAGCAACTTCTGAGGGCGGTCTTGTTCTCAACGAGGGCTCGGGCAATGACAGCTACCTGGTAGCTGACAATGGCGGTGCGATCCTTGGAGGTCGAACTCAGTTTACGCTGGAGTTTCAGTTCTCCCTTTCTACTGCCAACGTGGAACACACGTTCCTGAGCTATGCAACCAGCACACAGGAAAACGAAGTCTGCCTGCGCACGGCCAGCAACGGCTCGTTGACCTTGTTTGTCAAAGGAACGACTTTGACGACCAGTGCAATCAACTTCAATAGTTTGGTGGGAACGGGGAAGAATACGCTGACAGTGACCTGGGATAATTCCACCGGAGCGTGGCAGTTCTTCTTGAACGGAACCTCCTTCGCCGGTGGAACGGGCCTGCAAACCGGAGCGACGGTGACGACCGGCGGGACTTTAGTATTGGGTCATGATCAGGACTCTGTCGGTGGCGGATTCCAGTCGACACAGGCCTTTAAAGGAACGCTCTACGATGCTCGCATTTTCAATGATGTGCGTACTCAAGCTGAAATTTCCAGCGCCTACGGAGCGCCTCTGCCCGACAACACCAGCGGCATGCTGGCGAACTGGACTTTCAACGATCTGACAACCAGTGGCGAGATCACCGACGCGGTGTCAGGCAATAACCTGACCGTACAACATGCCACCGGAGCTGGCTTTGTCGCCGACGCGCCGGTTCTAACACTCGCCGTTGATGAACATGCGGCCAACGGAACGGTAGTTGGTAGGGTCTACGGTACCGATGCTGAACGCGAAACCCGAATTGCGGCATTGTTGGCTGCCGACCCGGATTTACGATACAGCGCGGAGACGGGAAAGTTCTACAAGCTGGTTTCCACTGGAACCACCTGGAATACTGCACTGTCGAACGCTGCGGGAACATCGCTCTCGGGTGTCAACGGGAGTATCGTGCGAATCGAAAACGCCGCAGAGAATGCGTTCCTGTTTAGCCAGATTTCAGGTGGCTCGACACATTATTGGCTCGGCGCTTCGGACACGCTCAGCGAAGGTGCCTGGCGATGGTATGAAGGTACGAGCGCTGATGACACGTTCTGGAATGGTGCCAATAGCGGTTATCGAGTAGATGGCCAGTATAGTAATTGGTTCAGCACTCAGCCCAACGACCTGGGTGGAGCAGAAGATGCTGCTCGATTGGATCCAACCGATGGACTATGGTACGACGCAGGCGAAGGAAACAGTTTTGGCTACATCGTTCAGTGGAATGCCAACGATATTCTCGATACGACCAACGTTGTTACGTACAGCATCACCACTCAAACGGTCGCCGGTGCGTTTTCCATCAATAGTGATAGCGGATTGATCACGGTAGCCGATCGCAATCTGCTCAACTTTGAATCGCAAGCGACGCACTCCGTTACTGTTCGTGTCACTGACGGAAGCGGAGCCACGTATGATAAAGCCCTTACAATTGCGCTGAACGATGTCTCTGTCGAGCCAACCAGTGGTGTTCCTGGTTCGCAATCGACCAACGAAGACACGAATCTGGTGTTCTCAGCGGCTAACGGAAACGCTCTTACCGTCACGGATCAGAACGGTTCCACGAACGCCTTGATGCAGGTCAGCTTGTCGATACCCTCCGGCACGCTCACGCTTTCGCAAACAACCGGCCTGACTTTCCCCGGTGGCAGTAACGGCAGTGGCGGGATGGTGATCGTCGGCACCGAAAGCGACATTAACGCAGCACTGAACGGCCTGACCTTTACGCCCGTCAGTAACTTCAACGGCAACGTGAACCTGTCGATTGAAACCGCGTTGGCTGCCAACCTGGACGGCTTCTACACGTTTGAAGGTGGCAACGCCGACGACCAAAGTGTTGGCGTTTCGCAAAACGGTACGTTCGTCGGCAATGCAATCACCGTCTCCGATGCAACTCGCGGCACCGTTCTTTCGCTCGACGGCTCTGGTGATTCGGTTTCGATCAACAGCACCTTCGGCAATCCGACGAATGTCACTATTGGGGGTTGGGTGAATCTCAACTCGTCGAGCGGTCGAGTGGAATTCATTTCATTGCACGACCGAGTACACATCACGCTCGACGAAACGGGCAATGGAATCAAAGGATCGATTCAAACCGGAGCAGGATCCTGGCAAGACCTCACCAGCCAGCGCTTTATTGCAGGCACCGGCTGGCATCACGTCATGTACGTGTTTGACGACGCGAACGATATTCACAACCTGTTCATCGACGGACAATTGGCGGCAAGCGCTACCAACACCAACAGCATCTACTGGACAGGCGCCACGACAACCTACATTGGCCAACATCCAGGCGACACCTATTACCTCAACGGCAAAGTCGACGACGTCCGCATCTACACCCGAGCCCTTTCATCCGACGAAATTTCGGCCTTGGCTAATGATCTAACGGAAACCAGCGATAGCGTCGCCATCATGGTGAATGCAGTCAACGACGCGCCGGTGCTGGGGGACACGGCGTTGACCTTGACAGTCGCGGAGGATGCAGGGCTGCCGAGCGGGGCCGTTGGTTCGCTGATCAGCGCCTTCACGGGCGGGATCACCGACGTGGACAGTGGGGCGGCGAAGGGTATCGCGATCACCGGGACTGACGAGACGAACGGGACCTGGTACTACACGACGAATGGGGGGACGACGTGGACGGCGCTCGGCGCGGTGAGCGAAGCCAGTGCCCGGTTGCTGGCCGCCGATGCCAACACCCGTCTCTACTTCCAGCCCAGTGCGAGCTACAACGGCACGAGCGCCAATGCCATCACCTTCTGCGCGTGGGACCAGACCAGCGGCACGAACGGGGGTACGGCCGTCTTGAGTCAAACCGTTCGGGATCAGTTTTCAACAGTCTCCTACAGTAACAACGATGGCACCGCCAGTTGGTCGACAGACTGGACCGAAAATGAAACTGGCGGTGCGAGCGGCGGTGCGTTTCTCGTCAGCGGGGGAGGCCTGGATCTGCAGGCCGTTGGCGGCGGCAAGTATGTTCGTCGGCAAGTCGATCTGAGCGGTGCGACGTCTGCGACGCTATCGTTCGACTTCACGAACTCACTCGGCAGCGGCGATACCTTCAAAATCCAGATCTTTGACGGCAGCACTTACACCGACCTGGGAACGTTCTCGACGACATCGAACACCGGTTCCGGTACCTTCACTCAAGACGTGAGTGCCTTTGTCGGCCAGAGTATATGGGTCAACTTCTACTTACCGTCCAGCAGCGCGTCCGGACATCTGTACGTCGACAATGTCCAGGTCCAGTACACCGATGGTGTCGGCGGGACCACGGCGTTCTCGAGTGTGACCGACACGATCGATGTGAGCGTGACCGCGATGAACGATGCGCCTCTCAACACAGTTCCGGGCGCGCAGAGCGTCAATGAGGACACACCCCTGGCGCTGAGTGGGATTTCTGTCAATGACGTGGACGGCAACCTGAGCACGGTGCAAGTGGCAGTGGGCAACGGGACGCTCAATGTCACGCTGTCCGGTGGCGCGACGATCAGCAGCGGCAGCAACGGGACGAATACCCTGACACTCTCGGGCAGCCAAGCGGACATCAATGCAACTCTTGCGAGCCTCATCTATCAAGGGGCTACGGACTTTGCCGGGGCCGACACGCTCACCGTCACCAGTACTGACAGCAATAGCGGGACGGATGTGGATACCGTGGCAATCACCGTGACCGCCGTCAACGATGCGCCGATTCGGACCACCGGCACGGTCAGCAATCTGACCGTATCGGAAGACGCGGGTCTGGTATCTCTGGGCTTGGGCAGTGTGACCTACAGTCCGGCTGGCGGGGCCGATGAGAGCGGGCAGACCCTCACCTACGCGGTGACGGCCCTGCCGTCGGGCACCATTGGCAATGTCTACTTGGCTGATGGCACCACGCTGGTGACCTTGTCCTCATACACGCTGGCCGAGATCCAAGGCATGCAGTTTCAGCCAACGGCCAATGCCAGCGGGGTCACAGCCTTTCAGTTTAATGTTTATGACTCAGGCGGGACGACCAACAGTGGGGCCAATACAATCAGCCAATTTATCCTGCTTACCGTCACTGCGGTGAACGATGCCCCGACGATTACGAACCTGAGCGGTGACAGCCTGAGCTACAGCGAAGGCGACGGGCCTGTGGTGGTTGAGCAGAGCGGCAACGCGCTGGTGGCGGATGTGGATTCGACCAATTTGGATACCGGGACCCTCACCGTGTCCATCCCGTCCGGAGGCGACAGCGCGGAAGACGTGCTGAGTATCCGGAACCAAGGCACCGGCGCGGGTCAGATCGGCGTGAGTGGGTCAAGCGTGACCTATGCTGGCGTGACCATCGGCACCTTCACTGGCGGCAGCAGCGGGAACAGTCTCGTCATCACGCTCAACGCCAGCGCGACGCCCACGGCGGTGACGGCGCTGGTTCAGAACATCACCTATGAGAACACTGACACCACTGCGCCAACGACCGGTGCCCGCACGGTCCGCTATGTCCTCACTGACGGCGATGGCGGCATCAGCGCCAACTATGACACGACGGTGACGGTGACGGCGCAGAATGACGCGCCGAGCTTTGATGGCGGCACCGGCACGACCATCACCGACTTTTCCAGTGGAGTTGATTACGGAAATGGCGTTGCCATCCAGCCTGACGGCAAGCTGCTCGTGGGGGGTTACGCCAGCGTCTCTGGTACAGACATGTTCGCGGTGGCACGCTTCACTACCAGCGGAGCACTCGACACCACCTTCGGCGGTGGGACGGGAAAAATTACGACCGATATCAGCGCCGGTAGCGACCAGGCCCAGGCCATCACCGTTCAAAGCGATGGTAAGATCCTGCTGGCGGGCTACGGGTCGACCAACGACTTCCAGGTGGTGCGCTACAACAGCGACGGCACGCTGGACACCACGTTCAGCGGCGACGGCAAGATCACCACCTCGGTAGCGGCGGGCGCCGACCGGGCCTATGCCCTCATGGTCCAGCCAGACGGCAAGATCGTCGTCGCCGGTTCGTCGAACAACGGCGCCAATGACGACGTGGCGCTGGTGCGCTACAACAGCGACGGCACGCTGGATACCACCTTCAATGGGACGGGCATGCTCACGACCGCTGTGGGAGCCGGCGCGGACGTGGCCAGCGCCGTGGCGGTGCAAACCGACGGCAAGATCGTAGTGACGGGCTATACGGTCGGCGCCTCCGAAGACCTGGTGGTGGTGCGTTACAACGCCGACGGGACGCTCGACACAAGTTTCAACGGCACCGGCAAGGTGAGCACCGACATTGCCGGACTGAACGATCGCGCAACCGGCGTCGTGGTGCAGAGCGACGGCAAGATCCTCGTGTCGGGCTACACCAATAACAATTTTCTGGTGGTGCGTTACAACGCCGACGGGACGCTCGACACGAGCTTCAACGGCACCGGCAAGGTGACGACTGGCGTTGGGGGCGGGGGGGCTGGGGCCAATGCTCTGACCGTGCAGTCCGACGGCAAGATCGTCGTGGCTGGCTATGGCCTGGCCAGCACCACCGACTTCGCGGTGGTGCGCTATAACAGCAGTGGCGCACTGGATACGAGCTTTGGCGGGACCGGCAAGGTCACCGTCGCGATGGGCACCGGCACTGACATCGCGACGGGTGTCGTCATCCAGCCCGATGGCAAGATTGTGATCGGCGGGCGCACGAACAGCGGCAACTGGGATTTCGCCGCCGCCCGGTTGAACAGTGACGGCACGTTGGACAGCCAGTTTGGTGCCACTCTCACCAACACGCTTGATGGCACGCCGACGTTTACCGAAGGCGGGGTTGCAGTGGTACTGGACGCTAACGTGCAGATCTTCGATGCCGAACTCTCCACCGCCAATAATTTCAGCGGCGCCACGCTCACGTTAACGCGGAACGGCGGCGCCAACGCCGAAGACGTCTTCAGCGCCACCGGCACGTTGAGTTTGAGTGGCGGCAATGTCGTGGTGAGCGGTACCACCATCGGCACCTACACGAATAGCGGTGGCGCGTTGCAATTCACCTTCAACAGCAACGCCACGAACACGCTGGTCAATCAGGCGATGCAGCAGATCGCCTACAGCAATAGCAGCGACACGCCGCCTGCCAGCGCACAGATCACCTGGACCTTCAACGATAGCAACAGCGGCAGTCAGGGCACGGGCGGGGCCTTGCAAGCCACCGGCAGTACGACCGTGACGATCATCGCCACCAACGACGCGCCGACCATCACGAATCTCTCTGGCGACAGCCTGAGCTATAGCGAAGGCGACGGGGCCGTGGTCATTGAGCAGAGCGGCAACGCGCTGGTAGCGGATGTGGACAGCGCCAACCTCGATACCGGCACCCTCACCGTCTCGATCCCGGTGGGAGGGGACAGTGCCGAAGACGTGTTGAGCATCCGCAACCAGGGGACGGGGGCGGGGCAGATCGGCGTGAGCGGCAGTAACGTTACCTATGGAGGGGTGACCATCGGGACGTTTGCCGGTGGCAGCGGCGGGAGCAACCTGGTCATCACGCTCAACGCCAGCGCGACGCCGACCGCAGTAACGGCGCTGGTGCACCACATCACCTACGAGAACACCGACACCAATGCGCCCACGACCGGCGCCCGAACCGTCCGCTATGTGCTCACCGATGGGGACGGCGGGATCAGTGCCAATTACGATACAACGGTGACGGTCAGCGGCGTGAACGACAGACCAGAAACCGCCGATGTAAGCGCCAGCGGTGCTGAAGATGCGGCGTCGATATCGGTCACGCTGAGCGCCACCGATGTCGATGGCACCATCAGCGACTTCCGGCTCTTCAGCCTGCCAGCGAATGGCACCTTGTATCTCGATGCTGGCCTCACGACTCCCGCTGCCATCGCGACCAACTATGCGGCCACATCGGGCGCGCTGATGCTGTACTTCGTGCCGACGTCGAACTGGAACGGGAGCACCGGATTCTCCTACATCTCGGTCGATGATCTTGGTGCGTCTGATCTGTCAACGGCATGGGCGGACATCACCGTGACGGCGGTCAACGACGCACCGACGATCACCAATTTGAGCGGCGATAGCCTGGCGTATAGCGAAGGGGCCGGGGCGGTGGTGATCGAGCAAGGGGGCAATGTCACGGTCGGCGACGTGGATAGCACTGACTTCAACACCGGGACCTTGACCGTCTCCATTCCAGTGGGCGGCGACAGTGCTGAAGATGTGCTGAGCATTCGGAATCAAGGCACTGGGGCCGGGCAGATCGGGGTGAGCGGCAGTACCATCACCTACCAAGGCGTGACGATTGGAACGTTCACCGGTGGCAGTAGCGGGAGCGATCTCGTTATCACGCTGAACAGTAATGCCACGCCTACATCGGTGACGGCGCTGATGCGGAACATCACCTATGAGAACACGGATACCGCAGCGCCCACGACTGGGGCACGAACAGTGCGCTATGTGCTCACCGATGGCGACGGCGGAACCAGCGCCAACTACGACACGACGGTGACCGTGACGGCGGTGAACGATGCGCCGGTGCTGACGAACGGAGGAGCGGTCGGTGCAGGGGAAGACAGTGGGGGCAATCCATTCTTTGGCGTGGTCACCGTCACAGACTCGGACAGTGCTGATTTTAACGGAGGAACACTCACGGCCACCATCAGCGCCGGTGGTGAGTCGACTGACAGGCTGGCGCTGTTAGCTGTTGGTGGTGTGTCACTGTCTGGTTCAAACGTGTTGGTGAGCGGAGTCACGGTGGGTACATGGGCGGGCGGCACCGGCGGCACGCCGTTGACGGTGAGTTTCAATGCCAACGCGCAAGCGGCGCAGGTGCAGGCAGTCTACCAGTCCATTACCTATACCACGACGTCGGATACACCAACGTTGGGTGTGCGCACGATCTCAGTCGTGGTTACTGATGGCGACGGCGGAACGAGCAACACGGGTACTGGCACCGTCAATCTGACGACGGCCAATAACGACCAACCGGTCTTCAGCAATTTGAACGGCACGCCGACCTATACCGAAGGCGGCGCGGCGGTCGTGCTGGATGCCGACGTCACCATTTTTGACGCTGAACTGTCGGCGGCCAACAACTTCAACGGCGCCACGCTCACGCTGACCCGCAATGGCGGCGCCGATGCGCAAGACGTCTTCTACTCCGGCGCCGGCACGTTGTCCTTGTTCGGCGGCAACGTCAATGTCAGCGGCATCACCATCGGTACCTATGTCAGCGGCGCCGGCACGCTGGAGCTGACGTTTAACAGCAACGCGACGCAGGCGCTGGTGAACTCGGCGATGCAGCAAATCACCTACCACAATACCAGCGATGCGCCGCCTGCTACCGTCCAGGTTGATTGGACGTTTAACGATGGCAACAGCGGTACGCAAGGCAGCGGTGGGGCGCTCACGGCGACCGGCAGCACTACCGTGACGATCATCGCCACAAACGATGCGCCGGTGATCACGCCTGTGGCGCCGGATGTGACCTTCGTGGAAGGCGGGCTTGCGCAGCTGATCGATGCGACGGGCACCATTGTCGATGTGGATTCGGCGAACTTCGATGGGGGCGTGCTGACTGTCTCGATCTCTGCCAACGGTACCGCCGATGACCGATTGATGGTGGGGAACTTCGGCACTGGCCCAGGCCAGGTTGGGGTCTCCGGGAGCAACGTGACCTATGAAGGGACGGTGATCGGCACTGTGAGCGGCGGGACCAGCGGGTCGGATTCATTGGTCATCACGTTCAATGCCAGTGCGATGCCCACGGCGGTTCAGGAAGTCTATCGCAGTATTCAATTCAACAACGTGAGCGACAATCCGTCCACCGCGACGCGCACATTGACGATCGGCCTGACCGACGGCGATGGGGGCACCGCGACGCCACAAAATAAGTTGGTCTATGTCCAGGGTACCAACGATGCGCCGGTCCTGACCTTTGGAGAGGGAGATAAGAACTTCACCGAAGGCGCGCTGGCGGTGATGATCGATGCCCTCCCGACCATCAGCGACCTGGACTCCTCAAATTTTGATACCGGGACGCTGACCATCACGATCAGCGTCAACCCAAGCGTGGATGATCGAGTCGAGCTGCTCAATACCGGGATGAGCGCAGGCCAAATTGGCGTCAGTGGGACCAATGTCTACTACGGAGGCACCTTAATCGGGACGCAGTCCGGTGGTATTGGCGCCGCCCCGTTTGTCGTGACCTTCAATGCCAATGCCGATGCGAGCGTCGTCGGTGCGGTGATGGCGAATATCCGCTTCTGGGTGGCCGGCGATGCGCCGTCTACTGCAACCCGCACGGTTGAGGCGGTCTTGACGGATGGCGACGGCGGCACGTCTCTCACTGCGTCGAAACAGATTACCGTGACAGCGGTGAACGATGCCCCGACAATCACGAGCTTGAGTGGCGACAGCCTGAGTTATAGCGAAGGCGACGGGGCGGTGGTCATCGAGCAGGGCGGCAATGCGCTGGTGGCTGATGTGGATTCCACCAACCTCGACACAGGCACCTTGACCGTCTCCATTCCAGTGGGAGGCGACAGCGCCGAAGACGTGCTGAGTATTCGGAATCAAGGCACCGGGGCTGGGCAGATTGGGGTCAGTGGTCCGAACATCACCTACGGCGGAACGGTGATCGGAACCTACGCCGGTGGCAGTAGCGGGAGCAATCTCGTCATCACACTAAGCAGCAATGCCACGCCGGCAGCGGTGACCGCGCTGACTCAGAACATCACCTATGAGAACACGGACACCACGGCACCCACGACTGGGGCGCGGACCGTGCGCTTTGTCTTGACCGACGGCGATGGCGGCACCAGCGCCAACTACGACACGACGGTCACGGTGAGCGGGGCGAACGACGCGCCGGTGAACACGGTCCCGGGCGCCCAGACCGTCACCGAAGACACCCCGCTATCGCTGAGCGGCGTGAGCGTCAATGACGTAGACGGCAACATGAGCAGCGTGCAATTGGGCGTGCTGAATGGGACCGTGACCGTGACCCTGCAAGGCGGCGCGACCATCAGTGCAGGGAGCAACGGCACGAATACCCTGACGTTGTCGGGGAGCCAAGTGGACATCAATGCAACCCTTGCGACCCTGGTCTACCAAGGCACGCTCAACTTTAATGGCAGTGACACATTGACGGTCACGAGCACCGATGCCAACAGCGGCAGCGACGTGGACACGGTGGCGATCATCGTGACTGCGGTGAACGATCCCACCACGATCACCGGCGGCACGAGCGGGAGCGGCAACGAAGACACGACCGTGACCGGGACCCTGACCGCGACCGACGCCGAGGGCTTGAGCGACGGCACGGTGTTTAGCGTGAGCACGGGGGCGACGAACGGGACGGCGAGCATCGATCCGGCGACGGGGCTGTGGAGCTACAGCCCGAATGCGGACTGGAACGGCAGCGACAGCTTCACCGTGACGATTACCGATGATGCGGGCAACAGTAGCACGCAGGTGATCAGCGTCACCGTGACCCCCGTCGTGGACCTCACCAACGACAGCCTCACGACGAATGAAGATACGGCGATCAGTGCGAACGTCCTGACGGGGACCAACGGCGCCACGGCGGATAGTTTTGAAGGCACCCCGGTGCTCACGAGCGTCACGCAAGGGGCGAACGGGAGCGTGACCTTCCTCGCGAACGGCACCGTGACCTACACGCCCAACGCCAATTTCACCGGCCTCGACAGCTTTACCTACACCATCACGAGCGGCGGGGTGACCGAGACTGCGACGGTGACCGTCAATGTGACCGCCGTGAACGATCCGACCGTGGTGACCGGGGGCACGAGCGGGAGCGGGGCCGAAGACACGACCGTGACCGGGACCCTGACCGCCACCGACGCCGAGGGCTTGAGCGACGGCAGCGTGTTTAGCGTGAGCACGGGGGCGACGAACGGGAGCGCGAGCATCGATCCGGCGACGGGGCTGTGGAGCTACAGCCCGACTGCCGACTACAACGGCAGCGACAGCTTCACCGTGACGATTACCGACGATGCGGGCAACAGTAGCACGCAGGTGATCAGCGTCACCGTGACGCCGGTGAACGATGCACCAACGCTTACCGTCAATACGGGCAGCACCGTGGCCGAAGGCGGGACCGATACGATTGGTAGCAGTGAGCTGGCGGTGACCGACATTGAGCAGACGGCCGCACAACTGGTCTATACCATCGGCACCGGTCCGGCGTATGGGCGACTGGAACTGACGACTGCACCCGGCGTGTCTACGACCACCTTTACGCAAGCGGATATTGCCGCCAATCAGCTGGTCTATGTGCACGATGGATCGGAAACCACCAGCGACAGTTTTACTTTTACCGTGAATGATGGAGCGGGGGGGGTGTCGGGTTCAACAACCATGACTCTCACGATCACGCCGGTCAATGATACGCCGACGATCACGAGTGGCGGTGCTGGCCCGACTGCGGCGATTAATGTGGCGGAAAACGTCAGTGCCGTCACGATCGTGACGGGGGCGGATGTGGATCTGCCGGCGCAAGCCCTCACCTACAACCTGAGTGGGGGAGCGGATCAGGCGCGCTTCACGATCAATACCGCCACTGGGGCCTTAAACTTTACCGCGCCGCCTGATTTCGAAGTGGCCACCGACGCGAACGGCGACAATGTGTATGTCGTCCAAGTGCAAGTAACCGACAGCCAAGGGGCCAGCACGACACAGACCATTCAGGTCACCGTGGCGGATGTAGTAGAAGGGGTTCTGCCTACCCCGACTCCTCCGCCGGTCTTGCTGCCGACGACACCCCCCAGTCCGACTGGTCCAGAACCTGTTCCTTCACGTCCATTGGGCCCCGTAGAGCCGCCAACAGACGCACTCCCTCAGGCTCCAGTCTTGCCAGAGTCACGCTCTGCGCCAGCGGAATCTCATCCGGCAACCGTTCTGCCATCGCCGACGGAGCGCCTGGTGGTGATCAGGCCTGAGGAACCGAGAGCCACGATCGATGAGGCGAAGGATTCGGTGCTCTTCCCCTGGATCGACGAAGCCAGAAGGCTGCTCTTGACCGGTCTGCTCGGAGAATCAACTCCAACGCCAGAATCTGAGCAAGACGAGAAATCTCAATCGGTGAGCGATCTCCTATTCTCCAAGCTCGATGAAATGACGGCCTCGTTGGAGCAGGCGATGGGCGTGTCCCAAGAGCAGCATGTGATGACGGTGCGGATCGCCGCTGTGACGGGGACCGCCTTGTCGGCCGGGTTCATCGCGTGGGCTCTCCGCAGCGGCACCCTGCTGGCGAGTTTCATGGCGACCATGCCGGCCTGGCGACACTTCGATCCTCTGCCGGTGTTAGGGGGCAGCCGCAGCGAATGGGCACGCCGTCGTAAAGAAGCAGAACAGGATCAGCAAGCGGAAAACACCCAATTCAAAGGGCTGAAACATTTGCTCGACCTTGGACTTCCACCTGACCCCAAGCCCTAACCAGCCGATCAGAACGATCTGGACCGGCTCTCATCATCCGGTGATCAGTCCGTGCCGCGACTCTCAGCACCATGAGGCGGTGCAGATTGTGTTCAACTGCATTGCTTCCGCCAGGAATGCGCTGTAGGCCGTACCGGCCCAGATGCGACACACATCGCATGGAGTGTGGCAACGCCGACAGGGACGGTACCGCTTAAGCCGCCCACATGTGCGCAGATTGCACCAGGCTTCAGGATGTTCGTGCGCTTTTCGAGGTATCACAAGTTCTTCCACGTAAATTCCCTGAATTTGGTAATCTGTTGCACAGTGTTTCTCGTCTGAATACACAGGGCATGCTGAGACTATGTCGATTCCAACGTCTGATCGGTCCGTCTCGTGGGCGAGGCGCTTTCTCCTACTGGTCCTGATCGTCTGTGGAGTGGCGGTCGCGCTCGTGGGCGGGTATGTTGTCTTTCTTTCAACCAGTTTGGCTCTGCCCAAAAGCGATGAGCATCCGCCGCTGTTGATCTATGGCGCTCCGTTTTTTCTGACGCCGGGGCTTCATGTTGTCGATTCAGGATTGCTCGACCACCTGCAACGATTGGAGTACAAGCCGGCCACGACAGCACCGCGGGTTGCCGGTGAGTATTTCTCTGCCAAGGACTCCATCGAGATTTTCCTTCATGCTCAGGCGGCGAACCGACTTCCTGCACGATCGGTCCGTTTGAGATTGGCCGACGGGATTGTCGCTGAGGTGTCGTCCGTGTCCGATGGGCATCCACTGTCTTTGGTCTCGCTCGAGCCGGTGTTGATCAGCGGAATGCGTTCCGGTTCCAGGCAGGTCCGGGAATGGATTCCCCTGAACCGTGTCCCTCCCACCCTGATTCAGGCGCTGTTGACTATCGAGGATCGTCGATTTTTTTCCCACTTCGGGGTTGACCCCATCGCGATCGGACGAGCATTTTGGGTCAATCTGACTCGCGGCGTCCTTGTGCAGGGAGGCAGCACGCTCACTCAACAATTGGCCAAGAACCTCTACTATTCTCCCAAGCGAACCATTGGGCGGAAACTTCGGGAAGTGATGGCTGCGATGGCGCTTGAATTCAAGTATCGGAAAGAAGAGATTCTAGAGAGCTATGTGAATGAGATCTATCTCGGCCAAGCCGGACCGGTTTCGATCTACGGTGTGAGAGAGGCTGCTCATCGCTATTTCAGCAAGGATCTTGACGACCTATCGATCGATGAAATCGCGCTGATCGTTGGATTGATCAAGGGACCCAATGCCTATTCTCCCGTCAAAAGCGTTGAGTCTGCCACGGCGCGTCGCAATGTGGTGCTTCGCCGACTGAAGGAAGAGGGGATCTTGACGGGGGACGCCGTGGCGCAGGCCATGACTCAGCCGGTCAAGGTCATGTTGAATCAGGATATTCTCACCGATGCGCCGTACTTTGTCGATCACCTGCTCAGAGAAATCGAGCAGGGGATGGGCATGGATATCCCAGATGGGGCGCGAATCTATTCGACCCTTGATCCAAGGGCTCAACGAATCGTCGCACGGGTGTTACACGATGGATTGACGAAACTCGAGAACAGCTATCCGGCCTTGGCTGGAGTCGAGCCTCCGCTTCAGGGGGCAGCGGTTGTCCTGGATGTCAAGACCGGTCACGTGCGTGCGATGGTCGGCGGTCGTAACTATCAGCTGAGCCAATTCAACCGTGCGGTACAGGCGCATCGATCGGCTGGGTCTCTTTTTAAACCATTTGTATACCTGGCCGGATTTGAGGCAGCCCGTGACCACGGTACGGCCGGACTGACTCCGGCAACATTACTGGTGGATGAGCCGGTGACCTTGGAATCCGGCACAGGGTCCTGGTCACCTCAGAATTATGATCGGCAGTATCGAGGGCCGGTGACGGTCCGAACGGCACTTGAGCAGTCCTTGAACGTTCCCGCCGTTCGGACGGCACATCGAACTGGGATTACGGCGCTCACGAGTCTGCTGCACGCGTTCGGAGTCACGACACCGGTGGCGGATGATTTGTCCCTGGCGTTGGGGAGTTCTTCAGTCTCGTTGCTTCAGATCACGTCCGCCTACGCCGGGCTTGCCAATGGAGGTGTGGTTATCCATCCGGTCGCGCTGTCCAATATGGTGGGCGAAGAAGGAGAGACCATCTGGAGTCCCCCGCTCGATCGGCGTCAGGCGGCAAGCCCACAAGGGACATTTCTCGTGACGTCGTTGTTGAAAGGGGTGGTGGACCATGGCACTGGAGCTAAAGCTAGAGTGTTGGGAGTGCATGGTCCGGTGGCAGGCAAAACCGGGACAACTGATGGGTATCGAGATGCCTGGTTCATCGGCTATACCCCGGATATGGCGATCGGTGTGTGGGTTGGTTTTGACGATGAACGCGCCCTGAAGTTGACCGGCGCCCTGGCTGCCCTTCCGATATGGAGCGAGTTGGCGCTTCGGCTCATTCCACGTGATTCTCCTGATTTTGAGGCGCCCGTTGGGGTTATTCAGCGGAAGATTGATCCCAAAAGCGGACAACTCGCGACGTCGCAATGTCCGGAGAAGCGAGTTGAGTTCTTCATCGCTGGAACGGAGCCGACGGTCTATTGCGAAGTGCATGGAGGCGGGCTCTGGGAACGGATGAAGCAGACGTTTGGTGTATCGCAATAGGGCGGAGCGCGTACCTGGGTGCTGGATTCGACAAACTGTTAGGCGTATCCCTGGTCCTCGGGTACCCTTGGGGAAGGTTGGCCTGTTGAGAGGAGTCCCCATGAAAAAGACCGGGTCTGTCGACGATGGCAATATTACGCTGTTGGCAAAAGGTGTTGAGCTCAAAGGGGAAATTAAAGTCGATGGTACGGTGCGGATCGATGGGCGACTCGAAGGGGATGTGTACACGAAGGGGCAAGTCATCGTCGGGGAAGATGGAGTGGTGAAGGGAGCTATCCACGCCGATTCGCTGATCAGCAGTGGACGTATCAAAGCCACGGTCACGGCAACCGGGAAGATCCAGCTCCTCAAAACCGCGATTTTGATCGGCGAAGTCCATTGTCCGATGATGCTGATGGAAGAAGGCGCGAAATTTCAGGGGGTCAGCGATATGGGGGTCACAGGCTGGCCAGAAGAAGCCCCTCGAGTCCCGAATAATGTTCGCGACATGAATGCGCATCGTGGGAAAGCGGTTGCGTTGATCGGACGGGAAGTCGACCTGTAAGGGCACTCCCGCCTCTCGTTCGTTGTGTCGTCCTCACGTCCGGTGGTCTTGCACCTTCCATCCCATTCTTTCCTCCCGTGACAGACGCCGACAGATCTGCTATTTACTCGATACTGCTTCAGAGAGACTGCGACGTTTGCTATGACTCGACAACAGATCTTTTCCATCGTGTTTTTTTCCCTTCTGGTCTTGCTGCTCTACCAAATCGGGTTGATGTTCAAACCATTTGTCTTTTCAGCCCTGTGGGCCGGTCTGTTGGCGCATTGGGCCTTCCCCATGCATGTCCGGCTAGCCAAGTGGTTCGGTGGGAAGGACGCGCTCTCTGCCGCTCTGCTGACCGTCGGCGCGCTGGGGGTTGTTGTTGTGCCGTTAGTTGCCATGGGGGTGATGTTGGTGCGGGAAGCCGGGGCAGCGGAGCAGGAGATCCGAGCATGGATCTCAGCCGGCGGGCTCCAGCGATTGCCGGATCAAGTGGCCGGCATCCCGTTGGTGGGAGGTTGGTTGAAGGCGGCGGTATCCGGGACCGGCAGTCCCACCGTGTCATTGGAACAGTCGCTCGTCGGTGGAGTCACGGAATTGGGTCAGTTTTTGGTCGGAGGAATGGGAGGCTTGCTGAAGAACACCTTCGCGCTGGTGACGAATTTCTTCATTATGCTGTTGGTGTTATTTTTTCTCTTCAAAGACGGTCAGCAGTGGCTCACCGTCTTATACGATTTGATTCCGATGGAGGAGTCGCACAAGTCCAGAATCCTGATCCGGCTGGATCAAACGATTCGGGCGGTGGTGAAAGGGATGCTGGTCACGGCGATCGTTCAAGGGCTTTTGTCTGGGATGGCTTACTGGGCGCTCGATGTGCCGTTTCCGGTGGGACTGACCGCGTTGACGACCGTGTTGGCGCCGATCCCGTTCGGCGGAACGGGACTGGTGTGGGGACCCGTGGCGCTCTACCTATTCTGGGTGGGTGCGAGCGGGAAAGCGCTGATTATGCTGGTGTGGGGAATTGGCGTCGTGTCGATGGTCGACCAGTTCCTACGCCCGTGGTTGATCGGCCAAGATGTGCAGATTCCCGTGTTGCTCCTCGTGCTCAGCGTGTTGGGCGGGTTGGCGCTGTACGGGTTGCTTGGACTGTTCGTCGGCCCGATCCTTATCAGCCTGCTGATGACAGCGGTGCAGATCTATCGAGAGGAGTACCACCTCAAGCCACCGGCCGTTTCTATGAACCCATCCACGCCTTCGTAACTTCCTTGTTACGCTGCATCCGCGCACAGTATGTTGGCTCTCAAGCCGACAATGACCGCTCACGTGTCCTGCTACTCCAGCGGAATTGTAATGGCGATCCCACCCATCACATCATTCAACTTGAAGTCCTGCTTCGGGCTTAACGGATGACTGTTGTGGCACAGGATGCAGGCAGATGAGACGGCACGGTCTGCATAGATGGCTTGGAAGTACTGCTTCTTGCCGCTTGACACCACTCCGGTAATTGGCCGGTCAGGCTGTCGCCTGAGCCCCTCCAGCGCTTTGCGTTCAAACTCGGTCGCAGGCGCGTTGCGTTGATAGATCGGAGAGAACCCGATCAGTCTGTAGCGGATGCCCCGCCCACTCTCGGCGACCAACCGGCCTGAATGTTGAAGAAACTGAGCCGGCAGCAGGAGTGTGCTGTCCTGCTCCCAATGTTCGGTCGCAGCGACGATACCTTTCTCCTGCATGCGGTTGACGATGTGGGTCGTATAGATCGTCCGGTCGGCCTCCAGGATGGCATATACGTAATCGGCGACTCTCTCCGGAGAGATGCTGCCGATGGGTGGGTTCTCCTTGGCTGCGTCAAGAGACGTCACGCCCCAGAGTCCCCCTACGAAGAGTGCGATGGTTGCGGCTCGGAACGTGACGCGGACGGTGTCCATGGGCCTCCTTCGGGAGATCGTGGAGAACTGATCGGAAGAGTAACGACGCAGGTGGTGCCTTGGCCTTCGACGCTTTCGATACGGAGATCACCCCCAAACTTTCGGATAATCCGTCGGGACACCGTGAGCCCGAGTCCAGAACCTTCCCCTTGTCCCTTGGTCGTAAAAAATGGATCGAAGACTTTTGACAAGTGCTGTTTGGAGATGCCGGGGCCAGAATCGGCGATCGTCGTCGTCACCGTGTGGTCCGAGACGGCGGTCGTCAACGTGAGCGTGCCGGTCCCCTTCATGGCTTGGGTGGCATTGGTCACGAGATTCACCAACGCTTGCCGAAGTTGGTCGGGAAAGACCAGCACAGGGGTATGGCCCGCATAGGTCTTGTGGATCACAATGTCTTTCATTTCAACGGTGGTCTGTGCCGTCGCCAGCACTTGGTCTAATATCTGCTCTACAGGCACCGGTACCTGTTTGTCGAAGGCTTCACGGTTTGTCACGCCGGTAAAATCACGAACGATCGTCGCCATGCGACGGCCATGGGCCACGATGTCCTGGGCGCAAGACTTGATCTGCTCCAAATCCTGCTCATCCTGAATCGCTTCCCCCAACCCGATGATCCCGAACAAGGGGTTGTTGAGTTCGTGGCCGATTCCAGCGGTGAGGACGCCAAGGCTTCCTGTTTTTTCAGCCTGGACCAGCTTATCTTGCAGTTGGCTCTCGTCCGTGGTGTCTCGAAGCACCAGCCCGATGCTATCTTCTTCTCCTGGTCTCGTGGGTAATCGGAACCATTGATAGTGATAGATGCGCGATCCAATATGAAGCTCAGCACGATGGTGCACCGATTCATGATTGGCACTCGGCGCAAGTGGATCCCTCGGCGCTGTTTCGCGCGTGATGCCGGCTGTGGCAAGAGCCGTCTCCCCGTTGGCTTGGAACTCTGCGTGAAGCTGTTTCTGAACGGCTGGGTCAAGTGGAAGAATCGTGAACAGGGATGCGTCTGACATTGGTTCCTGGACCTTGAAGGAATCGCGGGCCGCCTGATTGATGTAGCGTACAGTTTCGTGGGCATCAATGAGGAGAATGGGAGTGGGGACGGCGTCTAAGATCTGATCCGTCGACTGCTGGAGGACCTGGACCTCCTGGGTTTTCAGCTTGACCTGGTCAGTCAATCCGGCGAAGGCCGCTTTCAACTGCTGGTTCATGCGGTTGAATTCTTCGGCCAGGTCCTCTAATTCGTCACCCGTGTGGATCTGAATCGGTGTCCGCAATTCACCGCGCCCGATTGATTGCGCGGCCAGTTGCAGTTGCCGTACGGGCGTCACGATGCGGCTGGCGGCGACGTAGCCCAGCGAGGCCAGTAGCACGACAGCGACGGCTCCGAACACCGTCACCCAGGTGAACAGATGTTGAATCGGCGCGAAGAGTTCATCGGACGATTGCCAGACGAAGGTGTGCCATGACCCATTGTCGATCGAGCCGTTGGTCGCCTGGCTGGTCTCTGCCAGAGAGGCAAAGCCGATGACGGAGGTCGACTGTCCGCCGTGGCCGTCGCTTGAGGTTTGCACCCAACCGGGGTGTGGCGGTGTGACGAGCGGGATGAGCTTCGGATCGGACAACGGGACGCCGGTGGGAAGAATCGGGCAGCTCACGACGATCCCGTTGGTGTCAATCAACATGACGTGGCCGGTCTTTCCAAATCGAGTGACATGGGTGGCGGGAGAGAAGAACTCTTTGGCATCGATCACGCGGTGCAGCACTCCGACGACTTCGTACCGGAGACTATCCATGACAGGAAGTGAGATGGAGAAGACATAGGCGTTCACCTGGTCGTCGAAACGGATGTCTTCGATATAGAGCTTGCCTACCGCTTTATTGAAGGCACCCTGCCACCAGTGGGACTTCTGGTGGCGGAACGCGGGATAGCCCGTCATGGTCCCGACGAGTGTGCCCTGTGCATCGGTCAGGAACAGCATCTTTGTCGATGAGCGAACCACGTGCGGAAGCGACTGGCCCGGCGCACTATGGACGCCGGTAAAGTATTCATGGAGCAAGGTGCTGAGAGGATTATCGGCAATGGACTTGACGGCGGCAGCGTCTTTTTCCTTCCAGCGCTGCTCGAAGTCAGTGAGTGCCGTGGTCGGACTCTTGGGGTCTCCCCGCGCATCACGCCGTTGCTCCAACGCTCGAATGATCGCCGGGTCATTCGCAATGCGCGCGGTGTGCGCGATTTCTTCGGCGAGGAGGAGGTCGAGTTTACGGGCGGCTTCGGTTGCTAGTGCTTTAAAGCTTTCCCCACTGACTTCCCGGATTTCTTGAGACCCCTGCCAGAATGCCATCCCTAAGCCGACGACGAGCGGGATGACACCGACGAGCAGCATGGAGAGGATGACTTTCGCCTTGAGCCCCCATCTGGTGCCGGACGGCGAGGATGTCGGCGTCTCCGTCACGATTGAGTGCTCCTCTCACCGGGAAATGTGAGGGTAAAGGTTGAGCCTCGGCCGATCTGACTGTCGACCCCTATCGTGCCATTCATGTGATGGATGACATTTTTAATATTGTACAAACCCAATCCGGTTCCCTTCCCTGGTGGTTTTGTCGTGAAGAAGGGTTCAAAGATTCGACCAAGGAGCTCTGGAGCGATGCCGCTGCCGGTATCGGAGACACGAATCTGCGTCGCGTCGGCCATCGCGGTGGCTTCCAGCGTCAAGGTTCCGTGGTGATCCATGGCCTGCACGGCGTTGGTAATGAGATTGACGAACACATGGAGAAGCTCATCGGGGTTCCCCTTGACCACGACGTCGGGTTGATACAGTTTTCGAATTTCAATGTCTTGGAGCCCCACCGCATAGCGAGCAATCTTGAGCGCTTCATCCAACTTGCCGCTGACGTTAATCAGGCAGTCTTGCCGTAACGATGCGCGACGAGAATAGGACGTAAGGTCTCGACAAATGGCCGTCGTCCGTTTCACGGCTTCAATAATATCGTGGGCCTGCAGGTGCACGGCTTCCAGGTCCGTTTCGTCCGTCAGATTTTCTGCCAGACCCAGAATCAGCTGGAGCGGATTGTTCATGTCATGCGCGATGCCGGCGGCGAACGAGCCGATTCCAGCAAGTTTCTCTGCATGGAGCAATTCAGTTTGCAATGTCGATTCATGTTGCACGAGTACCCAGAGAAGCCGTGCGGTCTGGCCATTGACTACGTCGGCCCCCGCAGGCACCTCCTCCCGAAGCACCGACTCCATGGCTGGATCACCGGTGACGTCTATCACAAGGTTGAGCTCTTGGTGCGTGATCAAGTCGGTCACCCGGTCATAGACCGGCACATGGAGCTCTTGGGCGCGTGTGAGCCCGGGAGCCGAGGGATTCTGATCGGTGATGCCGACGATCTGAATCCTGCTGATCTGATGGAGCACATCGAGCAGGGCCATGCCCCCCCGCCCCGCCCCAATGATGGCCACTCTCATCGGAGGCGAGGCGGGAGCTGGTTCGATTCCCCGATTGTCGGCTTGCGGATGGGACATGGTCGGAGAGATGATCGTCATGCTGGCTCCCTGCGATGCTGTGGCCCGTTCCCTCAGAGATGGGCCAATTCACGCTGCTCCATGGCACGTGCGACGGAGGCCTTCAGTTTCTCGCCCTCTACCGGTTTCACAAGATAATCCACCACACCTTGTCGCAGTAAGGCCGTGGCCATGTCGGTGTCGGGGAATCCGGTCAGGACGATCAAGGGGACCCGAGTATAATTCTGGCGGAAGTAGGCGATCGCTTCGATCCCATTCACCTTTGGCATGCGGATGTCGCAGATGATGACGTCAAGAAGCAGCCGATTTTCACCGTAGTTGATGGTTTCAATGGCCTTCTCGCCATTCTCTGCCTCGAGGACATCATAGCCGGCTTTCTGCAACGTCAGGCGGACGACCTTGCGGATATCGGGCTCATCATCCACAACGAGGACGCGGCCATTGCAGCTCTCACCTCCCACAAAAAACCCGGATTTGAATTCGCTCATAACGACCTCCTTCGTGAATGGCGGGGTAATCTGTGTTCGTATGTATTGTAAGTATCGCAAGCTTGATACCGAAACGTGAGGAAGGTGAGGCTGAAATAATTCAACGGCTTGCTCAATCAGAACCGTGTGTCGCTGGTGGAGGCTGGTTCACATGCACCACCATAATTGTGGAAAACCACCAGCGAGGATGCACATTGCGTTTCAGAACCAATTTCAGCTAGTGTATGCTCTAAATAAAAGGAGTGGAGGCCGGTGATTACCCCAGACGTACTAACTGACTATGTTCGTAAGTCCTTGCCGGATGCCGTGGTGACAGTGACCGACCGTACAGGAACCATGGACCACCTCAAGGTTGTGATTGTCTCAGATGGTTTTCATGGGAAAAACCTCTTAGACCGGCATCGGATGATCTATCAAGCGTTAGACGTGCCGATGAAAGACGGACGAATCCATGCGCTCGAATTAACCGCGCGTACCAGAGATGAGGCTTAGGAGGATATTATGGCCGACCAAATCGAAGAAGAAATCCAAAACGAAGTGAAAGCCCATAAAATTTTGATCTACGGCAAGGGAACGAAGACCATGCCGATGTGCGGGTTCACGAGGGAAACCATGCAGTTTTTCGATAAGTATGGGTACCCGTACGAACTGATCGACGTCCTATCGCAACCGGCGAAACGGGAAGCGCTGGCGAAGATCACCAATTGGCCGACGCTCCCCAAGGTGTTTATCGACGGGACATTCTACGGCGATACCGACGTCCTCGACCCCATGGCCGCTAAGGGCGAGATCGAACCACTGCTGAAAAAAGCTTTCGGGAAGTAAGTAGGGCATCCCTGCTCGTCTCTTGCTCCCCGAGCGCGCACGCGGGAGCAAGAATAATCTACAATTAAGAGCGGTGCTCGTTCGACAGGCGCTGTGGGACCAGCAGGAACGTCCTGCTTAGGGGTGGAGGAGTCTCGGCTGGCGAACGGCGCGTGAAGCCTGGTCGTGCCATAACGCTCGGAAGCCAGACGGGTGATGAATCCCTTCGTTATTTCTCGGATGCGCCTCTATGGCTTCGACTTCGTCGCAATGCCGTCGCAGTGATATTCCTTCCCAATAATCTGACAATTTCTGTTTAGGTGCGGGCCAACTCGCTCATCCGTTCCATCTGAGATGCCCGAGGCATTGTGGCGGTGAGAAAGCCTAACGGGATAGATCGGGAAAGCCTTGTTGCCCAGGCTGATGCATTAGGACTTGATCAAGAAGTGCGAATGCTGTTTGATTCAGTGCCCTGAGTCAGCGTCTCATGAATGTGATTGCGTTTTTGATCAGTTCCCGGAATCCTCACATGATCAAGCCTCGGTGAGGCACCGTAGCACCTGTCATATCGCTCCACCCCTATTCTCCCGCATCACCTTGTAGAATGAAGCCTGTTGCTGTTTCTTCTTGCGACTACCAAGGATTGTAACAACCCTGTGACGCAGTAGGTTGCTTCGGCAGCCTTTTTTCATCCTGTCAACTTAAGGGGTATGGTTTCTGAAGGTCAATGCTGGAGAGGATGGTATGGGCATGGGCCAGAACCTATAGGCGTGGGTAACGCATGTATAAGTTCCTCCTCATTCTTCTAGTGCTTGGTACTCAATTCACTCTCACTGCATGTACGACGAAGGGTGTGGCCTTGTTGTCAACTCTTATAGAGATAGAGCGACAGGGATTGGGGACGATAGGAGTAATAGTTAGGCTATCAGGCTCAGAGGTTTGGTATTCACGCCCCCCTTTTTTTGTTGATGGTGAGCTACGAGAAATGCAGGATCGCCTTTATAATTCCGGACAAGGGGATTTGGAAGGTGATAAGCAAGCGAAGACTTTTAAGGAGTTTGAGGGATTTAAATGTAGAAACCAAGGGTGTCTGCTAGCAGTTCCTTTCCACTTGGGGGGACAAGTCCTTACACGAGGCGCTGGCGGAGGTGCCCGAGCCATTGACGAGAGAATCTATTCAAACTCACTGTTAATGGGATTAATGCAAAGTTCTGCTATCCGAGTGGTCCAGGAATCTCTCGACACAAGCGGGCTTTCGGAAAGGTTGTGGGATGAGATCTGGACTGTGGTCCAGAGACACCCGGCGTATAGCTTTGAGCTGGTAAAACAATTGCCCGACGAGGCACCAGATATGTATGGCAAAAGAGAGGGCAGTCAATATCAGCTACTGCATGATAAAGGGATAGCAACACTCCTCAAAATGAAGATTCGATTGATCGAGTTTCGTGGTTTGGAGCCGGATGGACCTTATCAGCTCTTCGTCCATATTGAGACGACCCTTCTTCATACGGATGATGGGTCCTATATTCGGCACAACACCTTGGTGTATCTAGGGGGAAGTCTTCGGGTTACAGAGTGGAACAAGGATGGCGCTAAACTTCTTATCGATGGGCTTAATCAGGGGTTTCGTCTCATTGCTCAGCGCGTGGCGCGGGAAGTTTTTGAGTAGCCTCCACTGTTCTCGTTGCGAGTATCCAGGGCCGTTATCCAAAAATCTGAATCTCTCGCCTGTCGTGAGTAACAAGAACAACAATCGCATTCAACATGTATCTACTCGCTTTAGGCCACGATAGCTTGCTTCGTCTCGTCCAGGTGCTTTTGTAGATACATCATGAAGGGGGTGCCGCCGGTGCCCACCGCCGTGGGGTTGGTCGTACTAGGGCCTGTTAACACTACTGACCCTGTTTATGCGATACTGCGCATATGGAACT